>CAZVFJ010000164.1:0-2039 GCA_964625825.1 uncultured Leptospirales bacterium | reverse complement strand
TCATGAACAACCGATGTAATCCTGGTGCGCGTCATGTCGCTCTGATCATTAAAGAATGATATCTCCACATCTTCATAACCGGGAATTGAATATTCGGCAACAGCCTTTTTAAGCCTGTCAGAGAGTTCAATCTCATCCGCGCTCCTCTTTTTCCACAGTTTAAATACAACTGCCGGCTTTCCGTTGAACCTGTGATGAACATCCACCTCCTCATATGTGTCTATGACCTTTGCCATATCCCTTATTCTGAGGGTATACCCTGTATCATTACCACGGATTACAGTATTTCGTATCTCTTCCGCATTTTTAAACTGCCCCTTGGTACGGAGTACGAATTCCTTTTTCCCTATTCTAAGAGGCCCTCCGGGATAATTTATATTACGCATTTTTAGTGTGTTGACGACGGTGTTCATGCCGATCCTGTACTTATCAAGAGAATCGGGATCTACTTCAACGAGATACTCCCTGTCATAGAAACCATACTTTTCAACCTCGGCTATGCCATCAATATCGTAGAAAAAGTTTTCCGATTTATCGGCAAATTCACGGAGCCTTGTATAGGGCACTTTATCATCCTTCCCTGTAAAGGCTATACTTATAAGTTCGGTATTGTCAAATGTCACCTCAGCAACGACCGGTTTCTCTGCCGCAACCGGAAGGTTATCCACCTGCTCTACAGCATCCTTAATATCCTGCACAACCTTCTTCTTGTCTTTGGCTTTATCATCAATGAAGACAACAATGAGTGAAACATTCTCTACATTATACGCCCTCACTTTGTCGAGGTTGCTGATACTGCGGAGCTTCTTTTCAATGGGTATGGATATAAGCTCCTCCGCATCAGAAGGTGATGCGCCGGGATATATGGTTGTTATTGTAACCATGTCAAATTTAATATCAGGAATCGATTCCCTGTTTATTCCGGAAAAAGTCGCAAGCCCTGCAATAAGGATTATTGCCACTATGAGGTTGATCAGAAGTTTCTGATCAAGAAGATAGCTTAAAAGTTTTTTCATATTCCCTCTTTATTAATTATTACTTCTTCCTGTTATTTATTTATTTTTTTTATTTTTTATAAGTATGCTGTTTAGAATCAGGTCGATGATGCTCTCTTTGCGTTCCTCTAAAAATTTTTTTTCATCCTTAATACTAATATTCAGAAATTCTGAAAGGTTGCCTGAAAAAAAATAGATCATAACCATCCCGATTATGCTGATGATAAACTGATCAGTATCTATATTCCTAAAAATTTTTTCTGATTTACCTTTTTCAATAAGTACTCTTAATTGTTCTGGGGGTTGAATACCACTATTGCTATCTCTGTAATATTTAACTGCAATCGGTATCTCCTCAGCACCGCTGCTTATGGCATCCACAATAATCTTCGTATAATAGGTATTTTCAGCGAAGAATGAAATCTGGACTGATATATAATTCCTCAATAACTTTACATAATCATTCTCACCATTCAGTTCATCTAAATTAAATATAGAATTTAACCTGTTGGCTTCGGCTAACACCAGTTTCAGTACTTCAAGGTAGAGTTCATCTTTACTGTGAAATATATAGTATATCATCGCCTTGTTTATATGGGCAAGGGCTGCTATATCCTCCATGTGAGCACCAAACCTCCCCTTCCTTGCAAATACGGGTATAGCCGCGTTCAGGATTCTCTCTCTGCTTGTCATTATAACCTCATTGTTTAATCAATCAGTTTAATTATTCAGTTTAACATTTACGTTAATAAAAAAAAGAAAAAGTAACTGGAGGCAACATTTTTTCATTAACCGGAGAGGTTTATTTTAGCGGCAGGATGAGTATTATTTTTAACATATTAGTCAGAAATTAAACAAAAGTACTTTTTTAAAACATAAAAAAAAGAAGGTCTTAAACCTTCTTTTTTTTATGTGTATTTTTATCCATCGCCTGACATATCGTATCTGCCAGCGATTCAGGGTCAATACCATAATCTTTAAAAAGCTCCTTCATAGAACCATGGCTTATAAACCTGTCAGGGAATCCCCCGGTGAGCATTTTTT
>CAZVFJ010000163.1:475-7886 GCA_964625825.1 uncultured Leptospirales bacterium | reverse complement strand
TACTTCAGGCTGGGGAAAGGAGGCTCAGGCCGATACTTATGACGACTTTCGCAATGCTTGCGGGGATGCTTCCCCTTGCGCTTGGCATAGGGGAGGCTGCGAAGATGCGGCAGTCTATGGGTATATCTATAATGGGAGGAATTATAGTCTCAACACTTGTGACACTGATTGTTGTCCCGGCGGTGTTTGAATACATAGATAGATTCAGGGAAGCGACAGAGAGTAAAATAATCGTAAGGGAAAAGGAGACTATAGAGGTGTAGTTTAATGAGGAGCCGGTTACAGGTGGTAAAGAGGAGGAGTATGGTTAATTTAAGGTACGACTTTGCAAGTGTGGTTGACTTATAAATTACTATAATTTATGTTAACTTCAGTTTTATCATAATTTGAGGTTAATAAATGAGATTCAAAATTTTTGCATCTGTAATTTTTCTGTCAGTCATAACTGCTTCTGTTTACCCGGATGAGGCAGGCCGGGTAATAAAAACTATTTCGTATGAGGAATATATCGCTGAGATCGAAAAAGCTCTTCCGGAGCTTAAAAGTAACGAGATAAATGTCCTATCGGCAGAAAACAGGGTAAAAAGCGCAAAATCGGGAGGCGACATATCTCTTAATGCGGGGGCAACTGCCTATTCCAATAAAGAATACTCGGGAATTAATAATAAAGGAGATGTGAAAGGATATGATTATTACGCGGGATTGAGCAAAACAATCACCTCCACCGGAACAACCCTGAGTGGTACATATAACTATACGAAAAACAGTTACAGTAACTTTAGTACATCGGATTATTCCTCTTATGAACCTTCTGTAACAGTCAGACTCTCACAGCCGTTGCTTTATAACTTTCTCGGGAAAGTAGACAGGTACTCCGAAAATAATGCGAAGATGCAACTTGAAATCGCGAAATACCAGCTCCAGGAAAATAATAAGAGCGTACTCAATGCGTATAAGAAACTTTATTTTCAATGGGTTATGTATAAGGAAAATATTAAAAATTTTGATGACGCTATCAGTAATTCAAATGCCCTGAAAGAGCAGATAAGAAGAAAGCTTAATGCGGGACTTGCTGATAATGATGACTACCAGAGTGCAATTACATCTGTCCTGGGTTATGAAAATCAGCGCAGGGAATACGAGACGGCACTGAAGAATATAGAAAATCAGATCGGAGTCTACCTGCATATAAATGCCGTTAAACTTGATGATAGGGCCTTTGACCTGTTTTATCAGAAAATCAATGGATCCAAACCGGTTGAAATTGATTTTAAAAATACAACATCCGCAAAAATTATAGATTTAACAATGAAGAATTACACCTATTCAAAGGGAGTATATGAGAATAAACTTCTTCCTGAATTAAATGTCTTTGCCGGAGTAACCCAAAAAGATCTCTCTGACTCTCAGACATATGGCGTTGATGATACAGACTACAGTATCGGATTTGAATTCAGGTATTCTCTCGAAAACAACGCCGCAGAAAGCAGCCTGAAAGATGTAGAGATACAGATCCGGGCACTTGAATATGAATATTCCGTGGTGCGGAACAGCTACAGGAAGCAGCTCCTCGGTTATATCGAATCATCAAACGGAATAATTGAACAGCTTGAAAATAAAGAAAAAACACTTAAAGCGCTCGAGTCTAAACTGGTAACAGAAAAAAGAAAATACAACCAGGCCAGGCTTAACCTCTCATATGTAATTAACACTGAAAACAGTATCACGTCAGAAAGAAATAGTATCCTCGCACTGAAGTATCAGCTTATCGGGTATTATATAGACTATATGGATCTGGTTAAATAATAGAAGTCAGGCGGAATTAAATATTTTTTTAATTTTATAGCTTTCCGGTTTAATCTTCCGGACTTGCAAATACCGAAGTTTTACTGCATTTCAGACGGAGTGACGGTCAATTTGTATAATAGGGAAAATAAAAAATTTACATTTATAAAAAGTATTTTGAAGACCGGAATTGAAGAAAATTTATTCTGATTAAGAGTATTAAAGAGGAAGATAATGAATATTGCAAAACTAGCGATTAAACGGCCGGTTTTTATAACCTGCATAGTCTCTATAATCCTTATATTGGGAGTGCTTTCATTTCGTAACATCGGACTTGAATTGATGCCTGAAATTGATTTCCCTGCAATCGGCGTTATAACAACCTATGATGGTGCGTCTCCCGAAGAGATAGATCAGCTTATTTCAAAGCCGCTTGAGGATAAGCTCGGATCAATTCCGGGATTAAAGCATATAAGCTCCACAAACTCAGAGAGCCTCTCCGTTATTGTCCTTGAATTTAATATGGATGTTGATGTTGATGTTGCCTCCCAGGATGTGCGCGATAAAATCGGTCTTGCGTTAAATAAACTTCCGGATGATCTTGAGAATGACCCGATTGTGCGTAAATTCGACCCCAGTGCAAGTGCTGTTTTAAGGCTTGCACTGGTATCTAATCTTTCGCCCGGGGAAATGTACGACCTGGCAAATGAAACTTTAAAGCCGATGATTGAAAGGGTAAATGATGTAGGTAGTGTTGAGATAAGAGGCGGGACCAGGAGAGAAATCCATGTTGATATAGATCAGAATAAACTCAATTCATATATGATTCCGATGGCCACTGTTGTTAGCAAGATGCAAAGTTCCGGTTCAAACATCCCGATCGGGACAGAAGATCGCGGAGCGAAGCAGACTGTATTCCGCTCAATGGGTGAGTATACTAACCTGGACCAGATAAATAATAGCGTAATTTCATTCTCCGGTGAAGTGGGAAAATCCGTCAGCGTCAGGAATCTCGGTACTGTAAAAGACGGGCTGGAGGAACTTAACTCTAAAGGTTACATATATTATCCTGATAATAAAGATATAAACACGAACAATAATTCCGGAACAATTCAATCCTGTATTTATCTCAATGTTATTAAACAATCCGGTAAAAATACAGTATCAGTAACAGATGCTGTAAAAGCTGAGCTTGAAAAAATAAATAAGATTCTTAAAGATATGAAGGGAGACTCCCGTCTTATAGTAGCAGTCGATCAGTCGAAGTGGATCAAAACTAATGTTCATGAAACAGTCAGTTCAATAATTATTGGAATAATTCTCGCTGTCCTTGTCGTATATCTATTTCTGGGGAATGTCAGGTCAACAATTATTACCGCTATTGCGATTCCAAACAGTATGCTGGGCGCGGTAATACTGATGTATGTTATGGGTTACACTTTTAACCTTATGACGCTTATGGCTCTTTCACTGGTCGTAGGGCTTCTTGTTGACGACGCGATTGTTGTAAGGGAGAATATTTTCAGAAAGCTTGAGGATGGCCATGATTCCTTCGATGCCGCAGAAAAAGGTACAAATGAGGTTATGCTCGCGGTAATCGCGACAACCTGTGCGATTCTTGCTGTATTTATACCGGTAGGTATGCTGAGTGGAGTAATCGGAAAGCTGTTTAAGCCGTTTGCATTTACGGTTGTCTTTGCAATGATTGTGAGCCTCTTTGATGCTCTTACAGTCGCTCCATTTTTGAGTGCCTATTTTGCGGGGACCGGGGAAAAATCGAGCAATATCTTTACCAGAGCTTTTGAACGGTTTCAGGTCAGTATGGATCAGTTATATACAAAAGTCATGGGGTTCTGCCTTAATCATTCCCTGCTTGTTATAGGTTTAACACTTGCTGTCTTTATCAGCAGTATAGGGCTGCTTGGATTTGTTAAAAAGACTTTTAGTCCCTCCGGCGATGAGGGCGAGTTTAAAATATATATTGAAACGCCTGGAGGTACGAGCCTTCAGGGT
The DNA here is from genome assembly GCA_964625825.1 of uncultured Leptospirales bacterium. Taxonomy (GTDB): domain Bacteria; phylum Spirochaetota; class UBA4802; order UBA4802; family UBA5550; genus UBA5550. The sequence goes on along the minus strand of CAZVFJ010000163.1, from coordinate 4,088 downwards.
ACTGAGGATACTCTTAAAAAGATTGAGGAAAAGATTAAGACAATTAAAGACCTTGACCATTATGCTGTAACAGCCGGCAGTTCCAGGGGGCAGGCAACGGAAGGTGAGATCCATGTCTTTCTGAAAAAAAACAGGGAAAAGACCACAGATGAGTCTAAAGATATAGCCAGGGGGATGCTTAAAGAATTTTCATATCTTCATCCTGCGGTAAGTTCTGCACAAGACCATAAGGGGAATGCTCCATATACTCTTGTCATTTCGGGACGTGATCTTGAATCAGTCGAGGAGTCTGCAAATATGATTTTTGAAAAGGTTAAGAATTTGCCGGATCTTGTTGATGTGGACACATCTATCAGAAAAGGGAGTCCGGAGTTTCGTGTAAATTTTAACCAGGATAAGATGCAGGCTCTTGGAGTATTGAACAGTGTTGCCGGGACCGAACTGAGATATAATATATCCGGAGCTATTGTAGGACAGTTTCGTGAAAAAGGGATAGGGTATGATATACGTGCCAGGCTGAAACCGGAGCAGAGAGATCTGGGGCGGACATTTTATTTAACCAAAATAGCAAATACCAGCGGCAGAATGCTCCCCTTGAGTAATGTGGCAAACGGCGAGTATGCACTCGGATTCTCGGAGATCCTCAGAAAAGATAAGGCCTATATTGTCAAAATTACCGCTAACCTGGCCCAGGGAGGTGCTGTCGGTGATGCCATGGCCCAGACGAAAGATATTCTAAAAGAAATAAAGCTTCCTCTCGGAATTACATATGGTTTTAGCGGACAATCAGAAACTTTTGCAGAAACTGCGCAGAGCATAATAATTGCCCTGATACTTGCTATACTATTTATTTATTTTGTCCTATCAAGCCTTTATGAGTCTTTTGTCACGCCGTTTACAATATTACTTGCCGTACCTCCTGCTCTTACCGGGGCATTGTTTGCACTTTTTATTTCCAACTCTATGCTTGATATAATGAGCATGATAGGGATGGTTGTGCTGATGGGGATAGTTACTAAAAACTCAATATTACTGGTGGACAATGCAGTGCATGGTGTACAATCCGGCTTAAACAGGAAAGACGCAATACTTCATGCCGGGCAGAGAAGGCTCAGGCCTATCCTTATGACAACATTCGCCATGCTCGCCGGCATGCTGCCGCTTGCGCTTGGTATTGGAGAGGCGGCGCAAATGCGTCAATCCATGGGAATTTCAATTATGGGTGGAATTATAATTTCCACTCTCGTTACCCTTATAGTGGTCCCGGCGGTATTCGAATATACTGAAAAGTTCAGGGAGGCGACAGAGAATAAAATACTTGTAAGGAGAAATGAGACTGATGAGGTGCAGTTTAATGAGGAGCCGGTTACAGGCGTTAAAGAAGATGAGCATGGGAGAGATAGCACTCCTTCCGGGAAAAAGAGAACGAAGAGATAATCTTTAACGCGATATGAATTTTAAAGCGGGCATGAGCGCAATTTCATGTCCGTTTTATTATGAGTAGGATATATAACGGAAATATGTTTTTGTCCACGGGATTGGATAAATTTAATATTCTTGATTTTATAGCAAATATTTTGTATTATTTATTATAAATATTACAAATGATTTCTGTAAATATTTTTTTAAATATTAAAATAAACCTGATACATTAAAATTCTACGAAGGCACTATATTAATCAGAAGTCTATGGTAAAATCCTCATAATCAAAATGTCAGTTTCGCATCTTAGAGAGGTGAAAATATTATGACTGCAAAAACAATGTTAAAACATTCATTGGCCAAAACTCCATTAATTGCCTATCCAATACTGATTCCTCTGATAAGCTATTTCGCGTATTTTACAGGAGGATATACATCATCACAGGTTAAATATCTGCTGGCCGACGTAGGTGTAGTTGTTGTATTGATATTTATTATAGATATGGTTATGACGAATAGCAAGGTATCGCGTTTGATAAAAAACGTGGAGAATGACCAGTATGACCGTATCCGGATTAAAAAAGACCTGTTTAAGTTCCCCTTGTCTTTCGGGTTTCAGGTTGTCGGTTTGTGGTTTTTCGGTATACCGTTTTTACTGCTGCTGATGTTTGTCAATATGAACATGACATGGATGAATGCAATGCCCTTTATACTTATGCTGCCGGTTATGGCGCTGGTCAACTTCGTAATTGCGAATATAGTTTCGGAAAACAGCCTTTTAGAAATTCTGTCACAGGATTCGATCAGGGATACGGAACTTCCGGAAGGTTCATATACAAGAGTTGAATTGGGCCGGCGCATAGCTGTATTTACCGTATCGATTGTGATTATCCCGGTTATAATATTCGGATACCTGCTGTACCTGCAGAATGCGAAGCAAATGGTGATCAGTAACATCGGCGTCCATATTATATTTATTGTTGTTCTTCTGCTGGCAACTATATTCATTACGCTCAATCTCCTTATGAAAAATATAAAAAAAAGTAATATTATGCTGATGGAGGCGCTGAAAGCAGTTAAAGAAGGAAATCTCACAATTAAAGGTGTGCCAATGATCTCTTCAAGCGAGATAGGTGAGATAAGCCAGAATGCCAACTCTCTTATTAAGAAATTGAGAGAGGTCATTTCTGTGATTCAGCAGTCTACAGAAGAGGTACAGAATAGCAGCGGCAATATTCAGCAGGCTTCAGAAACCCTGGCACAGACTGCCGGGGAACAGGCTGCCGGTATCGAGGAAATCTCGTCCACGATTGAGGAGCTGGCAAGTACTGTATCCCAGAGTGCGGAAAACGCGGCAGAAGTGGAAAAACTCGCCGGAGACTCATACCGGCTCGCAGAGAAAGGGAACGTCGTAATGGAGGGTACAGTCAATGCAATTAACGATGTCAACAGGTCATCGGAAAAGATAAGTGAAATCATAGATATCATCAATGGAATTGCATTTCAGACTAATCTGTTGTCTCTCAACGCAGCGGTGGAGGCGGCACGCGCGGGTGATAGCGGCAGGAGTTTTGCAGTGGTTGCTTCCGAAGTGCGCAACCTTGCCCAGAGATCCGGAACGTCTTCAAAAGAAATAGAGAATCTGATCAAGGCATCGGTAAAGCAGATGGGTGAGGGAGCACGCCTTGCCGGTGAGAGCGGAGTCTCGCTGAAAGAAATATTCGCAGGCATAGTCCGGGTCAGACAGATGATCACAGAGATAAGTGCTGCAGCCCAGGAACAGAAGATTGGGCTTAAGCAGGTTGCTGATGCCATGTCGCAGGCCGATACGCAGACTCAGCAGAACGCATCTGCCGCTGAGGAATTGGCGTCGACTGCTGAAGCACTGAATTCCAACGCTGATGATTTAAAACGGGCTGTAAGCTATTTCAGATGTGATAGTATAATTTAATATGTCAGCTTTAGAAAGGAGAAGGGCATGATAGGAACAATAATCGCCAAAAAAGCGTCAGGACTGCATTCGACGCGATGAACCGGCACGATCTTGAAACGTTCATGTCGGCGTGGGATACGAACGGTGCTTTTATCTACCCGGGAGACATCTACGCAAGCGGACGGTTCAGGTTAAATCCCGCTATCAGTGCGACTTGGGTTATCTGGTGGCCGGGATGCTCCATCATGAACGTTTTGG
>CAZVFJ010000163.1:0-395 GCA_964625825.1 uncultured Leptospirales bacterium | reverse complement strand
TCATTCCAGCTACTTTTTTTCAGCGTGATTTCCTCCAGCATTTGTTTATGCCCTTCTTACCTCTATTGTTTCTTTCAGGTTCCCGGCAATGGTTTTAAGCCTGCCATAACTTTCCATGAGTACCTGCGCGCTTGCACTGTTTTCCTGGATAAGCATGTTGGTGTTCTCTATGGACTTGGCGATCTCCTGTATGGCGATTGATTGCTCCCATGATGAATTCCTTATGAAGTCGGAGTTCTCCAGTGTTTTCCTGTTCATCCTGTCCAGAGATTCGGATGACTCGGTACCCTCAGTGGTCATGCCTGTAATACTTTCGAACTCTCTTTGCAGGTCTTTCCCGAATATCTGGAGAGAGTCTATCATTTCCGAAAGCTGGGTTATGCTTCCGCTTAATG
>CAZVFJ010000162.1:0-7951 GCA_964625825.1 uncultured Leptospirales bacterium | reverse complement strand
GACTTTCATATACATCTCATTATACTTAAACCATAAGGTTAAAAACGATGAGCACTCTCTTTTTCATACGGCACGGACAGGCATCTTTTGGTAAAAATAATTACGACAAGCTCTCGCTTCTCGGACTGAAGCAGTCGCGGATACTGGCTAATTACCTGAACAGAATAAAAATTCACTTTGACGCCATTTATTGCGGCACGATGGAAAGACAGGTTAAAACAGCGGCGGAGTATTCTTTATGCTGCGCCGAAACTGATTTCCCGGCACCGGAGATTATATACGATAAACGCCTGAATGAATTTGACGCAGAGGGTGTCCTTAAAACTCTCCTCCCGGTTCTGCTGTTTGAACAACCGGCGTATAGATTTGATTCGAATAACCTCCTTAAAGACAGAGGGGCTTTCCAGAGAATCTTTGAAGCAATAATGACCATGTGGTCATCCGGAAATTATGAGATGAATGGTGTAATTACATGGAAAGAGTTCATTGATGGAGTAAACCGCGTGGTTGATGATATTATGGCTGCCCACCGGGGGGGGGTGAACATCGCTCTCTTCACATCCGGCGGTCCGATATCAGTGACAGTTCAGCGTGTTCTGGGCCTTACTCCTCAAAAAGCCATGGATATCAGGGACTTGTTAGTCAATACATCAATATCAAGATTCAAATACAGTAAAGGCAAAATCATGATGGCATCATTTAATGAATATCCCCACCTCGAGAGAAATGAAGAGAGGGATATTATCACATACAGGTAAAAGATATATCAAAATTAAATCAGACAGGCTAATTACGATCATCATAACTAACCGGAGGAAGTTTATGGATTTTACAGTATCAGATAAAATGAAAATTGTTCTTGAGATGATCAATGAATTTGTTGAGAAGGAACTGGTACCACTTGAACATGATTACCTTACTGCTGACTTCAGGGAACTTCTGCCAGTACTTGCCCGGAAGAGAGAGATGGTAAAGAAGATGGAGCTCTGGGGGCCCAACCATCCTGTTGAACTTGGAGGTATGGGACTTTCGATGGTTGATCACGGCCTTGTATCTGAAGCTCTTGGCCGTACTCCCACAGGTCACTATGTATTCGGCTGTCAGGCCCCTGACGCGGGGAATATCGAGATCCTTCATCAGCACGGGACAGAGGAGCAGAAGAAACTCTACCTTGAACCACTGGCCAGGGGAGAAATACGAAGCTGCTTCGGCATGACTGAGGTCGACATGCCGGGGTCCAATCCGGTAATGATGGAAACAACAGCCGTGAAAGACGGTACTGACTACATAATAAACGGCCACAAATGGTATACCAGCGGAGCAGACGGGTCAAAATTCTGCATTGTAATGGCTGTAACAAATCCGGATGCACCGGCCCACCTTCAGTCAAGCATGATTATAGTTCCAACCGATACGCCCGGGTTCAACCTTGTGCGGAATATACCGGTAATGGGCCACTCAGGAAACGATTACGCAAGCCACGGCGAAATATTACTCCAGTCCTGCCGGGTGCCGCAGAAAAATCTTCTCGGCAAAGAGGGAATGGGATTTGTTATCGCGCAGGACAGGCTCGGGCCTGGTCGGATTCATCATTGTATGAGGTGGCTCGGGATATGCAGCAGGTCATTTGATCTTCTCTGCGGCAGAGCAAAGAGCAGAAAAATATCCCCAGACGGAACAACCCTGGCTTCCAGGCAGATAGTCCAGGAGTGGATTGCTGATTCGGCAGCGGAGATCCAGGGAGCGAGACTGATGACACTCTATGCCGCATGGAGAATCGATACTGTCGGGGCAAAAGAAGCACGGGATGACGTGGCAATGATAAAGTATGTTGTTGCTAACACAATGCAGAGAGTTATAGACAGAGCGCTTCAGGTCCATGGCGGTCTCGGAATGACTGACGATACAATTCTAGCGTATTTTTTCAGGCATGAAAGAGCTGCGAGAATTTATGACGGCGCGGACGAAGTACATAAGTCCTCTCTCGCCAGGAGAATGCTGAAAAAGTATTAATAACAATCTATCATACATGCGAAACCGGATATCTATATTTAAAGAATAGATTCCCGGTTTCACGGGAATTACAAAAACCAAAAAAGGATTATAATGGAACTCAGTTTTGAAAATTTCAGAAAGGGCTTTAACCATCCAGTAGAGGATATCTGTCGGGAATATTTTCTGAAAAATCGTGAAAGCATCAACATCAGGAAAGAGAGTGTTGCTGTAAAAAATCTTGCGGCAATTCTTACAACAACTCTTCAGATTAGCAACGAAAAGGGATTCCAGGCAATGACCCTTCGTGATCTCAGCAGGGAATCCTCTTTAAGCATGGGAGCGCTTTATACATATTTCACAAGCAAGGATGAACTTTTTAAAATCATACATAATAACGGCATGAATATGGTAACCATGTTTCTTATCAATCACCTTAATGAGGAGACAGACCCGGCACTTAAACTTCATAAGGCAATAAAGATTCACCTTTACCTGAGCGAAATCATGCAGCAGTGGTTCTACTTTATTTATATGGAGACACGGAATCTCGGAAAGGATGACAGAAAGCTTCCCATGGAGAGCGAACTCTTCACTGAAAAAATATTCATAGAAATTCTCAGGGAGGGTATAAAAAATAAAATATACTCAATTGAAAACCCCACCCTCACCGCATCTGCGATAAAAGCCCTGCTTCAGGACTGGTATCTTAAAAGATGGAAATATTCAAAAAGAAAAATCACCATTGATCAATACGCTACATTTATTATAGATTTTATTGAAACATCAATCATACCGGAAAGGAGGAGCACCCGATGACAATAACCGACGAACCTGCCGTAATACGAAGCGGAGAAGAACTGGACAGCGCGAAAGTACTCGAATTCATAAAAGAGAATATTCCCGGCACCGGGAATGAGATCGAGATTAAGCAATTTCCAAGCGGCTTTTCCAATCTCACATATCTTGTAAAAAGCGGACCACGTGAAATGATACTTCGCCGCCCGCCCTTCGGCAAAAAAGCAAAAACTGCGCACGACATGTCAAGAGAATACCGTATCCTTAAAGCCCTCAATCCGGTATTTCCCTACGCTCCCCACCCACTTGTCTATTCTGAAGATGAAGCTGTCATGGGATCTCCTTTTTACCTGATGGAGAGAATTAACGGTATTATCCTTAGAAAAAATCTACCCGATGAAATCTCATTCACCAGGGATGATGCGCGTAAACTTAGCGAAAATTTAATCTCGGTGTTATGCAGGCTCCACAAAGTTGACTACGCAAAAGCAGGACTTGCTGATTTCGGAAAACCGGACGGTTATGTAAAACGGCAGGTTGAGGGATGGAGTGGACGTTACCGTGACGCACGTACTTCAGATGCTCCTGATTTTGAAAAAGTAATGCAATGGCTTCATGATAAAATGCCCGGTGAATCCGGTATTGTTGCAATTATTCATAACGATTACAAGTATGACAACGCGGTGCTCAATCCGGAGAATCCGACAGAAATAACAGGTATACTCGACTGGGAGATGGCAACGCTGGGAGACCCGCTCATGGACCTCGGTTCATCACTTGCCTACTGGATTGAGAAAGATGATCCCCCCATGATGCAGGCCGTGAGGCAGATGCCTACGAACATAGACGGGATGCTTACAAGAAACGATCAGGTAAAACTTTATGCAGATATAATGGGGATAAATATTGATAACTTTGATTTCTATTACTGCTTCGGCCTCTTCCGCCTTGCTGTCATTGCCCAGCAGATATACTACAGGTTCTTTCACGGGCAGACAAAAGATGAAAGGTTCAGGCCGCTTGTTTCTTATGTAAAAATTCTTGAGAACACAGCTCTTACCGTAATTGAAAAATCTGAATTATAAAAATTTATAAGGAGGTCTCAGATGAAAGCCGAGGATATTAAACGTGTATTGCTCATAGGAGCAGGAACAATGGGCCAGCAAATAAGCATACCCTGCGCCCTTGGGGGCTGCGAAGTTGTGTTATATGACATCAGCAGCGAAATGACCGACAAGGCAAAAAGAAAGATCCGCAGGATGCTGGACAACATGGTGGCATGGAAAAAGATAACCGCAGATGATGCAGACAGGGCGTATCCGAGGATTTCATATACAACTGATGCCGCGGCAGCGTCTGAAGGAGTAGATTTATTGAGTGAATCTGTCCCGGAAGACCCCGTACTCAAAGGAAAAATTTTCAGCCAGTTCAATGAACTCTGCCCCGCTCATACAATTTTTACAACAAACACATCAACTCTCGTTCCATCAAAACTTGCGGATACAACCGGACGCCCGGAGAAATTTCTTGCGTTTCACTTCCACGATATCATGCTAACGAATGTTGTTGATGTCATGCCGCATCCCGGCACTTCTCCTGAGACTATTGAGATTGTGGCCAGGTTTGCCGAACTGATCAGCCAGGCTCCTATTGTAATGAAGAAGGAAAGCGGTGGTTATGTTTTCAACAGGATGCTCACTGCCCTCTTCTTCGCGGCGCAGACTCTTGCCGCAAACGATGTGGCTACGCCTGAAGATATCGACAGGGCATGGATGGGAGTCACACACATGTTCATGGGGCCATTCGGCATGATGGACAATATCGGGATTGATACAATCTGGAAAATTTCAGATTTCTGGGCTCAGAAAAATAAAGATCCGCAGGAGCTTAAGAATACTGAATTTCTTAAAGGATTTGTTGACAGGGGTGAAACCGGGAGAAAAGCGGGAAAAGGTATTTACAGCTACCCGGGGCCTGAATTTGCTAAACCGGATTTTGTGTCAGGAATAAAGAAATAAAATTACGAGGGGGGAATACAAATGAAGATAGACTTTAACCTTGACGGTAAGGTGGCAATGGTAACAGGCGCAAGCCGCGGTATCGGTGAATCAATCGCAAAAACTCTCGCTTCACATGGAGCGGATGTTATACTCACTAACAAGACCATTGAAGGATTACCTGAAGTAGAAAACGCGATCAGGGCTGAAGGAGGAAAAGCTATATCAAAGGCATGTCATAACGGGAAAGTGTCAGAAATCGAAAACCTTTTTAAAGAGATTGAAGCAAAATACGGACGGCTCGACATACTTGTTAACAATGCTGCGATGAATTTCTACTTCGGTGATGTGCTAAACGCTTCTGAAGACGTCTGGGATAAAACGCTGGAAGTCAACCTGAAGGGTACTTTTTTTATGAGCCAGTACGGAGCAAAACTTATGATAAACAATGGCGGCGGTTCAATAATAAACGTCGCTTCCATAAATGGCATTCGCCCGGCCCCCATGCAGGGTGTCTACTCAATCACTAAATCCGGGGTTATCGGGATGACCAAATCTTTCGCAAAAGAACTTGCCCCTTTCAAAGTGAGAGTTAACGCACTGCTCCCAGGACTTACCGACACAAAATTTTCATCTGTGATGGTAAAGAATAATGATTTAATGGAGAAAGTGCTTTTGCCTCAGATACCAATGCACAGAGCCGCACAGCCCGATGAGATGGCTGGAGCTGTTCTTTATCTCGCATCAGATGCGTCATCTTTCACAACAGGGGCAACCATTGTTGTAGACGGAGGTGCTCTGGCATAAAAATCAAAACCGGAATATCCCGGGCAATATCATTGTGAGGAATGTTTCGACAGGTTTACTTCGGCGGCGCGGAGATCAGAGGATAGATATCTCCGCCTGGCCGAAAACAAAATAAAAGGCTCAGAGCAGCTTTTTAAGCTCTCTTCGCGCTACTATCTTAGAAATGATAATTGAAATTTCATAAATAATCATCAGTGGAACACCAACCATCGCCTGCGACATAGGGTCCGGCTGAGGCGTTATAACAGCTGCTATAATCCAGATTATCACTATGGCATATTTACGCTTTCCACTCAGCATGGCAGGTGAAATAATACCCAGCCTTGTCAGCACAAGAACTATTACCGGGACTTCAAAGAGGACTCCCATAATCAGGCATGAATAAATTATAAAATTTAGATAATTATCTGCCTCTATTGTACTGAGCATATTATTGCCAACAAAGCTTAACATAACTTTTATTGCCGCAGGAAGTATAAAGAAATAAACAAAAAATACTCCTGTATAAAATAGAAGAATTGAAAAAATAATTGTTATACCCGAAAATTTTCTGCGATCTTCACCTATCATCGGAACAACAAGCCGCCAGATCATATAAATAAAAGCAGGAACCATCAGGATAAGTGCTATTGCCGCGGAGACTTTAAACCTCAGCATGAAGCCCCCGACTAATGTGAAAATATTAAGTTTGTTTCCTGAATCAAGAAAAGGTTTATTGAGGTAATGAAGAATAGGATCTGAAAAATAGAACACTACAGCGGTAATAACCATGAACGCCACGAGTATATAAATAATTCCGGATCTGAATTTATCAACAACTCCGATGAGATTTAATTCATCATCAACGTTATGCAGTAATCCTTTAAAAGGTTTTTCTATGCTATTATCAATGTCTGCTACCGGTTTTTTCTGCTCGCTTTCTTTATCGGGGAAGGAGATTTCGACTTTCTTCCGGCCTGTTTTTTTTACTTCTTTATTGCCGGCAGTTTTACTGCCTTTTTGTTTTTTATCTTTACTTTCCAATTTTCTACCAGATCATATAATCGATAAAACAGCGTAATTACCATACACTATTGTGACAGGATTATCACTAATAGAATATTTTCATCAAAAATAATTTTTTAAGGATGGTATTTTATATTTATTTTACCGGCTAAAGACTATTGTACTCTTCCTGTTCCCTTAAAAATACTCAGTTAAATCGAAGGTTTATGATTTTTTATTATCGTCCTCGTCTTCACCGCTTAATGCTTTTTTGAAGCCTCTGATACCGCTCCCGAGATCCTTTGCTATTGTAGGAATTTTACCTGCCCCGAACAGAACAAGCACTATCAGAAATATTATTACCAGTTCGCCTATACCTGGCATACTCATACAAAAACCTCCATATAAAATACATTTATCAGTCAGAAATTACTTACAGCAATTTCTAAATAAAATCGTTATAATAGAATTATTGTCCAGCATTATTTATTGCCTAAATAAAAATTCATTCCCCCCTCTTCAAAAATATAGCTATCAGTTGAAATAAAGCAATTAATTTAGCTGGTTTACTTATCTCATTTCAAAGGAATATTTAATTGACCTGCCTACTGTAATATAATTTTTTTTACTTCATGATAACATTATAATAAAAAAACACTTTATAACTCAGTATCCCGGGATAAAAGTGTCACCAGATAAGTTTGCGTTATAACTTAATTTTTTATATAAATTAAAAAATAATACCGCTGAAGTCTTAAATAAGTAATGGAGAATACGATGAAAGATGAATCCAGTTTGATTGAACTTGAATCAAAAATTGCCTATCTCGAAAACTTTATAAATGAAATAAATGCTGTTGTTATTGAACAGGATAAAAGTATAAAAAGACTTTCGATGGAATATGAAGATTTAAAAAAACAAATTTCATCAGGGAAGGAAGCTCTCCCTGATGGAGAAAAACCTCCGCACTACTAAAGCGTTAGTTTATGATAAAATACCCTATGAAATATAATTTTTCAGCATCCTTTGTAAAACATAAAATATCTTTTATAACCGTATTTTTAATTGCTGTTTTTTTATTATTCACTTCTGTTCTATCTGCCGCTGATAAAGAAAGCGGGATAAAAAACAGCGTTAATGGAATTATAGATCTCAGTACACATAATTTTGATACTGGAGGTCCGGTAAAACTGGATGGATTGTGGGATTTCCGGTGGAAGAGGCTCCTTGTTCCGGACGATGAAGGCTGGAATGACACATCCGGAATTCAGGGATTATATCCGGTTCCCCTTTTCTGGACCGGGTATAAAGGATTAAACCTTCCGTCCGAGGGATTCTGCACTTACAGGCTCCGGGTAAAAACATCAGGTACT
>CAZVFJ010000161.1:0-7998 GCA_964625825.1 uncultured Leptospirales bacterium | reverse complement strand
AAAATTAATACACTTTATAAGGGCGGGTAATGGAATTGTCAAGTCTGATTGTTGTTTACAGCGGTCCGGTATTAAAATTCATGAAATACAGATTTAACATGAACTCGGTATGTTTTATAAGTCTTTATATCTGTACCAGATGGATTAACACAAATAATTTTCTGGAAAAGAACTTTTTTTGCAAAAAAAATACTAAAAAGTCTTTGAAATTTTTTTATAGTTGGATTAGATGGATCGAATTGGTTAATCAGCGCATTTTCGGCAGGAAATGCAGGTGAATAAAACCTGTTTATGATATTTTGCAGGAGTTGTTATATGTACAGCAACATTACTTTGAATTATGCTTTTGGCATGCCGGGAATGGGGGAACTTGTTGTAATTTTTCTTATTGTACTGGTGCTTTTCGGAGCAGGTAAAATTCCGAAAATTGCCAAGGATGTAGGTTCCGGGATAAGGGAATTTAAAAAATCGATTAAAGATAAGCCGGAAGATCCGGAAGACAAGAAATAATTGATACTTAAATAGTTTCAAAAGGGGGCTGTCTTCGGACAGCCCTGTTTGTTCTAAGAAATTACTGATTTAATTTTAGTATTGCCTGCGGTGAAATCCCTGTTATGAAGAAATAAATTATGCAGAGAGGTGAATTCAGCTCTCTGCTTTCACCCTGTGAAGAATGCCTCCCCCCGCGAAGAAAAGGAGAAGTACGCATAGGATCCCGTACCGGGAATTTCCAGTGAGCTGTGTAGCCAGCCCCATCATTAAAGGCCCGAGTATCGCCGCGAATTTTCCGAAAATGTTGTATAGTCCGAAAAATTCCGCTGATCTTTCCGCGGGTATGAGCCTGCTGTAGAATGAACGGCTCAACGCCTGAATCCCCCCCATTGAAGTTGCTACAAGAAATGAGAGAAACCAGAAAACATAGATTTTCCCGTCGTAGGATTTAATCCCGGGGAGAAAAAAAGCTATTAATGTAATTATAGTGTAGACCCCGATTCCTGTTATAATCATTTTTTTTGCGTTGAAACTCTCCGCAAGCCTGCCGTAAATAATCGCAAAGGGAAAAGCAAGTATCTGTATCGCGAGGATTGCGCTTATCAGCGTAACGGTACTCAATCCTGAATCGATCCCGTATGCTGCTGCCATGCTGATTATGGTGTCCACTCCGTCTATATAGAAGAAGTACGCGAGGAGAAAAAGGTACGCGTTTTTATGCTCACCGGCGTTTCTTATCCCGGATATGAGCCTTCGGATACTTTCCCTTACAGGGGATTCTGTTTCAGGTATATAATGTTTCTGCCTTATATTTTTGATCATAGGGATAGAGAAAAATAACCACCAGACAGCTGTTATAATGAAGCCTGCGCGGTAATGAAAAAGCCCTGGTGTTCCCTCTTCTGCTGACATGAGAATTATTATTATAGCTATAAAGGGGACGGTGCTTCCGATATATCCCCAGGCATACCCGTAAGAAGAAACCCGATCTGTACGCTCAGGAGGTGTTATGTCAGTGAGAAAAGAATCGTAGAAAATATTCGCAGTAGCCCATGAAACCTTTGCAAAGAGAAAAATAATAAAGCAGAGGACCCACTCTCCGTAATTAACAGCCGTTAGCGCAAGAGTGGCAGCCACGCCTGTTATAAGAAATGCTGTAAAGAATCGGAATTTTCTCCCTTTATAATCTGCCATAGCTCCGAGTAACGGTGCCGCCATGGCAGTAATGAAAGCTGCTGCGGATATAGCGTATCCCCAGATTGAAGTGGACTGCGCGCCTGTAAGCCCCTGCGATGCGATCTCTTTAAAAAATATCGGCATAACCGCTGTTACCATAATCAGGACGAACGCCGAATTTGCTACATCATATAGAATCCAGCTTTTTTCTTCTTTTGTCATGGGTGAGCTCCTTTACTTCATAAAGAATATACTCTCCCCGTGGTAAGGTCAAGAAATATTAGTCCTGATTAAACTATCTTCACAATCGTTTCTTTTACGGGGATATTCCTGCCGCTCCTCTGGATGGCTTCTCTCACAAGGGATGTAACTCCTCCGCAGCATGGAACTTCCATCCTTGCCATAGTTACAGATTTTATATCGAAATTCGTTAGTATTGCCGCGAGTTTTTCCCTGTACTCATCTATGTACGGGTCTAGTTTGGGACAGAATGTAATCATGATTTTGCCATCAAGGAACTCCTCGTGAAAATTTCCATTTGCGTAAGGAACACAGTCTGCTGACACAAGGAGGTCTACTCCGCCGCTGAACATTGGCGAATCCGAAGAGATGAGTTTAAGCTTCACTGGCCACTGGTTCAGGCGTGAGAATCCGGGCCGGTTTACTCCGGACTTAACAGGAGCCGGTTCTTTATGAGGGAGCCTGTTTGCACTCCCGGGGAAAGAGAGCACGTGAGCGTGAAGCGGATCTGATGCCCCCACATCGATTCCCTTCGCATTCAGTATTTCCAGCGCCTCGCCATAAAGATCCATCTCATTATGTTCAAGGAGGTGTGCAACGTGAGCTTTAACGACATCTATCCCCTGGAGGATCATGTTTTCCATCACAAGTATTTCGCTGTATGGAGCGGCATCTCTCTCCTCAATTGTAATTGCGCCTTCCGGGCATCCTCCTATACAAGCCCCGAGACCGTCACAGTAGTTCTCGCTTACAAGGTGCGCCTTACCGTTGACCATCTGAATAGCTCCTTCCGGACATCCTGTCGCGCAGAGCCCGCAGCCGTTGCATTTTTCTTCATCGATTTTTATAATGTTTCTTTTCATGCTTTTTCCTCTGGCTTTTTCGCACACCCGAAAGATGCAAAGCATTGCTCTTTCTTTCACGGGACTCGAAAGCCTTATATTTAATTTGACATTAACAATGTAACATGAGACAAAATCAATTGCATTGACCTGAATCAAGTGAGGATGAAAAATGGAAAGTCTCGGTGAAATTTTATCCCGCAGCGCAATTTTTGGAGGGCTCCCCGCAGATATTATTAATATGCTGGTGAATAAGGGGAGGGTGGAGAATTTTGACAGGGATGAACTTGTTTTTCTTGAAGGGGATAAAGGTGATCGTTTCTTTTTTCTGATAGAGGGGCTGGTGCGGATATATAAGGTCGCTGATAATGACAGGGAGGTTGTCCTCCGCCACATAAGACCGGGAGAGATGTTCGGCGAGGTGATACTATTTAACTCAGAGTTATATCCTGTAAACGCGACTGCCCAGAGGGAATCTGTTATCTTTTCAATAAAACGTTCTGTGTTTATGGAACTTTTCAGTGATGAATCCTTCATGAAATATTTTGTTAGTAATCTTTTCCAGAAGATGAGATATCTTACTGAGCGGGTTGCGTTTCTCAATGCCTATGATGTGGAGGAACGGTTTTTCCTTTTTATCGATGAACATTACGGACTTAGGCCTGTAATAGAAGTTGACCTTTCAAAGGCTGAAATCGCGGAGGCAATAGGGACAATTCCTGAAACAATCTCAAGGATGATAGCAAGGCTCAAAATCCGTGATGTCGTGATCTGGAATAAGAATGAACTCCGGATAGATATTGAGTACGCGAAATCTGTAATCGAGAAAGTCAGGGGAGAGTAGCCTGTGCCTCTTTTTCAAGCCTGAACCTTATCCTCATTACGCCGTTATTGAAATCCGCTGAAGCTATCCTGAATTGTCCGATCTCGCAAGTATTCTCAACATGTTCCCCTATACAGGGATAATCGTTAAACTCACCGATCTTTACAATTCTTATACTGTCTCCCGCGTCTTCAGGAAGCCTGTCCAGGTTAAATCTTTTCGATGCTTCATGCGCGGGGATATTGTAATATGAGATCTGGATGTTTGAGCTTATAACTTCATTAATACGTTTTTCAATGAAAGAAAGTTCATTCTCCGTTAGAGGCTGCGTAAGCCTGAAATCACACTTTGACTTCTTTTTTTCTATATGGTTCGAGAATGATCTTATACCTTTAAGTTCAGTCATAACCGCGTTAAGTATATGCTCGGCTGTATGCATTTCGGGGTGGTAATCTTTTGCCATTTTTCTTCCTCCTGTCCGGATCAATAACTGCATTTAAAGGCATGGTTGTAAAACGGTTTTTTATTCTTTACTCAGGTTGTGTGTTCTATAGATTTCAATGTCAGGATGCCTTTTTTACTTTATTTATTTTTTGATTGATTATCATACATTTTATATAATTGGTAAACGGGAGGATGGGGAGATGGATTCTGACAAAAAACATATAGTGATCGTTGGCGCAGGCTTTGCCGGGCTCTTTGCCGCGAAGAAATTTTTTGGAAGCGGGGTCTGTGTAACAGTTATAGACAGGAATAATTACCATACCTTTAACCCTCTTCTTTACCAGGTCGGGGCTGCGGAGATTGAACCTGACCAGATTGCCTACCCTGTAAGGTCATTCATCAGGAAACGCCAGAACATAGATTTTCTTATGGCCTCCATGAAGAGTATAAAATTTAAGAAGAACCTCGTGGTCACTGACCGGGGCGATATAAGGTATGATTATCTTATACTCGCCCCTGGGAGCTCCAGTATTTATTTTGGAATTAAGGGAGCCGATAAAAATACGGTGACTTTAAAAACACTGGATGATGCCCTCTGGCTAAGAAACCATATACTGTCGATGTTTGAACGCGCCGCGAAGTGCGACAATGATGAAGAGAAGACAAAATGTCTTACATTTGTGATTGTCGGAGGGGGGCCGACGGGCGTTGAATTTGCAGGGGCGCTGGCGGAGTTTATAAACGGGCCGCTCAAAAAAGATTTTCCCCGTATAGATTTTAAGGATATAAGAATCCATCTTGTTGACGCGGCGGGCCGGATACTCGGGGTATATTCACCGGAATCGTCTGACTACTCAAGGAAGAGACTGGAGAGGATGAATGTCAGAATTTCACTCAATACACAGGTGAAGGAGGTTATGCCTGGCGCTATAATGTTTGGGAATGGTGAAGTTGTTAATGCACATACAATTCTCTGGACAGCGGGTGTAGGGGGAGTGAGTATCAGGAGTGATATTATACTCACAGAGAGAAGAGATATGAGGGTTACAGTGGATCAGTACCTGAGGCCCGAGGGGATTGAAAATGTATTTATATGTGGAGACCTTTCTTTTTTTAAACAGGGAGATACCCCTCTCCCTATGACCGGGCCTGTTGCCATGCAGGAGGGTATTCATGCTGCCTCGAATATTATCAGGATGATTAAAGGTAAAGAGCTGAAACCTTTCAAATTCAACGATCGAGGGTCAATGGTTACCCTTGGGAGAAATTTCGCAATTACAAGATTCGCAGGTTTTGAATTCAGGGGATTCTTCGCCTGGGTGCTGTGGCTCTTCATCCATATATTCTATCTTATAGGATTCAGAAACAAGATATTTGTCATGTTGAGCTGGTTCAGGGATTATCTGCTATACGAGAGATCCGGTAAGATGATAATCCCGTCAGATAGAAAGAAGTGATTACTTTATTCCATTATAAAATTCAGTGAGACTGTTCTGAACTCGTCGTTTCTGCTGAGAAATAGCGGGTATTTTCCTGAGCTGAATATATGTGTATGCGGCTTTTTCAGGCTCCCGGCAGCGTGTTTTACTCTCTCTTCAAGGTCAGGGAGGAGATCGTAACCGGGGCATCCTGTAAGCAGAATAGGGGATGATATATCGGAGAGTTCCCCTTGAAGAAATTTACCGCCTCTTTCAGCGAAATCTATTTGCATTTCTGTATCTTCCGCAAGAATTTTATCCCACTTTGAGCCGTTCATCTGCTGATATTTCTGCTGTATATCTGATCCATAAATTTTTTCTCTGTAAGATACCATGGATGCTATATAGTTTTCGTCAGCTTGTATTCCCGGGAAAGATTCAGCAATGACAGATTTAACAAGCCCGGGATTCATCAGTGCCATGTTCAAGGCAACAATCGATCCCCCAAGTGTCCCAATGACTGAAACCTTCTTCAGCTTCAGTTTTTCACAAATTGCAATGGCAGCTGCCGCGTTCATTACCCAGTAGTTATCATATGAATCATTTCCTCTGGGAGATTTACCATGCCCGGTTAAGTCAATTGTAATTGTGTTAAAATAGCTGGAATAGAAACGGAGCTCTGTATCAAATATTTTAGAGGATTGTCCGTTGTCATGTATAAGAAGAAGATTGTTGGAACTGTTCCCTGAATTGAAGACATTATAATTCAGTTTGATTTCCTTGGTTTTAAAAGGGAGCATTTGTATTCCTTTCCATTGGATTTGATTTATATGACAGGTGAAAACAATCCTCTATAATTTTCAATAAATTTTATGGCGCAGTGAATTTTTTGCAAACATAGGTAATAGTCATCTATGTTTTATGCTTGAAATGTGCCCCTATTGGTAAATAGCTTTAAGCGTTAAAGAGGGGATTTTTATGGCAGGATTATATCTTTTTTCAGGGAACAGGCTTGAGGCTCTTGCGGATAGATGCGGGTCTCTTTTTATGGAGGAGCCGATTCCTCCAATGACAAAGGAGATTGTTGTGCTTCAGAGTATGGGTATGATGCAATGGCTCTCTTTGAGACTTGCCGGGAAGCTCGGGATCTGGGCGGATTTTGAATATCTCCTTCCCAACAGAATGACCGGGATTTTAATGAAGTCGTTCTTCCCCGGTATTGGAGACGAAAGATTTTTTGACAGGGAGATTATGACCTGGAAGACGATGAAGCTTCTCCGCGAAAAAGAGAGTGAGAGTATATATAGCGACCTCAGTCACTATCTGAAAAGTGACACCTCCGGCTTGAGGGAGTATCAGCTTGCTTCAAAAATTACAGACCTTTTTGACCAATATATGACATTCAGGCCTGATATGATAACAGCGTGGGACAGAGGGGAGGATAACCCTGGTGATGACTGGCAGCCCCATTTGTGGCGGGCTCTGACATCCGGGATGAATGGCGACCATCCACCCGCACTCCTTGAGAGGCTCTTCAGCGGAATTGCTAATGGTTCTATTGTGAGGCCGGATGATTTTCCGTGGAGGATATCTGTATTTGGTGTATCCTATCTTCCGCTTTATCATCTTAACATTCTCCGTGCCGCGTCAAATTTTTGTGACCTGTATCTCTACATGCTTAATCCCTGTAAAGAGTTCTGGGTAGATATCATGAAGGAGAAGGAGATTACTTCCCTTGTAATGAAAAGGCCGATTATTGCCGGAGATTTTGAAGAGGAACTCCACATAGAGAGGGGGAATGCCCTCCTTTCATCAATGGGACGTGCGGGGAGAGACTTCTTCCGGTTTCTCTATATGACAGAGGCCGGTTCGTCTGAGGAGGAGTTTTTCGGTGACCCGGAATATGACTCGCTTCTCCATATTTTTCAAAGTGATATACTTACCATGACAGAGCGTGGCGGAAAAAAAGATGTTAAAGCTGTTAAATTCAGCGATAAAAAAGCCTTATCTGACAGCTCCATCGTTATTAACTCCTGCCACTCTATTATGCGGGAGGTTGAGGTCCTTCATGATTATCTTCTTGAACTTTTTAATAGTGATAAATCCATAACGCCCGGTGATGTGCTTGTAATGACGCCCGATATTGAAAGCTGCAGCGGTATAATCCAGGGCGTTTTTGACAGGAGGGAGGACGGCATCCCTGTCATACCATACAGAATCGTGGACAGGACTATAGGCAATACAAGCAGGGCTGTTGATGCTTTTATGAAGATACTCTCTCTTCCTGACGGGAGGTTTACTTCGGCTGAGATTATGGGAATTCTACAGTGCCCGGAGATACTTGAAAAATTTGATCTCACCGGGGATGATTTTGACAGTATCTCCTCATGGGTAAGAGAGACAAATATATTCTGGGGTATAGATTCAGGCCACAAGGCAGGTCTCGGCCTCCCCGCGTATAATGAGAATACCTGGGATTTCGGGATAGAGAGGATGCTCCTCGGCTCTATGATGACCGGGGTAAACGGCACTGTCTTTGACATACTCCCGTACCCGGTTATTG
>CAZVFJ010000160.1:0-8055 GCA_964625825.1 uncultured Leptospirales bacterium | reverse complement strand
TAAGGGCTTCAAGAGTAAGGGGAGATACTAGCTTTGTAGCATTAGCGGTAAGAGCAACATAGACATTATACCCTCCCTTCACAAAGAGCCTTGCGAGGTCGCAGGACTTGTATGCGGAGATTGATGAACCGACTGCCAGCACAACTTTTTTCATAACCTTTTAAACATCCTCTCAATATCATTTTTATTCATCGTAAACAGAAACGGCCTGCCGTGAGGACACCTGAGTTCAATTTCCCCACCGAAAACAGATGATGCAAGGGTTTTAATATCTGAACTGCTAAGTGTGTCTCCTGACCTCTTTGCGCTGTGACATGCAAGAGAAGCTATCATTCTTTCTCTAAGTTCATTATTATCTTTTTCGTCCCTTATATTATCAATCATATTTTTTATAAGCTCCTCAATTTTATAATTGCGGGCAGCTACCGGGACTGACCTCACCACGACAGAGCAATCTGAAAACTCGTCTATCTCGAATCCACATGAACTGAAATTTTCAAGGTTCTCCATAATAACGGCAAAGTCAGCAACGGGGAGTTCGATCTGTACGGGGAAGAGAAGCTCCTGCTTCTCAATTTCATATCCTGCTTTAATCCTGTCGTAAAGCATCCGTTCATGAGCAGCATGAAAATCTATGAAATGAACTTTTTCATTCTCCTCAATAAGTATGTATGTATTAAAAATAACTCCGACTATTTTCCTGGAACTATCTTTTTCAGCCTCTTCGGCCAGACCTTTCGATTTGCTATTAATAAACTCATTCGCACTGTCAAACAGGAGACTCCCCCCTCCTGACTGAAAAATTCCGTTAACACTAAGTTCTGTGGGGAAATACCCGGAGCTCTTACCTGAGAATGATAGAGGAGCCCGGAAATTTCGGGGCAGAGGCATATCTTCACCACTGCTACCACCCAATTTTATATTATTGTCCTGTATAATTTCCCTGTTGCCGTCAAAAGCAGCGTCTGAAAATATCTTTTCAGGCATAGAGTGAGCCCTATTCAGTGCTTTGGATGCAAGAGCGTAAATAAGTGAATCTATATACCTCTGGTCAAAAAGTTTTACTTCCCTTTTGGCGGGATGGATATTCACATCGATCAATTCAGGATCAATTTCGAGAAAAATTATCGCAACAGGGTATTTTCCCCTTGGGATCACCGCTTCGTAAGCCCTGGCAAGATGATATGAAAGGTATTTCTGTTCAACAGGCCTCCCGTTTACAAAAAGTATCTGCATACTCTTCGTATTTCTCATATAGTCAGGCTTTGATAGAAAACCGGAGATTCTTACCTTGAGGTCGCTTAGCTCCTCATAATAAAGATTGTTGTATACCCCGGAACCAAAAACCTGCCTCACCCTTTCATTAATATCCTCCGCGGCAGGGAGCGTTATTTCCCTCTTCTCCTCAACCTCAAAGGAAAACGATATGTGAGGAACAGCCAGTGACATTTTCAAAAGAGTATCTCGTATATTGCGGAGTTCAGTCTTTTTCGCCTTGAGAAACTTTTTCCTCGCGGGCATATTAAAAAAAAGATTATCAACAATTATTGTTGTTCCTCGGCTCCCGGCATAATCTGTAATTGAAACAGAACTGTTCCGTGATTCAATCCTGGTACCGGCATTTTCATCATCTCTCTTTGTATAAAGAATAAAATCTGAAATTGAACAGATACTTGAAAGAGCCTCTCCCCTGAATCCGTAAGTGGAGATCTTCTGCAGTCCCGTTATGTCGCTTATTTTACTGGTGGCATGTTCTTTTATGGATAGAGGAGCGTCCTCTCTATATATACCCGAACCGTTATCCCTGATTAGTATTCTTTTAAGGCCGGCATCATAGACCTGTACATCTATTTCTGTCGAGCCTGCGTCTATTGAATTCTCAACAAGTTCCTTAACAACAGAAAACGGGCCTTCAATAACTTCACCGGCAGCAATCATATGCTTCAGGTGCTCCGGGAGTAAAACAATTCTGTCCACCCGATTAGACCTGCTTTTTTACAGCCGATACAAGCTCAGTAAGAGTCTTGCCTGCCGGCCCTTTAATAAATATATCAGTACAGGAAGATGTAAGTTCAGTCTCTTCAAGATTGAATTCTATCACTTTCCCTCCACGATTTTTGACTATACCGGGAATTCCCGCAGCGGGATAAACAACTGCTGACGTACCAATAACGAGAACGACATCCGCCGCTTCAGCATATTGTTGTGACTGGTACAAAGCATCGGGTGGAATCATCTCTCCGAAAAAGACAACTGAAGGCTTAAGAACCTTACCGCACATCTCACAATAGGGCACTTTTCTTTTCTCTATATCATAGTCTTCCGGACTATACTTCTCGCCGCATTGAAGACATACAAGATGCTGCGCATTCCCGTGATATTCGATGACATTTTTACTGCCGGCCGCCTGGTGGAGATTGTCAATATTCTGAGTTATTACAGCTTTAAGGAGATTCATCTTTTCAAGCTCAGCAAGGGCTTTATGAGCAGGGTTCGGCTTTGCCTTCCCGGTAACTTCAATAAGTTCAAAAATCATCTCCCATACCTTTTCAGGCATATTTCTAAAAGAATATATCGAGGCATATACAGCCGGATCATATTTATCCCATAGCCCGCCGGAACTTCTAAAATCCGGAATTCCGCTCTCTACAGAAATACCTGCGCCGGTGAGAGCAATCATGCTTTTCGATTTTTTTATTATCGCCGCAGCTTCATCTATCCCCCGCATCACAACATCCTCCCAAGAAAACCTTCTGCACTTTTTATTTTATATGATACAGAATATTTTTTATCACTTTATTTTTCTTTTTACTAATTCAGGTTAGCATAAAACCCTTTTGAGATATTAAAATCGTTAATATACATGTCAATTGAAAAATCAGACATAACACCCGGCCATAAAACTGATATAATCACAAAAAACAACTGATAATAATAACATTATAAAAAATATATTTTCTAATTTTATTGACACAAAAAATTAAAAAAATAAGATAATAATAAATGTTATACGAATAGCATTATCTGCCGTAGGATTCATTTTACATTTATAAAATCAACGACAGAAACATTATATTATATGGAGCTGATTATGCAGTGCAAATGCGGCGGAGTTTTAATTGATGGCAAAACCACATTCAGAAACAGTAATAAAAACTTTACATTTATCCTGGAAAATGTCCCTGCCAAAAAATGTATGAGATGCGATGAAGTCCAGATTTCTGATGAGACAAAAGAGAAGCTCCAGAAGCTTATTAACAGGATCGAAAGGGATTCAAATGAAATTGTCACAGGAAAACCTTCGGCAAATCTGTACGATTACTAAGTCTGCAATTTTTCTGAATTCTGTCTTTAAATTTACAACCGGGAATATTAAAAAAATAAAATGCGCCTCTTTTCTGAAACTCTCTATAGATTTTTAAATATTAAATCCTCACCAATGTCCTTTGCGGAGAAGAAGGTCGGTATCTGGCATTGGGATATATTAAAAAATTTATTTTTTGTGAACCGGTTCTGGTATGAAAAATTCGGATACTCCAGAATTCCCAGAAAAAAGATGGAACTACTCCTCCCGCTTATTCATCCCGATGATATTGAGGGCTTCAATATCGCTATCAACGAGTTTCTCTCCAGAGGATGTGAAAATGAATTCAATATCGAAATAAGGCTTAAAAAAAGTAACGGAGAGTGGCTATGGGTTTATCTCAATGGAAAGGTAATCCGGTATAAAAAAGAAATTCCGGCAAGGGCCGAAGGGATAATCCTCGATATCACACGACAGAAACAGGTTGAATCCGAACTCCAGATTAAAAACAACGAGATTGAAACTTTATACGAAGAATCTGAAGCACAGAATGAAGAGATGGCTTCAATGATGGATGAACTTCATCGTAACCAGCTTGAACTTCAGGATTTGAATTCCATGCTTACAATGAGTATTTCAAAATTCAGTGATATTTTTAATGAATCCCCGATAGGAATAATTCAGTCAGCTCTGGACGGAAGGATAATCAGTTTAAACAGGTCATTCAGCCGCACATTCGGGTATGACACTCCGGACGAACTTATGGCTGATATCAAATTCACTCATGAATTTTATAAAAACACTCCAATCAGAGATGAACTTGTAGCCTTATCAGAAACTGAAAAATTTATATTCAGACAGAGCTTAAAGGGAAAAAAGAAAAACGGTTCTGTTATCTATGCGAATATTTACCTCATGAAGCTTAAAGACAAATATACCGGCGAGGATTATTTCACTACCTTTGTCGAGGATATAACTGAACTGAAGGCATCTCAGCTGGAACGTAATCTCTTTTTCAATAATTCCGGTGACCTTATGCTTATTCACACAATTAAAGGAAAGATCCGGCAGGCAAACTCAGCCTGGGAGGATATACTGGGCTGGACACCTGATGAATTAAAGACTATGAACCTCGGAGATATTCTTCATCCTGATGAAATTGAAAGAACATCTGAATTCGGCAGACAGCTCAAGTTAACAAAGACACAGATGCATATAACAAACCGTTACAGGTCTAAACAAGGTGAGTACCGTATAATTCAATGGACCAGTATTATTTTCAGGGATGAAAATCTGGTCTTCTCTTCGGGGAGAGATGAAACTGAAAGATTTGAAGCGGAGCAGGAGCTTCAGAGAATCCGGGACAGGCTTGACCTGGCAATAAAAAGCGGTACAATAGGATTATGGGAATTTAATCTGAAGAAAAAATCCCTTTTTTTTAACAGCAACCTCTCAGAAATTATAGGATCCGATTTTATAGATAATGCTGATGAAAAATGGAGCAACTATATCCACCATGATGACTTACCTTCATCAGTGAAAGCAATGAATGACCTTATTAAAGGACGGAAAGAATATTATATAGATGAATACAGGCTCAAAATGCCTGATGGTAATTATAAATGGTTCTTCTCCAGGGGAAAAACCGTTGAGTATAACTCAAGAGGGAAACCCTTACGTATAGCAGGTTCAATTACAGATATAACAGAGCAGAAAGAAGCCGAAAGGCAGAGGCTTGCTCTTGAACACCAGATGCTTCAGGCCCAGAAGCTGGAGAGCCTGGGGCTGCTTGCAGGTGGGATTGCTCATGATTTCAACAATCTCCTTACAGGGATACTCGGTAATGCCGACATGCTCCTCTATGAGCTTCCGGATCATCTCCCCACTCAGCAGAAACTCCTTGATATAAAAAAAGCAGCCAAAAAAGCGAGTGAGCTTACCAAGCAGATGCTTGCTTATTCTGGCAGGAGTACTTTCTCAACAGAAATAATTGATGTAAATCTGCTGGTACAGGAAATGAGTTCCCTGTTAGATATCTCTATTTCAAAAAAAGTAAAAATTGTATATAATCTTACCAATGAACTTCCGTGCATAACAGGAGATACAACACAGCTGAGCCAGATAGTAATGAATCTCATACTGAATGCCTCTGAATCAATTGAAAATAATGGAGAAATAAAGATCACTTCTTATATAAAAGAATGTGAAAGTGACGAAATAGAATCACTCACCATAAAGCAGGAAATGAATCCCGGCAAATACGTAATACTTGACATCTCCGATACCGGGTGCGGCATTCCCCAGGACAAGCTGAAAAAAATTTTTGACCCATTCTATACAACAAAATTTACAGGCCGGGGGCTCGGGCTGGCAGCAGTTTCAGGAATAATAAGAAGCCACAATGCAGGTCTTAATGTAACCAGTAGTCTTGATGAGGGAACAACTTTCAGAATTTACCTGCCGGTATCTGATATTCAGCCATTAAACCAGCGTGTTGAAGAAGAAAAATTTATAGACTTACGAAATAAACTTACTACTGTACTTATAGCTGATGATGAATCATATATCAGGAGCCTGACATCAAAGATGCTAAAAACAGTTGGTTTTGATATTCTAATGGCAGAGAACGGAATTGATGCCATTGAAAAATTTAAAAACAACATTAGTAAAATAGGCTGTATTATTCTTGACCTCACCATGCCTGAAATGGATGGACATGAAGCGCTAATTGAATTGAGGAAAATTGATAATAAAATTCCTATCATTATCAGCAGTGGCTACAGTGAGGTTGATATAAATTTACAATTTAAAGGCGAAAACATTTCCGGATTTCTCCAGAAACCATACCTGCTTGATGACCTTTTAAAGGTTATTGATAAGGCAATTAATTAAATCAGGCCTAAATTTTCTATTTACCCGCCATCTTTGACCATGAATCCTTGAGTGAAACAGTCCTGTTGAAGACAGGGAGTTCTTCTGTTGAATCAGGGTCCATACAGAAATAACCAGTTCTGTCAAACTGGAACCTGTCTCCCGGTTTCGCGCCTTTTATAAACGGCTCAATTAAAGCTGAAGCTATTTTAAGTGAATCAGGATTGAGGTTTACCTTGTAATCTTCACCCTCGGGCAGGTCATCCGGATTTTCCTTTGTGAAGAGATGTTCGTAAAGCCTTGTCTCACATTGAACAGCGTGAGCAGCTGACACCCAGTGAATAGTCCCTTTAACCTTACGGATTCCGGGAGCCCATCCTCCTCGTGTTTCAGGATCATATGTGCAGTGAATTTCCTGAACGTTTCCGTCAGAATTTTTCACAAATGATTCACATTTAATATAATAGGCATTTTTAAATCGTACCTCTGCGCCGGGTGCAAGCCTGTAGTATCCTTTTGATGGGACCTCCATAAAATCCGTCCTTTCGATGTAGAGTTCACGTGAGAAAGGCATCTCCCTTTTACCCATGCTCTCATCTTCAGGATTATTCACAGCTTCAACATACTCGACTTCACCTTCAGGATAATTGTCTATGATTACTTTCACAGGATCAATTATTGCCATTACCCTCTGTGCCCGTTTATTAAGATCTTCACGGAGACAATGTTCAAGCATCGCTATGTCAACCATGTTATCAGCTTTGGCGACTCCGATACGATCGGCAAAATCACGAATAGATTCAGAAGTATAACCTCTTCTTCTCAACCCCGCGATAGTCGGCATCCTGGGGTCATCCCATCCATTAACATAATTCTTTGTAACGAGTTCAAGGAGCTTTCTCTTGCTCATTACAGTATATGAAAGGTTAAGCCTTGCGAATTCGATTTGTCTCGGTTTATGAAGAGTATCCGTTTCGCTCACAACCCAGTCATAGAGTGGCCTGTTGTTCTCAAATTCCAGTGTGCAGATGGAGTGTGTTATTCCTTCAATTGAATCTGATAGGGGATGGGCAAAATCATACATCGGATATATACACCAGGCATCCCCAGTCCTGTGGTGATGTGTACGCTGTATCCTGTAAAGCACAGGGTCTCTCATGACTATATAACCAGAAGCCATATCTATTTTTGCCCGGAGTGTCTTCTCTCCGTCCTTAAATTCTCCATTTCTCATGCGCTGGAAGAGGTCCAGGTTTTCTTCAATACTTCTGTTCCTGAATGGGCTTTCTTTTCCGGGCTGTTTCAGCGTCCCCCTGTACTCCCTCATCTGATCAGCAGTGAGGTCACATACATAAGCCTTCCCTTTTTTAATAAGTATAATTGCAAAATTATAAAGTTTTTCATAATAGTCAGATGCGTAGTATAACCTGTCAGCCCAATCGAAGCCAAGCCATTTAACATCTCCCTGAATCGAATCAACATACTCTGTATCCTCTTTTGAGGGATTAGTATCATCAAACCTGAGGTTGCATGTACCATTAAATTCATTTGCTATACCGAAATTCAGGCATATAGATTTAGCATGACCTATATGGAGATAGCCATTTGGCTCCGGCGGGAATCTTGTGGCAACAGTATCATGCTTCCCGGACCTGAGGTCCTCCCTGATTATCTCCTTGATAAAATTTGATTTTCCTGTTTCGTTTTCTGCCGGTATGATGTTTTCACTCATGACATTAACTCCGATGAATCTTAATTATGAGTCATATCTTAAACAGAGAATATAATTATCAAGTAAATTATAATCATAAGAACACTATTTAACATGGTAGCAGATTAATTTTAGGGGTAAAAAGTACTATTAATTTCAGCAAGGATAT
>CAZVFJ010000159.1:0-8124 GCA_964625825.1 uncultured Leptospirales bacterium | reverse complement strand
AAAGATTTCAGGAGCGGTGATGATTCTGGCTTTAAGCTTAATGCTCTTTGCTCTGCTGAATCTATGGTTGAAATAGATATTATCAGGTATAAACTATTCTCAATAATTGAGACAGAAAAGAGAACAGGGGCAGTAACAGATCAGTATCTTTTTGCAGCAAGGATACTGGAGAAAACAGCAGCAGTTGATATAACAGGGCTTACCTCTATAGAAAAAAGCCTTATTGAAATAGTAAATTCAGCCCCACCTGAAAACGACACCTTTAAAAAAAAAGGCCTCACGGGAGGAGTAATACCTGCTGATAAAATAGCACTCTTTATGCCCGGAGTGGCGATAAATACCTTCACGAGAAGTATGTCATTCAAGCCTCTAAATTCGAAGAGCTTCACAGGAATATATCATATAGAAATGATAAAACCGGACAGGACTTTTGAAACAGCGCACGCTGATTATTATAGGCTCTTCCTTTATATGAGGGATGACACGGGAGACTTGCATTGTAATATAAATACATATATTCCATCTACACACTTCACTTATCTATTCCTTTCATTCAATTCATTTATACAACACAGCAAAAAACAACCTCTTTCTCTCAATCCCGTTCCGCTGAAATGTGGAAAGAGAAAAATAAATTTTATTTATATTTCTTCGGTAACGATGCCCGGAGGGCAGATGGAGCGGTTTTTTAATACATCACTTAAATCAAATTTTTGTCACCCTGGAGGGCTTTCATGAAAAAGCTTAACCGTTTATTTCACGGGATAATTTTTTGCGCGCTTTCTGTTGTACTTCTCACATCGGGCTCACCGGCTTCAGGTGAGTACAGGTTCCGTGAGTTCATGGAGGACAGTGGCCGTTTCGAAAGGTACACGGAAGAGGCTGATAAGAAGGCTACAGCGGAGGAGTGGCAGAGCATTCTTGACTGGGGACGGGAAGAGATGCGCACATCATGGGAGAGGGCGGCTGATGAAGAAGTGATGAGATATCTCCTTGACGGCGGAGAAGAGGATGAAATCCGGAATGATCTTGAGGAGGCAAGCGCGGAGTGGGAGAGGAATTTCGATGAAGAGGAGAGCATGGCGAAAGGCGCCTGGTACTTTCAGAGAGAAAATCTTACGGGTCCATCAGTAGACCTTGAGGGACTCAGGGAAAGAGCCGCTAGTGCCGGGACAGATGAGGAAGTTGATACAGTGGAGGATTGGGATTCTTATGTAAAGTCAGCTCTTGATAATGTAAACAGCAGCTGGAGTTCAGAGGTTAACTCACTGATTGATACAGCGCGTTTGAAAGGGGTCTCACTTATTGATGATAAAGAGAGGGAGGGTTTTGAACGTGGACTTGCGGCCTTTGAGAAGAATCTGAGGGGTAAATTTAATCTTGAGAGGGATAGTGTTCTCTACCTCGCGAGGAACAGTTTTATAGCTGAAAGATTTACTGATACAGATTCCCTCCGGAGGAAGAGTGAATCTGTATCAGCAGATGCTGTAACAGGACAGGTGATACAGGATGTAGAGAGTGATATAAGCAAAGAGGAGGGGAAGATCCTTACCCGCTCTTTCAGTGAAGACGGTAGTGAATCGATAAACTTCGACAACTTGGGTGACAATTGGCAGGAGGAGCTGGAGAAACTCATAGAAACAGGAATGGGTAAGTGGAACGCAGCCCGTGAGAAGCTATACAACGAGATGATAAGCTGGAAGAACTCTGCGGAGGAGGCATTTGACAACATCGAAGCCAAGTGGCGCCTTGGATTAGAGAAGCTTGAGAAGGCAAAGTCGGAGTGGGAGCAGAAACTGCGTACTGAAATATATGCAGGACTTGAAAACTGGTTTAAAAGTGATGAAGAGCTTAATCTCAACATAGAAAGTGCAAAAACTGAGCTAGATACATATATGGAGAATCTCTCTTCTCAGTGGAGTGATAATAGTTCAACTCTTGTGGAGATGTCTGTTAATGGGTCTAAAGTATACAGTGAAGCCCTTGATAACATCGAATGGCTTGAAACGATGTGTTCCACTACTAATTATATAAACCAGGGCGCGTTCGGGTTGAAAGGTGAGGAGAAAACAGAAACATCAAAGTTTGAAACAATACTCACGCAGGATGCGAAAGATAGAATTCAGGAGAAGCTGGATTTTCTTAATGGAATAGATACAATTCAGCAGCGATATTATGTTTCATATGCGGCACACAGAACCGGGAAAATGGTGTATGAATCGTGTCATTATGTAGAGGGTGAGGAGCATTGCCGTGAAAACTCAATGAATAAATACCTTGGCCACTATTACTATACTGGCGGCTATTATACTCATGAATATGCCGGGGCTGAAGAGTTTCAGGATTTGAATGGAAACTGGGGACTGCGGGAGACATATACAATAAAGATTTATGGTAAAAAGGTAACCTACCAGGCAAAAGTGGTCGATGGAAATTATTTTAGTAAAACGCGTGATTACGGGTGGTATGAAGCCGATGCTCTCCTTGATACATTCTCAATTACAAATGATGTAACGAGTGATTATACCGACGCAACAACGGGCGAGATTTTAAAGGGCTCGGAGAACTACGAAAAATCAACATACTTCTATTATAAAACTGAACTTGAGAGATGGAAGAATATACGTGACAGTTTCAGTAATATAGCCCGTGACGCGGAAGTTTATATGCATGAAAAGAATATGCTGGGTGAAGATGGAGCTGGATATCTTACACAGGATAATGAAAACTCCGCGGATCCTTATCTTATGACTGAAGCGGAATTAAACTATGAACTGGCCCTGAGAGATAAAGTTTTCTGGGAGAAGCGACTTGAAATAGCAAAAGCGGTTCTTGATTATGCCAATTCTGAAGATGGTACCCGGGAAGAGGCGTCTGTAACAGAGGAGAGAAAAGTATCTGCAAAAAGCGAGATGGAAAAAGCGAAGAGTGATTATGAAGATGCGCTTTCTCAGGTCAGGGGGATAACGGAAGAACTGAAGAGGATCCAGGGAACAAGACCTCTTACCGGAAATCCGGGAGATGGCACCGCTGAATGGAATGAATATGAGCTGAGTATAGAATACCTGAGTCAGAAGTACAGCCAGGCCGGAGAAAAACTTAAGGTTGCGGGCGATGAACTTGAAGCGCGAAGAAGGGCGCTTATTATAATCGAAAATGGAAGGGATTCGGCATATATCGCGAATGAGATTGAAGAGATTGAGACGAATATCATTAACACAGATCTTTCGATTCGTAATAAAAGGAGCGGGTATTATGCCCTTCTTCGTGAAAGTGATGCGGCTATTACATCATCTTCATTCGCAGAGGCTTACAGTACAGCAGCAAAGGAGCGGGAGGAGGCAAAAGAAAAATGTTCACTGATTTCAGGGGAGGAGAATGACATCAGCCTTATATCCTGGAGCGAAAATATCATAAATTCAAAAGATCTTATCTGGGGAAATGCGGATACAGCTATTGAGAATGCTGCGGAATTAAATATAATTAAAGAAAATTTCAGGGCCTCGTCGGGAGTGGAAAAGGATAAGTTAAGAAATATGCTCTCCACATATATAAATAATCTCTATAAATCATTCATGGTTGAATTTACAGTAAAGGACAGAATCTTCACGAAGTTAAGTGATAAAAATTTTGATCCTGGTAATTACCTGAATACATCAAGCGATAGTAATATTATTTATGAGGAGTATTCAGATTACTCATTGGGTGCGCTTAATATAATACAGGAAGCTTTTGATTATGTTGAAATTTCCGGAAGTGACAGGAGTTATGAAACAATAGCAGCATACCTGCAGGATCTTATAGCCGACAGGAAGTATATATATGGAGGAGACAACTCAGCTTTTATCGAACATTATGCTGCATTGAAAATTTTTGAGCAGAAATATTATGGACTTACTCCTGAAGGATGGGAGGAAAGCAGAACACGTCTTGAAGATGAGATTGAGACAGCGGGAGAGATAAAAGCACTCCACTCTGACAGATCGGGATTTGATATTGCCTGGTGCGAATCCGAAGCCGCCATGGGTGATGCACGCTCAATAATTTTAATGCGGGAGTATTATACACCCGGAAGGGCGATGGAAGGGTTTGATTTTTTTGAGAGATATCTTCACAAAGAGGCGATTCAGAGTGAAAGCGAAGAATGTATCCGGGCATATATTGCTGAAAAGTATAAGTTGTTTTATAAAGTACAGAACAGTATCTCAGAGACTGACTATCTCACAGGGATCCTTGGATATATCAATTCGAAAGGATGTCTTATTACGGCTTTGGGGGAGGATGTTACTCTAACCGTTGATAATCTTAAGGAACTTACACCTCAGCAGATGAGCATAGCCGCAAAAGCCGCAGAGGAGTATGTTGAAGCTTTTGATAATAGTGGTGACCCTTTTCCCGGATATATAAAAAAGATGGTTGAAGAGCTGGCGACAATGAAGAGCGGCCTTGATGCGTCGCTTTTTATAACAGACTACATGACAGGAGAATTGAGCGGGACACCGGACGAGATATACACCCGTGCAAAGAGAGAGCATAATATACGCGATGAAGCTGCTGAATTTATTATCTGCGTGGATGAGCAGATAAACAATGTAGAAATTGAGATCGCTGAAGTTGCAAGCCGGATCTCCTCCGGTTATGCCGCTCTCTCTGAAGACGTAAAGAGCTACCTCCTTGAACATCAGGAAGAAAGTGTGAAAAAGATATCCGACATTGTTGCGGCAATCAATACAGAGATAAAATCAGCAGAAGAATCCTCTTCGGTTTATCTTTACATGTTATATGGAGGCGGAATGAAGCCTGCTGACTATGTGGCTCTGAAAGGGATAACCGGAGAGGAGAAAATGAGTCTTATTGAACGGATAACCCCCCTGTTTTATAAATCCGGTTATGAGGAATGGCTTTCAGGAGGTGGTACAGGCGGGATTGATGCTTATATTCAGAGTACCGGCCTTACAGGTGATATGGCCGATACTCTGCGTACTTACGGCCTGGTGAAAAGTTTTATCACTATAAATAGTACGGGTAATTATGATGCGGCAGACCCCTTGTTGTCGGAATATGTAACAACAAGGAAACTCCAGGATTATATTGCTTTTAATGCGATTCAAAACGGTGAAGAAAAGGATGCATATATAGAGAGAATTGTGAGTGGCTTTGTCCATGCGAACGGCGGTGATACGGCAAGTATGAGAAATTACGTGGAGGAATTCATGGATAGCAGTATTACAGCCATAATTTCTCTTCCCGAAGAAGTTCAGAAATTCGCAGCTATGGATTATTACTACAGAAGTGTACATCTTGCAGGCGGGACCCTTCCTGACGGGGATATTGAGGAGTTTTTAAAAGAGCGATTCGGAAGTAAAAGTTTCGGGAAGGAAGTAGTTAATGCTGTAAAAAAATATGCGGTGGGACTTCGAGGATACCTCCTTTACTGCGGTCAGGATTTTGAAAAGTACAGGGATAACCTGAGTGATGAAGCAATAGAGATGTTTACAGCCGGGTATTACGCAGGAGAGTCTCCGTTGCTCCCGATGTTTGACACCGGTATTTACGGAATCACGGAGGCTGCTCTTTCCAACTGTTATATTAGTGAAGGGGGGATATATGAAGCGGTTGAAGAATTGAGCGGTATTCTTCAAAAATCATATTATGCGGTAAACAGCGATTTAAAACTCAGTGAGGATAAACTTGCCAGTGCCGCAGCTTTGGTCAACTTTATAAAGAGCGGTGCCGGGGGGAGCTGCTGGAGAGATTTTATTCTGCCGGGCAATATTGAAAAAAAAGATCAGAATGGTAATGTCACAGAAACTCTTGTCACACATATACCTTTCGATTCATCATACGACTTTTATGATGAGATTGATTTCGAAACAGGTGAGCGGAAAGGAGTTAAATTTTTAAACAGCGAACTTGAAAAGGACGGATTAAAGTATTCCGGCAGTATAGTGATAGATAATGTCAACAAAATGTATGATGTCTTTGATGCATTGTTTAAAGGGATTGAGTCCGGTGAAGCTGTTTCTGCCGGAGGCATTGGAGAGTTCCTCGATGAAACTAAAGAAATATATAAAACAACCGGGAATTATATAAAGGGGGAGAATGGGCAATATTCATACGAAAGTGCTCTTTTAGATAAAATCTCCGCACGAACAGTGCTTGCTGCTGATTATCAGGATCGGTTATTCGATCTCGAAAGCGGGCTTTTGGGGCTTGAAGGCTCCTTATCCGGACTGACCGAAAATCTGCAAGTAAAACGTGAGAGCTATAATCTTGCAGGGAACAGTGATGATTTGCTGGAACTTTATGAAGAAGCGAGAACAGCTCATGAATCAGTGAAAGGTGAGTATGATAAAATCGGTACAGAGCTTGCAGCCCGTCAGGAAGAGTATAGCCTCAAAAACAGTGAATATGAAGAAGAGATGAACAGAGTGAGTACACTTTACGGGATTTATCAGGAACGTGAGTTTCAGTATGAGAAAGCTTACCAGGTATGGGAATACGCGAGTACGCCCTATCTGAAAGAAGATTCTCTGAATGACGGAGGCATAAGTGGAGGTGAAGCCGTAACCGGAGGAACTGAGAATTACAAAGAGATCCCTGTACCGGACGCGCGGGATACGTATAATAGCGTAGAAGCGAAATTCAAATATGCAGAAGAGGAATTTAAAAAGAGAGAAGAGGAAAAGAAAAGTCAGGAGACAGTTGAAGACCTGAATCAAGACCTGGAATATGTCAGGCTTAAAAATGAATTTATAAAGATGAGCGAAACCTTTGTGAGAACAGCGCAGGTAGATGCACAGCTTGAAGAAAATACCTCAAAATATAAAAACGACTATATCAATGCACTAAATCAGTATAACAGCACAAAAGAGGAGCTTAATATATTCGCCGATATATTTGTAAAGATAAACGAAGACGCCGTTCTCGATGATGAGGAAAAGCAGAGTAAAATTAATGAACTTGAAGAGATAAGGGACACTCTCCTCTCACATATAAACACAGAAGAGGATAGAGAAAATTTTTATAATGGTATAATCTGGTATTCATGCAAAATAAAATGGGAGCAATACTATAAGATATGGGAAAAAGATCCTTCACCGGATTATGATGTGGAGAAGCAATATAAATACAGACAGCTATACGCTGATAAATACGATGCGCTTGCCGAACAGGTAAGAAAAGATATAGAACTTCTTTACTGCAAGTTCGGGAGCGGCGATGCGCTTACAAAAATTCTCGAGAACTACCACAGCTATGTTTTTTCAATACATATGGAGGATTACTGTAATGACAGATATCATGATTGTCACTCATGGGAATACAGCAAAAAGAGGAAATGGAAAAACAGAAGAAATAATTACAGAGGGGACAAAACAAGATATGAAGGAAAATTTATTTCATATTATAACTCAGCGGTAAATGTTTCTGAAACCCTTTTGAATAATAAAAATGCTCTTATAAACACAGAAACAATTTATAAAGACGCGATATCCGTTCGTTATCTCCCGGATGTAAAAGAGTATCTTGGGGGAGAGAAAGAGAAATACAATCTCACAACAGAAGATTTGAATTATCTCTATGACGCCATGACTGCTGAATATACTCCGGATGAGAACAGCCTTAACATAGAGGGCCTTCGCCGGGAGGTTCAGAGGACTGACATAGACGGAGAGGCAGTAAAAGCGAAAATCATAAATGGCAGAATTGTACTCCTTGATAAAGATGGAACTGAACTTAGGCTTCGTGACAAAAACGGGAATTTGCTTAAAGATGTAAACGGAAATATTCTTACAGAAAACTACGCGGCAGGAGACAGAAGTGTAATTCTGAAGAAGGATGGAGAAGATGTAACAGAATATATTGAGGGAGAGGAGTATGATTTTTATGACAACAACTATAACATATTGTCAATCACAGCAGCGTTGAAGAATCATTCTGAGACAAAGAGAGCAAAGTATTATGACTCCCTGATGAACTATGTAAACAAAAAAGTATCAGACAGCACACACGACTATACAATAGTATTGCGTGATTTAGAGTCCTCATACCATTCACTTCAGCAGGCGGCGGTAAATTTTAACACGGAGAATGAATACAGGCAGAGGGGGTTTGCCGGTTACG
>CAZVFJ010000158.1:1075-8178 GCA_964625825.1 uncultured Leptospirales bacterium | reverse complement strand
AATATTATTTCAGTGAAAATTATCCGCGGTAGAAAACCTTTTCTTCAGGTTGATATCAGTGACGGGACAGATTCAATCTCAGGGATATTCTTCGGCGGCCTGAATTTTTTTGAAAAAATTTTTATTCCGGGAGAGAATGTAATTTTTTCCGGCAGGATTGCTGTTGTGCGCAGGAAGCAGATTGTACATCCTGAGTTCGATTTCTTTGACGGTGACTCGCACTCTATGCCTGTTAATACGGGGAGGATAATCCCTCTTTACAGGTCTTCTATGAACCTGAAAAAGTATGGATTTGATTCACGCGGTTTCCGGAGGGTTATAAATTATGCTCTTAATGAATTTGCCGCAGATATACATGAATCAATTTCTGAAGAAATTCTGAACAGATATAACCTGCTCGAATTAAATCGTGCGATACAGGGAATTCACTTCCCTGATACATCTTTTCATGCTGAAGAATCGAGAAAACGACTTGCCTTCAATGAAGTATTTTTCCTTCAGTATTTCCTCCTTCTAAATAAAAAAATACTGAAGAATAAAGCATCAAAGCTTCCAGGAAATTCAGCTAACCAAATGTTCAGTTCCTTTGTGAAAAATCTTGAATTTACTCTTACTGAAGATCAGCTCCGTGCAATCGATGAAATTAAAAGTGACATTATTTCCGGAACACCGATGAACAGACTTCTGCAGGGAGATGTAGGGTCCGGTAAAACAGTAGTTGCGCTTGCTACAGCAACGTTTCATATGTCAATGGGACAACAGGTAGCATTAATGGCTCCCACAGAAATACTGGCAAAACAGCATTACGATAATGCATGCAGGCTCCTTCCTGAAAATATTAGATGTGCACTTCTCACCGGGGCAACTCCGCAAAAGGAGAAGAATAAAATCTACAAAGACCTCTCTGATGGGACACTTCTGTTTATTATAGGTACTCATGCTCTGATTCAGCCTGCGGTATCATTTAAAAAGCTCGGATATATCATTATTGATGAGCAGCACAGGTTTGGCGTTGAACAGAGAGGGAATATGAGAACAAAAGGCCTTTCCACTGACCTTCTTGTAATGACTGCAACGCCGATACCCCGATCACTTTCTATGACCCTTTATGGTGACATGGATGTTTCCTATATCAGGCAGAAACCCTCTGACAGGCTGAGAATAAAAACTCTTGCCTTCACTGAGGAGAGGCTTTCAGGAGTCTATCGGTCAATAAGAAATTATCTTGAACAGGGACGGCAGGTTTATTATGTTCTCCCGCTTATTGATGAATCAGATAAGACCGATTTAAAATCAGCTGTTGAAACATTTAACCAATTACAAAATAAGATTTTTCCCGACAGGGAGATTGCCATTATTCACGGCAGACTTCCTCAGCGCGAAAAAGATGAAATTATGAAAAGGTTCAGAGATGGCACTGTAGATATACTGGTTTCTACGACTGTTATTGAGGTCGGTATCGATGTTCCTAACGCTTCTATCATGGTAATTGAGCATGCCGAGCGTTTTGGCCTTGCACAGCTTCATCAGCTCAGGGGGCGTGTCGGGCGAGGTACTCATCAGTCGTTCTGTATACTTATTCATAAACCGGTACTATCTGTCGATGCGTCTGAGCGAATTAAAATTATGACTGAAACAGATGACGGTTTTCTCATTTCTGAAAAAGACCTGATGCTGCGCGGAAGCGGACAGCTTGTGGGGACACGTCAGCACGGAGCTACTGATTTTGAATTCACTGATCTGTCAAAAGATTATAATATAATTGTCTCTGCGAGAAAGGAAGCTGAAAGTATCGTAAATAATATAGCTGTTGATATCAAAGATTATAATAATCCGCTGCTTCAAATTGATGAAAAACTATGTAAAGGTTTAAGAACAAAAAGAGTTTTGCAGTTGCTTTCATAAACTTTGCGTCATAAATAAAAAACCCTGATTATACAGGGTTTTTTAGGCTTATATCTCAATAGACTGATTAATTTATTCAATTGTATCTTTCGCTTCAGAAGAATCGTCAGCAACTTTGTCTATTCTTGAACCTTTATTAATAATTATTGGAGGAAGTATTTCTCCAGCCATAAGGAGCTTGATCTCCTCCGCGTTCAGAGTCTCTCTCTCTATAAGATTTTTAGCGAGAGTTTCAAATTTTTCATTCCCTTCAACCAGTTTCTTTTTAGCCTCGTCAAGGCAGTAACGGATTATACCGGTTACTTCTTCATCAATTATCTGCGCAGTAGATTCGCTGAAATCCTGGTGCTGTGAGATCTCTCTGCCAAGAAAAATCTGTTCATTCTTCTGCCCGTATGCAATCGGGCCGACCTTTTCGCTCATGCCCCATTCAGTAACCATCTTTCTTGCTATGGCTGATGCCCTTGAAATATCGTTGCTGGCGCCTGTTGTAACATCATTAAATTTGATCTGCTCTGCCAGGTGGCCTCCAAAGAGTATCTGTATCTGGTTGAGCCAGTGTTGTCTGGAGTGTAAATGCTTCTCTTCAGCAGGAAGCTGCATCGTGAGGCCAAGAGCCCTGCCTCGGGGAATTATTGTAATCTTGTGTATCGGGTCTGAGCCGGTCATAAGCCCAAGTATAGCGTGTCCCGCTTCATGGTAGGCGATAATCTCTTTCTCGGAATCAGTTATAAGCATTGACCTTCTTTCGGGCCCCATTAGAACTTTATCCTTGGCCTCCTCCATATCCTGCATTCCTACTCTCTTTTTATTTTTACGAGCTGTTAAAAGAGCTGCTTCATTAACAAGGTTCGCAAGGTCAGCTCCGGTAAAGCCGGGAGTACCTCTTGCTATTACTTTAAGGTCAACCTCTCTTGAGAGGGGTATCTTCTTTGTATGAACGGCAAGGATTTTTTCTCTTCCTTTTATATCCGGAATATCAACAACAACCTGCCGGTCAAAACGTCCCGGTCGGAGTAACGCAGGATCAAGAACATCGGGCCTGTTGGTTGCTGCTATTATAATTACACCTTCATTAGTTTCAAAACCATCCATCTCAACAAGAAGCTGATTTAATGTTTGCTCACGCTCATCGTGGCCTCCTCCGAGACCTGCGCCCCTCAGGCGTCCCACAGCGTCAATTTCATCAATAAATAT
Organism: uncultured Leptospirales bacterium; assembly: GCA_964625825.1. Lineage (GTDB taxonomy): Bacteria > Spirochaetota > UBA4802 > UBA4802 > UBA5550 > UBA5550. Next base: position 5,076 of record CAZVFJ010000158.1, on the reverse strand, counting down.
TATACATGGAGCACTTTTCTTCCCCTGGTCAAAAAGATCACGTACTCTCGAAGCTCCAACCCCGACAAACATCTCAACAAAATCTGATCCGCTTATAGAGAAGAACGGTACACCGGCCTCACCTGCTATTGCTCTTGCAAGGAGTGTTTTTCCAGTTCCGGGAGGGCCCACAAGAAGTACACCTGTAGGAATTTTTGCACCTATATTTATAAATTTCTTCGGTTCTTTGAGAAACTCAACAACCTCCTGTAACTCCTCTTTAGCTTCATCTGCTCCGGCAACGTCATTGAAATTTATTTTATTCTTTACGTCTGGATTAAGCTTCGCTCTGCTCTTGCCAAATGCCAGGGCCTTGTTACCGGCTCCCTGGATCTGCCTGAACATAAGAAACCATATAAATGCGAAGAAGATAAGCCATGGAAGAAAATTAAGCACCCCCTTCATAAAAAGCTTGTCATCCTCATCTGAGCCTTCAATCGCGACTTTACTATCCATAAGATTGTTTATCAGCTCAGGGTCATCATACGGAATGAGTGTTACAAAGTCATATCCATCATTACCTGATTGAGAATTAACTTTTACTTCAGAATTTTTATATTTTCCTGAGATCTTTTTGTTATTATCAATTCTAACCCGGGATATTTCACCATTTTTTGCTTTTTCAATAAATACACTATAATCGAGTGTTACTTTATTGTTGCCGGAATCTGACATCCGGAATATTGCCATTATTATCAATGCGATAAGTAGAAAAAAGGCAATCTGCTTTGTTACTTTATTCATTTATTACTCCTGAATAACTGGTTCTCTTTATTTTTATCTTTTGAATCGAGTGGATCTGAAAAATTAAATATCAATATTCTGTCAGAACAATCATTGATCCAAAAGTTACATGAAACTCTGTCCGGACAGGAGACAACAGCTCCCGGAAGATATGCGGCGATTTCATTATTTATCACAATAAGCGGTACACTTTTTTTTGTATTGATGTCAAGTTTCTTTTCAATCATCAATTCTTTAATTTTTTTTATTCCCTGCTCCAGAGTAATCCGGTCACCATCTCTTCTGTTGCGTATCTTTATATTCTCCATATTTGAGGGAATAGAGAGAAAAATATTGTTTTTATCGCTTTTTAGCAGATTAAATTCTTCAAAGCAGGATTCCCGGTAGTTGATATACTTCTTAAGTTCCTCTATATAAATGGAGCCTTCATTTCTTACCATAATTTCATATTCCCAGAAGTCATGGAGCGGATTCTCATTTAAGATGTCAGAAATAAATATATATTTTTTATTATTGATGAATTTTTTTATAATTATAATCCTGTTTTTTTCATACAGAATTAGATTGCTTTTATCTATGGTGTATCTTCTGACAATTTCATTATAAATTGAACTGGTGAGTTTCATGCCATATTTAGAGTAGAGTGCGCGGGATAAAAGATATTTCATATAAGAGATATTGTCTGAATAGGGTTCCATGGAAATCAGGTACCCTCCTTCTGTTTCGACCAGCCAATGTGGATTAAGCTTCTCTGTTAGAAAGGATAGAAGAGATTCATTCTCCACAGCATTTGAAGAAAGAGTGGTTATATTTTCTTCAGAATCTGGAAATCTTTCTTTTACGACAGGTAGAATTTTGTTTCTTATATAATTTCTGAGATATTGATTGTCAGTGTTGGTTCTGTCCTCTCTCCATTCAATATTATTCTTTTTAAGGTAGGAGTATATTTCTTCAGGATAAAGATCCAGTATCGGGCGGATTATATTTCCGTTTGTGTAACTGATCCCTTTTAAACCGAATATTCCGGTACCTGAGAATATTCTCATCAGCATAGTTTCACTGTTATCTCTCCTGTTATGAGCTGTAGCGATTTTATTATATCCTTCTGCTGAGGCTATCTCGTGAAGCATTTTGTACCGGACTCCCCTTGCCTCTTCCTCAAACGAGAGCCTGCTTCTTATTCCCGCATTAAAATCAAATGATCTGCCGTAAAAAGGTATACCATACCTGAGCGATTTATTTTTGACAAGCATCTCGTCCATGTCAGATTCTTCACCACGCATGAGATGATTAAGATGGAATATACCTGGATAAATATTTTTATTATCACGGTAACGTATAATCAGGTCAAGCATGAGCATGGAATCTTTTCCTGCGGATAAAGACAGTAGAATTCTGTCCCCTGGATATATCATACTGTGGGATTCAACTGTTATACAAAATTTATTATAAATATCAGACATCAGTTTTTTAAAAGAGGGTTATTTGATGGAGTTGAATATCTTATCCTCCATCTCCTGCATTATTATTTCATCTTCGGGTGAACGCTCATGGTCATAACCAAGCAGGTGGAGGCATCCGTGAATCAGAAGTCTTTTTATCTCTTCCTGAAATGACACTTCAAATTCCACAGCCTGTTCAGATGCTTTTTCAAGTGAGATGTAAATATCTCCCAATTCTTCAGTCATTTCTGCAGGAAACGGGAATGGTTCTTCCCTGTAAGCGAAACTGATAACGTCTGTAGGATTATCTTTTCCCCTGAATTCCCTGTTTATTTCATGAATTTTATTGTTATCTGTGAGTATAATGCTTACGGAGATATTATCTGTGTCATTAAGCTCAAGTATTTTTTCTGAAACGGATGATATATATTCATTATCAATACCTAGATAAGGGAGAGATATCTCACCTTCTGTAAATACCTCGATTAATCGCATTTTAATCTACCGTGTCCTTTTCTTTCATATCTGTTACCTCTTTTTCAAGGTCTTTGACACGTTCAGCGTCCGGATATTCAATACGCGTATGAAATATACCGTAAAGCATATTGAGAAATACATTCTGTACTTTTTTCAACTCAACCATTGAAAGACCGGAGCTATCGAGCTCTCCATCATTAAGTTTATTGTATATAATTTTTCTCACCATCCCCTCAATCTTATTCCTATTCGGATCCTTGATTGATCTTGAAGCAGCTTCAATAGCGTCAGCGAGCATTACTATCGCGGTCTCCTTGCTCTTCGGCTTTGGCCCGTGATACTGAAAATCATTTTTATCAACAATTTCGTTACTACCTGTACTTGCATTCTCAAGAGCCTGATGGTAGAAAAAAGTCATTGTTGACGTTCCGTGGTGCTCTCTTATAAAATCAATTACGGCCTCCGGAAGACCGGAAACTTTTGCTATATGAACTCCTTTTTCAACATGGGAGATTATCAGCCTTGAATACTCTGTAGGTGAAAATTTTTTTGCCCTTATGTCTGTAATACCGTTCTCAATGTAAACTCCAGCATCAGGGATCTTTCCTATGTCATGATAAAAGGCACCAACCCTGGCAAGCATATAGTTACCCCTTATCTCCTTGCATGCGGCTTCGGCAAGAGTTGATACAAGAAGAGAATGATTATATGTTCCTGGAGCATTAAGGAGCATTTTTTTGAAAATATCAGCATTAAGATCTGATAATTCAAGGAGTTTAAATTTTGTAGTTATATCAAAAATATGTTCATAAATCGGGAAAATCCCGAGTACAAGTATCGAGTTCAGTATGCCATTTGCAAAGGCAAGCTCGGAATTTGTCAGAGTAATCTTCCAGGGTGTGGTTTCGATAAAAGAGAGAGCTATAATTATCATTGAATTAATAGCTCCAAGTATGAGACCGCCTTTAAAAAAATCACTTCTACGGTCTACATTCATGTTTATAAAAGATCCAATCAACGCTGTACTGAAAGTTATTATCACAACCTGAAGGTCTACATCAACCATCATAAACGTGAAAAAAATAAGATAGAGAGCCACAAAGAGTGAAAGGTATATATTATACAGAATAGAAATCATCATTGTGACAAATGGAATCGGCATCAGTAATATTACTGCAATTTTTGATGTACTGGCAATTTCAAAGTTGTCTACGAAGACTGAATAAATCATGAAAAACAGAATAAGAGAAAATACAACAACTATCCCCTTGCGATCAGGGAAATAATATATTTCATAAG
>CAZVFJ010000158.1:0-1065 GCA_964625825.1 uncultured Leptospirales bacterium | reverse complement strand
CAAATATTAGCTGTAGAAGTATAATACCGATTATAAAATTAACATGTGAAGTCTTTGCATGCCTGTTGAGTACAGAGATTTTGGAGAGTATATCGTTGGTTATTGTATCGCCCTCCCTTACGAGAGTCTGTCCTTTTTTTAATACTCCTGTTACAGGCTTTATCTCCTTTAGCCTTTCATCAATTCTTCTTTTAGTCTCCTCTTCATTGAAAGAGAGGTTAGATTTGAGATTATTTCTGATTACACCTGATATGGATATAAGAATTTCCTGCGGCAGATATGGCGCAATGGAATAGCATGTACTATAGAGTCTGCCGTTAACATTTTCAACAGTAACAAGGTCTTCAATAACTGCTGAAACTTCGTCATTAAGCTCGGCAGACTCTTCATTCCTTACGCTTATTGTTCTTATATCGAGATTAAGAGGATTTTTGTATTCAGTTTCAAGAACTCCAAGTCCCCTGTAATCGTATATGTATATAAGAATTTTGAGAACAGCATTTTTAAGCTGCCGCGGATTTTCATAGCTGAGAAAACTGAGTAGTATTTTATCAGTGAAGTGCAGTGATTTAGGAAGCCTGTTTTTAAGAACTTCAAGCTGTATGCTTAAATCATTATTGCTTAGAGGAGGGTAATCTTCAAGTGTTTTGATTACTGCATTAAATAGTTCATCAGCTATTTTAAGGTTCTCCTGCAGCACTGATGAATTTTTGTCGAAAACAAGTTTCTCTGATTGCAGAGCTCTCTTTTTTTCAAGCTCGGTTTCGGATTCTTTTATAAAATATATATCCCTCTGAACCCTGATATCGGAATCAGCAATATCACCCACATTGTAGGTATATGTTTTGTCTGTAATCCTGTAGGCCAGAATTGCGGTGGAGAGTAAAATAAGGATCAGAATGAAGATATAGTATAAACGTATCTTTCGGTCTCTGAATACTCTTAAAAAATTCTGTTTCGATATGTCCCGGATATATCTCATAATTATATACTAATCATTATACCCTGAATTCTCGTATGCAGCAACTATTTTTTCAACAACAGGGTGCCGTGAAATATCCTCTT
>CAZVFJ010000157.1:2532-8210 GCA_964625825.1 uncultured Leptospirales bacterium | reverse complement strand
TATAGCAATATGAACAATCGTGATAACAGGCACCTTTAATAGTATTCCAGGTATGAGAAACGAAATCATACATATTGCCTTTGGATTTGTTCAAACTCATGACGCTCTCCCGCGAAGCCTATTTATTATTTTATCATTCTCTTTTTGACGCTTTGATATATACTCATACTTGTTTTCGTGTTTTAGATACTGTTCTACCAATTTAGATCTTTTCTCAAATAATAGATGTCTCTTTTTAATATCTCTTTCGTTATTTAATTTAACCGCAAGCTCGTCTATCTGAACAGCCAATTCGCTTCCGGTATTGTCTGCAAGGTGAGCATTCATTTCTTTAATCAGTTTATCAGAAGTTTTCTCCCATTTAAAATAATCAACTTGATCTTTTGTCGGAGCTCTGAAGAAAATCTCTCTCTTTAAAAACTCGATTATCTCATCTTTTGTTAGTACTTTCAGAAAATCCCATGATTTCTTTTCTTCACTCATGCCGCCCCTCTCCCCGATTTACTCCTTACCTCAATTCCGAAATGCTCACAAAACTCTTTCTCGCTCCATGTCGGCAATGACTTAACCATGTGGCAATCAGCACAAACATCAACCAGGTTGTCAGGATGATCTATGAACTCCGGATATAGCTTTCTGTATCGCTTGTATTGCGGGAATTTATGATGTCGCTGTTCTGCTCTTTTCTTTTCGCATATCTGACAAATCATTTCAACACCCGATTCCTTAAAGTGTTATATTCCTGCTCCTCGCTCTCCGGTATGCGTCCGCTGACTTCTTCAAGTATCGTTTCACAGAACCTTAAATAATCTTTAGCTTCCGGGCGGGTGTACTTTGCCATTGACGGGACGTAACCGACAACCTTTTCCATCTCCTGACTTGCTCCAGTTGTAGTGTTGACAACATCAAACATTCTGGTTATCACTCTTGCCGATCCCTGGTGCTTCTCCGGAATTTCGTTGTAATCAGTAACCGGGATAAAATACTCTCCGGATTTCCTGCAAATCCATTCCGGCTTTAAGATGAAATCATGGCAATACTGATTATTGCTCTCACCCATTGCAAGACAGATCGCCGGAAGTAATATGCCCCGAAACATCCGGTGCTGTGCATAACTGATATTGTCTGGTGAATAGTTTATACATTTCCCGTTCTGTATGTCAACTCGGCAATTAGAATTTTTCAGACATTCGGGACAATTAATTTTCAATGACACGCTCATTTGATAACTCCGTGTTTTATTAACTGATTTTTTATCCGGTCAACTATACCAATCGGAACATCATATTCAGACCAATATTCAGCAGATTCATAAAGCTCCGACAATAATCCGATCAACTCCCCTTTCTCGCTCTCTAATTGCTCAATCCGGCTTTCAAGTATCGCTATTTTATTTTCCACTCCTCCACCTCCCTAAAATATCACGCCTTTAGATTTAAGATAATCCCGCAGTTGCCCGGCGATCACCCTCTTTGCTTTCCACGACTCCAGTCTCTGATTATAAGTTCTGCAAAACAGCAGGTGTAATTTATAGTTCGTGAACCTGTCATCCTGAATCTCTTTCTGAATATTCCCGCAGGCACGGCGCAAATCTGAATGCTTGATTGATAATCCCTGCATATCGAACAGGAATTTTTCAAGCTCCTCAATGACTTCCTTTTTCTCCTCTATCACGGCTTCTATCTGCTCCCTGAGATCACAACGCTCGACTGTTTTCTCCTGAAGCCTTTTTATTCTGAAATCTGAAAAAATCATTTCTCTCTCCACTAATTTAATCTTAAAATATACCATAGCCATTATTGCAAGCCCTGATATCGATCCGCCGATACATACGCCAAGAAATATTTCATAAAGTGTATAGCATCCGAACAGGAACCATCCCCAGGTATTGTAATGCACGGCTTCACCTCGGATTAAATATCACTATCATACTGTCGTGCATACCGCATTTGTTTTTAACAAGTTCGCCTTTAGTATTCACGCCTTCAAATTTTACCCTGCCTTTTAAAAAGCGAATTTCCGCATAAGGCAAAATGTAATCATGAAAAATCTGAGTAGAAGTGCTGACAGGCAAAAGCATAACACAAAGCTTGCCACGCCTACTTTCCAGATACGCCTTTTTTATAAAAGCCTCTTTAAGTCTCCGGCTATAAGGAGGATTAATAAAATTCCGGCTTTTCCACTCACATTTTAATCCGTCCCATTTTGTTAAATCATGCTGATATGGGCAGGGATCAAAATCAAAATTAAACTCTGCATGAAGCGGAACATATACATATTCCGGTGTTTTCCAGTCATCCTTATGAACAAGATTCCTGTTTTTCACTTCTCGCTCCTGTACATTTAATAATATTTAATTCTTCAATACGCCCAAAGAAATGTTCGCAACATTCACATTTAAAACTATAGACCATGCAATCCATTCCATGAGGACACGGAGTCAAACATTTACCACTTTCCGGAACCATTTCAAAAATCACCATTAAATTTCTTGAACCATCAGTCATGATAACATCCATCACATACTATCTGAGAGAATCTTTTATGTCCTCCGCATTTCGGGCATATATCAGAGGATCGATTCATAACCACATCTGCATCATGATGTTTCAGCATGAAATTGATCCGCTCGTATCTGTCACGGTTGTTCAATCCTTCGAGCGACCCGAGTGCGAAAAATGCAGCAGTGATAAGAATAAGTATCACTATAAAATAACTCATTTCATCCTCCCGACACGCTCGGCTTTTAACGTATCAAATCTCTTTTTCCTCTTCTCGTGCCTGACGGCTAACGGGATTAACACCAAAACTAACGCTATTGTGATTATTTCCGCTGCATACCTGGTGATAAAAACCTTTAATTCTGCCATAAATTCCCCCTTTTCGGATTATGTCCCCTGAGACCTTGCTCCAAACCCCTGTTTTCCCCGCAAAATCTCTTCAAAATAAAGAGTTTTAAACCTCTGAATACTTCTGAATCACGAATCTTATCAAAACCGCCCTACGAAGCTAAAAACATGCAATTAAGTATTTTATTAAATTCTTTAAACATAAAAATCTATTTTCTTTCTCGGATGCTCATGAATAATCTGGATATTAAGCTTTTCAGCCCAGGCTTTCTCTATCCTTGCACCTGCCGATTCAGTCCATCCCCTCAGCATATAGATGTGTGTACAATCTGACAGGCACTTCAGGCATGACAACATCAATGTTTGCCATTTCTCATTTCCCGGATCTTTAAATTCAAGTTGGATTTCCCTGACCGGATTTATTACCTTGCCGTCGAATGTGTCCTTGAGATCCTTTTCGGCCTTTGCAAATTTGTTGATATAATCCGGATCGTTGCTGATCGCACCAGAGAACCGGGCGGTCTTGAACTCTTCCGGCTCAATCTTGCGCAGGATATATTCAAGAATCCCGCCGAAGATTAAACCAACTACCGCTATTGTAATTATTGATTTTAACATAAAATACCTTCCGGTTTTTCGGCGTACATCACCACTCCCTTAATCGGTCTCTTCGTATGCCAGACCTTAAAGTCGTACCTGCCATCAACCTGGTCAGTATAACATGCCGCGTGAATAAGCCCGTCTGTTGTTAAAACAAAAATCATAGCATCTCTTATATTGCTATTTTTATCTTTAACTCTTCTTGATGCAGGAGGTTTTTTTTCCGGTGTGTAAAATTTTAAAATTACTTCTTTCATTTACTGTTCTCCCTGATTTTATTTTCCAGATATTCTATTGATTCATCTATCGCTGACACCACTTCATCTTTTGTCGCTTTCCCATTTTTAAAATCATTAAACTTTTCATCTGATTTTTCCATAGGAGTTTTAGTCATATAATTTCCCCTACTCTTCTAGTGTTAATCTATCAAAGTCCATTTCCTGATTGGCCTCGGTTATCATGCTTCGCTCTTTGTAAAACATAAGATCTCTAATTATTCCAACTCTACCGCCCCTGTTCTTTGCAACGATGATATCAATCTGCGGCTTATCTCTCAGGCGATTTTCTTTTTTCGTGTAAAGAAATATCACACAGTTTGCATCATTCTCTATACTCCCCGAATCCCTGAGATCTGTTAACTCCGGCTGCCTGTTTTCCTTGTCTCCGCCTCTGGAAAACTGAGACAATCCTATCACTGGAATTTTTAGTTCCTGTGATAACATTTTAAGTGATCTTGATATATACCCTACTCTAGTTGTCTGATTCTCCCCTTTCGCGCCGGTACACAGCTGAATGTAATCAACAACAACTCCTTCAATCTCACCTCTGCGGTGCATTGATTTTGCTATAGTCACTATCTGGTTAATATCAGAAATATCGTCTATAACTGTGAACTGCATTGATTTTTCTAGATAATGATTAGCCTTGACAACAGTGTTCCGCTCCTCATCCGTTAATAAATCGGCAATTATTTTCCACGAAGGGATTCCGGTATGCTGCATAACAACATTTGCGTGTATTTCCTGCTTTGTCATTTCGAGAGTAAAAAAAAGGAATCGCCTTCTATATGTTATCTGTCTTGCCAGTGTCGATTTTCCAGAACCAGTGCTCGCAGCAAAAACATAAAAGCGACCCTGGAATAATCCGATAATCTTTTCGTCAAATTTAGCTATGCCGGTTTTATAAAATCTGAGCTTACCTTCTTTTTTAAATGAATACATCTCCTCGCGGAGCGGGACATATTTTTTACTAAACTGCTCGGACACGACATCTTTAATCCTGACAACTTCATCGAGAAAATCTTTATATTTCAAATCTCTTGACTGACATCTTACAAAAAGGTCTTTTGCATAATCTCCAACGATCTTTTTATTTCTTGCATGTAACGCCGTTTCAAGAAGATGTTTGTAATTTATGACTGTCGGCATTTGATATATTGAAACAATTAAAGTCGGATCTATTTTTGTATCTGATTGTTTAAGAATATTGCTTAACGACATTACATCAACATCCATGCCGTTCTCATAAAGCTGTTTCATAGCCCTGTATATATCAATCAAAGGCTGAGTGAATATATCTTCCGGATACTCCAGGAGATCGAGAAAACGATCTTTGTTCAGAATAGCTGTTCCGATTAAAGCTTTTTGCGTTTCATCTATAAGTGTTATTTGCTGATTCATTTATAGCTCCGGATAAATTGATTTTTGAACTTTATATTTATCCGGATGAAACTCTTTGTCATATTTAACATAGGTTCTAACAGCAGCTTTCCAATCCTTCATTTTTGTTTTACTTTTACCTATAACCCACCCTCTGGCAGAATAACAGTCTATAAACTCATCAGCAGTAATGATATAATTCATTTCTGTTATATAAGCAGAGACTTCTTCGTGAGTAGGAGGAGTGAATGTCTCTCTCTTTTTATTACTTATACTATCCTCTCCTAACCTCTCCTCTCCTATGCTGTCCATTGCCCGTCCATTGCCCGTCCATTGCCCGTCCATGTGCTTTTTTACGTCTGATCTCGGCCTTGATTCTATAAGTTCAACATCGGGTACGATCTGGAGTAGAAGATCCTTATATATACTATCAACCTTTCGATCCGCTCTGATAAGATTATGTTCATTCCAATCTGTTATATGCGAAACAAGATCTTCGTTCAGTACTCTTATAAAGTTTTTAGCAGCTAAAACTCTTACATTTCCTGAATCTTCAGCTATCTTAGGTCCT
>CAZVFJ010000157.1:0-2505 GCA_964625825.1 uncultured Leptospirales bacterium | reverse complement strand
GGGAACGCTTCAACGACCCCGTCATCATCTGCGTTTATACAGAGATGAAAATATAAATTCTGACTATCAACCGGCATCTTAATAAACCTTGCTGAATTAGTTATTGTTTTACTGAACATTCTGCGTATTGCCATCTCTCACCTTCTTAAAAAGCGCCGGGGTTTTACCCCCGGCTAACATGACTATATTCTTGCGACTGAAGAAGTCGGTACTGCCACGTTATGTCTCATTGTATATTATGAAACCAATCTTCTTTTTTCTTTATGTAATTTGGCATGACATGAAGAGCATAACCATATTACTTCGAGAGGTTTTGAATAATCCTCATGGTGTGCTTGAACTTTTTCATTTCCACATACGCATGCCCTTTTTTGAATATCTCCTCTACGTATACAAGGTTTCATGTTTAACCTCAAAAAGGAATCATATCATCGGAGAACGGGTTATCCTCACACTGCGGCACATCTTCGCCGTTGAATCCATTCCTAACTGCACCGCTTGCCCCTGCCGGAGCGGACGAAGGCTCTCCTGAACTATCATTATCCTTTTTACCGCCCAGGAATTGAAACGTCTCGACCACGATCTCAATTTTTGACCGTTTATTTCCATCCTGATCCTCCCATCGACGTTGTGATAATTTTCCCTCAATTGCAATCTGCATACCCTTCTTGCCGTATTCAGTAATTATCTCACCGCTTTTATTCCAGAATACCAGATCGAAATAACTGACGGTTTCTTTTTTGTTTTCTCCGGAACCGTAAACCCTGTTATTTGCAGCTGAAACCGAAGCCACCGGAACTCCTGCCGGAGTGTATCTTAATTCCGGCTCTCTCGTAAGACGCACTATCAATATTACTCTATTAAGATCATTTGGCATTATTTTATCCCTCTCTTTATTGCTTCAATCTGAACAGCCATTCTTTCCCTTTAAGTCTTTATCAAAAGCTTTATAAGCCTTTATCATTGCTCACCTCTCCCCTGATTATGTCTCTTTGCTTTAACCGCTTTCACTCGCTGTTTTTCAAGATCTGACAGCTCGTCAAATACTTCTCTCATGCCCTGAAGCATTTCCATTATTATGTCGAATTTCATTTATTTTCCCCCATGCTCTCTGCCGCATTTTGAGCAGATTGTAATATGCTTACCGACAAGAATTATTTCTTCACCGCATTCACAGATTAATTTTCTCATTCAGATAAAACCTCCTCTATTGATATTCCATTTTCTAATTTTGTGAGGATATCATTCAGCTCTTGATATGTCCATCCCGTCACTTTCATAATTAATGTTTCAGCCTTTACGCTTGCAAATCCGGTTTTATCAAGTTCAGCAATAGCTTTTAAAAGTTCAATTAACATCTCCGGAGCTGCGGCGATAAGCAAATTATTTGATATAGTTTCTTCACTGTTATTAGAATAGCATGTCTCTGCTATTTTTTGAGATTCACTCCAACATCCCATTTTTACAGACTCTTCATCACGTATGCGTATAAATCTATCCCCCACCTGCCAATCCCACGGCCCAGGTGTGTGTCTTAATTTACTCATGCTGTCGCCCTCCCCCAATTTTTTCCACCTTCAAATCCGACATCAAAAGCCTTTTGAATTTCATCTTTTATTATCTGATGTGCGAGCTTGATCGCATCATATTGATAATCCTCATACTTATACACTCGGCCTCCGGTTACACAAGAGGTGTCACCGTATACGATTATAAAAGCACCGAAATCATTCTCTATGTTCAATATCTCTTGAAGCAAGTCTATCTGTTCACTGTTCATTTTGTGACCTCTTTGCGATTCCACCATTCATAATATGTTTCATTCGGTAATGGTAACGGCTTGGGGCAACAATGATCACCGTTTCGCCCCCTGTTACAGATTATATTTCCGTCTGATTTTTCTTCCGAAACAAAACAACAGCGATTATAACATTCATTATCTTTCATAATTCCTCCTGTTTAAAAATTTGAGGGGAGAGAGAACCGGGAGATCCCCTCTCCCCTCGTTTGCCGGTGAATGTGTGATGTTAGAGGACAATTATGCAGACCTCTTCGCCCTGAATGACGCTGAAACAACTTTCTGAATACCGACACCGGGATAACTCTCTTTACCCATAAGCTTCAGCCATGTTTTCAGTTTTGCTTCTTTCACGTCTATCATTTCAAGAAGTCCGTCTTTAAGCATTGATTCAATCAAGGCTTTCTTGTTTATTATTTCAATCTGTATTTCTTCTTTACCGCTAACTGTTCCGGCTTCGGTTCTGGTTGTTTTTTCAACAACTGTTTCCGGAACTTCGGGAGGGATATAAACCGCTTCAGCGGCTACGGCTATTATTTCGGCTTCCTGTGCTACCTGTGCGGCCTCTTCTGTTTTTCCTTCAGCTTCGAGTTTTGCAGCTTCCTCTTCTTTCTTTCTTTGCTCTTCGGCGAGTCTCTGTCTTTCGGCCTCTTCCGCTGCTCTCCTTTCCGCTTCAAGTCTCTTGCGCTCTTCCTCTTCTTTTCTGC
>CAZVFJ010000156.1:238-8263 GCA_964625825.1 uncultured Leptospirales bacterium | reverse complement strand
TTTTATTTCCGTCTTCTAATGTAAAGTTTATATTATCCATATTTTTCACCTTTATTTTATGTAGTAATATTATTAAAGATTAAGTTTTTTTCAGTATTTATTCCTTAAGTTATTTCTGGTAAAAAATACTCTATATAATTCTTAATTTTACACTAAAATTTTTTTTAGGAATTATTACTGAGCTTTTTTATAAATTATTTCAATACTTTAATCAATTATAAAGTTACCTATAGATAATAATTTGTGATTATTTTTGTAACCTTATCAAAAATAATCATCATAATCATATATAGACTAAACTTTTTCATTGTACTCTCCTGTTTCCTGAAGCAATTGCTTCAGGAATATTTTAAAATTTAAATACAGTTTTTTAATTTTTTTTTGAAGAAGTCTTGACAAGATAGTATATTATTTAATATTTAATTAAATTCTTAAATATTAATGAGGTGATGGTATGATAAAATCAGATATTTATGATGTTCTAGTTATAGGCATGGGTCCGGCAGGAATGGCGGTTTCAGCCATGAGTAGCGCTATGGGGCTGAAGGTAGCATCAATTGAACATAATAAAGTAGGGGGGGAGTGCCTTAACGTAGGGTGTATCCCGAGTAAAGCTCTGCTAAAGGCTGGTGAAGCAAGAAGTATTGCAGAGAACCTGACAAAATACGGTATAAAACCTGGCGGAAAATCTGTTGTGGAGAATTCCTTAAAATTGGTAAGGGAAAAGATTGAATATATCAGCGGCCCCAAAACTACAAAAATGTTTGATAAGGTTGATCTTATCAAAGGGGAAGGTATGGCTGAGTTTGTTGATTCAAAGACTGTCCGTGTAGGTGAGCGGATGATCAGGGCAAAAAAGATTTTTATTGCAACAGGGACAGAACCATATATACCGCCAATTCCCGGCATTGAAAGTGTTCCTTATCTTACAAATATAAACATGTTCAATGAGAATTCAATTCCTAAGAAAATGACGATTATAGGTGGAGGAGCTATAGGATCCGAAATGGCGCAGGCTTTCTCAAGGCTCGGCGCTAAAGTAACAATTGTTCACAATGAAAAGCATCTCATACCTCTGGGGGATGAAGAGGGAGCGGATGTACTTCAGAAAAAATTTGAATCAGAGGGTATCACTGTATATAATAGCACCTCTATCGAAAAGATCGAAAAGAAAGGGAAAACAATAAAAGTATACACTGACAGGGGAGCTATTGAATCCGACAAACTTTTGGTCGCGACGGGTAGAAAGCCGGTCCTTGACCCACTTAAACTCGAAAGAGCAGGGATAAAATATGATTCAAAGAGAATTTTTGTAGATAAGTATCTGAGGACAAATGTTAAAAATATATTTGCTGTTGGTGATGTAAATGGCATAGCTCTTTACTCACATGCGGCGATGCACCAGGGGATGCTGGCTCTTATGAATGCGCTTAATCCTCTTCCGGTGAAGATGAGATGGGACAAATATTTAGTACCATGGTCTGTTTTTACAAAACCTGAATTTGCTCACGCCGGGCTTACAGAAGATCAGGTAAAAAAGATGGGGATAAAATATACTGTCATTAAGGAGAAGTATGAGGATTATGGACGGACAATTGCCGATGGTGTTCCTGAAGGGTTTGTGAAGGTAATTGCTACGAAGCGGGGTAAAGTGCTGGGGGCCACAATTATAGGGGAGTCTGCCAGCGAACTTATTCATGAATGGATTATGGCGATTCAGGAAGGAATTGGCCTAACGAAAATTATGCTGATGCAGCATTCATTCCCCACAATATCTCTGCTTAACAAGAGGATTGCCGAGGTGTGGATGATGGGGAAGATGAATTCCCCTCTGCTCCGGAAAATCGTTAAACTCCTTGTTTAATAAATTTTAATATTATTGATAATAAAAATACCCGTTATATTCAGCGGGTATTTTTTTATTAAAGCCGGAACAGTAGCGGTGAATTTTATTTGCTGAAAAACAGGCAAAATATTAAATTTATTACAGTAATAATTCCTGAATATATTTTGTAGTGTAAAATAAAGAATTATATACACCCGTCATCTAAGGAGGCGTGTGTAATAGAACATTTTTTTTAGAAATAACTTAAGGAATAAATACTGAATTTAGTAAATAAAACAGAATTGTGGGTTTGGAAAGGATGAACCATATTGAAAGGATTCTTTCAGAATTCCCGTTTGTTGTACTTGACGGAGGGCTTGCGACAGAACTTGAAAGAATGGGGTATAATCTGCAAAGCAAACTCTGGTCGGCAAAAATGCTGGCAGAAAAACCTGATGCCATAAAGATGATTCACCGAAGCTATCTTGATGCAGGGGCTGATTGTATAATCACTTCTTCTTACCAGGCAACAGTGAAAGGATTTATGTCCTCAGGCTTTTCAAGGAGTAAAGCTGTGAATATGATCCGGTTATCATACAGGATTGCAGAGGATTCTATTCGGGATTATATGGATACTCATTCGGAAAATGACAGACCGGTACCTTTTATAGCTTCATCGTCCGGATGTTATGGTGCATTTCTCGCAGACGGTTCAGAGTACAGGGGTGATTATAAATTGACATTAAAAGAATATAAGGATTTTCATGGGGAGAGGATTGATATTCTTGCTGATGCCGGAGCAGATTTTATAGCGTTTGAAACTTTTCCAGGAATAGAAGAAGCTCTGGCTGTAACAGAACTGATGAATGATTATCCGGAAATTCATTACTGGATATCATTCACCGCTTGTGATAAAAAACATATAAGTCATGGTGAGCTTTTTTCTGAATGTGCAGAAATTCTGGAAGGGAGCAGGAACCTCTCTGCTGTCGGAATTAATTGCTCAAATCCTGAATTGATCTCTCCTCTTCTCCGTGAGGTCAGGCCGGTTGTAAAAATTCCACTGGTTATTTACCCGAATTCTGGTGAGCATTTCGATACAGGGTCTACCTGCTGGATAAATGAAAGCGGCAGAATAGATTTTTCACGCATGTCAGAGGAGTGGTATTCTATCGGCGCAAGGGTGATAGGAGGATGCTGCCGTACAGGGCCTGATGATATAAAGGCGATAAGTTCTTTCAGAAAAGACCTTTTAAATTCTAAAAAAACAGAATAGAATAACACACGGGTTGCTTAAAGCTCTTCAATGCTTTTAATAATCTGTCTTATTACAGTTTCATCAGTTTTAGGATTGAAGAAAACGGCTTTCCATGCGGGTGTAGATATCCCGTGAGGATTATAACCCATAGATGTTGTAAAACTGAGACTCGCATCAATTTCCGGATTCAGGGAATTTTTTCTCTTTTCGAAAAGCCTGTGAATTTCATTGAAATAACGATTGTATTCTTTCTCGGTCAATTGGTCATTGATAAGTTTTTCATATATCTCCCCCGCGTTTCTTCCTTTTGGTAATACCCACCAAACGACACTGGGGCCCATGCAGTGCTGGTTAAGTACGCGGCAGTATTCAAGAGAATTCAGCTTTTTTTTCAGAAGAGCAGTCATTTCAAGGGAATGCGCTACAAGTATCTGATAACCCTTGAGCCCTATACCATTAAGGCTTGCCATGACAGAGAAGGGGCCGATTCCCGGTCTTGATGTTTCGAGCGTAAAGAGTGCCGGGTCATGCCTGTAATCAGCTTCTGAAAAATATGGGATTTGTTCCTTACTCCTGAAGAGATATTTCAGGTCGTCACGATTATATACAATAAATGCGCTTGAAGGATAATGGCCCCATCCCATTTTGTGGAAATCGAGTGTTATAGAATCTGCCTCCCTTAGTCCAAAAGAATATTTTTTAAGTCTTTCAATAACCGACACTACCTCTGAACTGAGCCCGAATTCATTCTCCTCAAGATTGTATTCATTAAGGAAACATAGAGACCAGCCTGCAGCTGCATCAACATGAAGCTGGGGGGCAGGTTTATTATATTTGCTGCTTTTTTCGTTTATTATTCTGCGGATTGAACTTATATCATCTATGCCGAAAGCATCGGTGCTTCCAAAAGTCGCAATTACGAAAGCTATAGTTATATTCTGGTTGTATAATAATTCAATTTTTTCTTCAAGTATTTCGAGATTCATGCTGCATGAATCATCTGTTGGTATTGTGTGAAGATTTTCTGTCCCCATGCCGAGCCATCCCGCGAGTGTCTCGTTTGAGTAATGAGCTGCTTCAGATACTATTCCTGCAAGGTTGATTCCTCTTACCCCTTTTTTCATCGCACCGGGATGAACTTTTTCAATACCTAATTTTCCTCCGTAAAGATTGGAGATTGTCCCTCCCATGGTGAAGATTCCCCAGGGATTTTCGGTGTGATAAAATACAAGATTCGCCAGGGCTGTTATCGCTTTAAGTTCAAGTTCATTGGACCTCTGACTGTATGTGTCAACACAGAGATTTGGATTTTTGAGAAGGCATGCAATTGAACCTATGAGGGAAGCATAATTAGCCGGGCCTTTTACATTTTCAAGATGCAATCTCGAAGACCATCCATCTGTCCCCCAGAAGTATGGGAATATAGCGTCACGGGCATCTTTAAGGTTCCCGGGGATGTAGTGAATTTCCGGATTTGACTGGGCAGTATCATAGTTTCTTGACATAAGTTCTGATACGGATATCTGCTCCTCGGCTTTAATGGTGTTGACAAGTTCATTTATAATCTGAAGTATTTCGGGTTTGGAACAATTGAAAAAATTATTAACAATTTCTGCAAGGAGTTCTTTTTTCATCAGTATCACCTCAGTTCGAAATAAAAGGCCATGCGGAATCAAATTGTATTGTGTGCTAATATTGATTTTTGATAATAATAGTAAATGTATTATAATCATTTTATGGTCAATTAAAATAATTAACATGAAATTAACAATAATATAAGGGGAGTTGATATTATTAGTAGATTTGATCATAACGCTTGTTATATTTTATTGAATATGTGATTCATTTAAGTTGGTGGATTTTGTTACATCTTTGTTAATTATTGTTTCTTGCAGAAACATTGATTTGACACGATTTAAATAATTAATCAAAAAGGCATATTCAATGCTGAAAAAATGAATTTTTAAAAAGAGGAGCTAAATAAATGAGAACATCTGGCAACCCGGCTTCATATTCAAAGACAATTTCCGAAGAGAAGAGGGAAAGAAAACCTGTATCGTCTTTTTTCGGAGAATATACTTTTAATAAAGCAGTGATGCAAACCAAGCTTCCACGTTCGATTTATCTTAAACTTATATCCTGTATAGAAGAGAATAGCAAGCTTGATCTTGAAACGGCAAATGCTGTGGCCCATGCGATGAAAGAGTGGGCAATTGAAAACGGCGCAACACATTTTGCTCACTGGTTTCAGCCTCTCACAGGCTCAACAGCGGAGAAGCATGATGCATTTATTGAATTTTCAGCTCCATCTGAAGTTATAGAAAGATTTTCCGGAGCTCAGCTTGTTCAGGGTGAGCCGGATGCTTCAAGTTTTCCCAGTGGCGGAATAAGAGCTACATTTGAAGCGAGGGGCTATACTGCGTGGGATATGTCAAGCCCTGCATTCCTCAGAAAGAACGGACTTGGAATCACATTATGCATACCTTCTGCATTCATCTCATACACAGGTGAGGCTCTTGATAAGAAAACACCTCTGCTTCGTTCAATTAGGGCAGTAAATAGCAGCGCCATGCGGCTGCTGAAACTTATAGGAAATACAACATCAAAAAAAGTTCATGCTAATTGCGGGCCGGAACAGGAGTATTTCTGTATAGACAGGGAATACTATATGCAGAGACAGGATCTCGTTCTTACCGGAAGAACGCTTCTCGGGGCTGCCCCTGCTAAAGGTCAGGAACTGGAGGACCAGTATTTTGGGACAATTAAGGAAAGAATCCAGTCCTTTATGCACGAATTTGATGAAGAACTCTTTAAACTTGGAATACCTGCGAAGACACGCCATAACGAAGTTGCTCCAAGTCAATTTGAAATAGCTCCCATATTTGAAGAGGCTAATATTGCAGTTGATCATAATCAGCTCCTTATGGATGCTCTGAGAAACGTTGCGCAGAGGCATAATCTTGCCGCCCTTGTTCATGAAAAACCTTTCGCGGGGATAAATGGTTCAGGAAAACACCTTAACTGGTCAATCGGGACTGATGATGGCATAAATCTTTTAAATCCGGGGAAAACCCCTACAGAAAATGTACAGTTTCTGGTATTCCTCATTGCTGTCCTGAAAGCAGTACACAGACATGGCGACATCCTGAGGGCAACTGTTGCTCACAGTGGTAATGACCACAGACTCGGGGCAAATGAGGCACCGCCGGCTATTATATCTGTTTTTATCGGAGATCAGCTTGCCTCAATTCTGGAATCTATAGAGAAAGGTGAGAATTTGAAATCCGCTGATGCGGCGATTATAGACCTGGGGCTCTCCTCTCTCCCTATACTGAATAAGGATAATACAGACAGAAACAGGACTTCGCCGTTCGCGTTTACCGGAAATAAATTTGAGTTCAGGGCAGTGGGATCTTCACAATCAATTTCATTCCCTGCCACAGTGTTGAACCTGATAGTTGCGGAAAGTATTGATGAGATCGCGGATAAAATTGAGGAAGCAGGCACATCTGATATTATAAAGTCGGTTTTTCAGGTAGTGAAGAGTGAAATCAGTATTGTGAAGCCTGTAATTTTTGGCGGAGATAACTATTCTACAGAATGGCATAAAGAGGCAGAAAAGAGAGGACTTCCAAATTTTAAAACAACCCCGGAAGCTCTGAAGTCTTATAATACAGCTAAAGCAAAAAAACTTTTTGAAAAATATAAAGTTCTGTCTGAAGTTGAACTTGTATCACGATATCATATACACCTTGAGACCTATGCTAAAAATATTGAGATTGAAGCACATTCCTTCTACAATATAATATCTTCTCAGGTGCTTCCGGCAGCATATTTATTTCAGGGGAACCTCGCATCTTCCGTGGGGCAGGTGATTGACCTGGTCCCTGAAAATATTCTGAAACCTCAAAAGGAACTTCTCGTAAGAGTAAGCACCCTTATCAGTAACATTCAGACAGGTATTAACGTTCTTAAATCTATAAGCGAAGCTGCAAGAAGTATTGAGGATGATCAGTTTAAGGCTGATGAGTACTGCAATAAGGTAAAAGTGAAGATGGATGAGATAAGAAAACTGGTGGATGAACTGGAAACAATTACTGATGATGAACTCTGGCCTATACCAAAATACTGGGAGATGCTTTTTCTGAATTAAGAAAAAAGCGGATACAGTCAGTGAATATCACTGGCTGTATCTTTCATATTTTTTATTTACTCTGTCTGTCATTTGTACTGTAAGATATTTTTTACTCCTGACCGCCTCCTCCATAATCCTGTATCCTTCCTTTACACACCTTGAACACCCGTCGACAGGTATTTCTATCCCGGCACATGGCGGATTTACAGATGAAGAAGATTCGATATATAGAAGCCCCCGGCATTTACTACATGTCATAATATGTTCTTTCTGGCTCTCCTGTATCCCGTCCGTATCGTAATAAATATTTTTCATTCTAATGGAAAATTTACCCTCAGGTGCCCTTTCCATATCGGGCGCAGGATTAAAATAGTTTTTTAATACAGGCTCCCGCAGCTGTTTTATATACTCGGTAATTTCATCATCCTGGGGAGAGTAATTTATGTCATAATCAGGTTCTTTTATATGGGAATAATCGAGTCCGGCCATGGCAAGGACAATCCCGAGATTTACATAAGGAAGAGCGCCCTGGATTGAATAACCGCCTTCGAGAACAGCTATATGCGGTTTTAATATATCATTAAGGAGCGCATAACCGTGTGCTGTAAAATTCATATTAGTTATAGGATCTGTGTAATGATTATCCTGACCTGCGGAGTTAATAATTATTTCAGGCTTGAAGTCCTCAAGTATCGGGATTACCATCTCATTGATAGTATAAATGAATCCTTCTTCAGATGTGTAAGGGGGGAGCGGGATATTAATCGTACGGCCCCGCGCGTTCGGTCCTCCCATCTCCCTGAGGTG
>CAZVFJ010000156.1:0-228 GCA_964625825.1 uncultured Leptospirales bacterium | reverse complement strand
CAGCGAAATAAAAAGCACATCGGGGTCATGCCAGAATATGTCCTGTGTCCCGTCTCCGTGATGACAGTCTGTGTCAACAATAGCAATCTTTCTGATGTTGGAGTGTTCTCTTATATACTCAATCAT
This sequence comes from uncultured Leptospirales bacterium, assembly GCA_964625825.1. Lineage (GTDB taxonomy): Bacteria > Spirochaetota > UBA4802 > UBA4802 > UBA5550 > UBA5550. The sequence continues at coordinate 102 of CAZVFJ010000156.1, read as the reverse complement.
GATTGCTTCATTATTAATATTGCAGAATCCCCTGTTGCCATGGACGCATTTCATTGAATGGTGCCCTGGAGGCCTTACGAGGGCAAAAGCTCTGTCAACCTC
>CAZVFJ010000155.1:4025-8295 GCA_964625825.1 uncultured Leptospirales bacterium | reverse complement strand
CATTTTTCCATTCAAGAGCCAGATCGTAAGCAGCAACTCCTCCACCACCACCGAGAGGTGGGAATTCATAGTTAACAATTAATATTTTCAGTTTTTTATCATTCATATTCCGGGTGGTCCTTGTTAAAAATAATTCTTTGATAAATTAAAAGCATTTCAATTTTTAGTAAAGTAATTTTTATATGCCTGTTAGCCTGTCAGCAATGAGACCGAAAAACTTTGAATCCAGAGACTTATAATGCCATCCGAGATGTGTATGACAAGTTCTGCATAGAACAATCGCCCATATATAACCTTTAAACCAGGTGTTTTCATCAGTATAATCACTTATAATTATACATCCATCCGCATTTTTAAAACAGACTACCCTGAAATAAATACCCATCGGATTTTTAAACAGATGAAAATCCGAATCGTTTATACGCAATTCATAATCCTTTTCAGTAATATCAGCATGACAATTTCTGCAGAGTATCTTTTTCCCAATATCTGGATTCTCTTCAACAGATTCAGAGGGCTCTGCGGATATAATTTTTTGTTTATTCAGAGGTTCTTTGAAATAATATTCTTCAATCATAACATTAAATAATGTAAACAATAATACGGAGATGAGCAATTATTGAAAAATATTTAGTTTATTATCTTCTCTGTATCAACAACAGGGAGGAAGCCTATCCCTTCCTCAAGAAGCTCCTTCGTTTCAACCGGAGTGGCTTTTCCGTAAATATTTTTATCCTCCTCTATCCCATAATGTATTGCCCTTGCTTTTTCAGCAAAAGAGTCCCCAACATCTTCAAAATTCTCTTTCACAAATTTATTGAATTCATTCAGCCTCTCCAGAAAACCGGGATTTCTTTTCTCAATATTTTTCCCGGAAGCTCTCCTTGCCTGTATAGAGCAGCCTGTAAAGATTCTTCTGATTTCATTGTTGTTACAAAGAGGACAGCGTATAATACCTTTTTCCTGCTGCTTTTTATAAGCTTCATAGTCGCTGAAACAACCCTCAAATTTATGTTGATTTTTACATTCAAAATCGATTGTTATCATTAGTTATTTCCTATTTTGTATCTGTACTTTGTAATTAAAATATTTATCAATATTAACAAATTGATTAGAGTAAAAATTAAAAAATTATTTAACATAAGTAATCTGGAAATTTCATATGTACAATCTTTACCTTGTGTAAAGTAAAAGATGCTATATTATTCCCCTCCATACACACTGGAGTTATATAATATTTTGTTTTACAGGAGACTATATAAGAAGTAATTATTACTGATTACTGGTTATTTTTCAAATCAATTTTTAAAGGAAATTAACATGGAAATACTTATTGAGGATAATGCGAGAAGGCATATTTTAAAAAAAGGAGGGGATGTAAAAATTACATTCCAGTCCTTTCACGCATGTGGAGGTTGAGCTCCATCCCGGCAGATAACAAGCCGGGTCCCTGCAGTTAGCACGGGGAGACCATCAGATGCGGTTGAGAGTATTTATAACAAATACGATATTGAGGGGATTACCGTATGGCTGAATAATTGTATATCACCTGAAAATCACAGCAAGATTACCATTGGTTACACTAAATTTTTCTTTTTTGGTGAACTGACAGTAAAGGGAATAGATTCAACGGTTTGTATTCAATAGAACCTTATAGTTTTAAATGGAATTTTTTTTATAAGGAGAGCTGAAGCTCTCCTTATAATTTACTTTATATTTGAAAAATATTTGCTGAATTATAACATACAATTTATATAAAAAACTGTTGCCGATTAAATATATATAAATGTACTCTATTCTAATAGCAATTTATGACTTCACATTATTAGAATGAAATTATGAATTTATTCGGAAAAACAGATATTATTGTCACTGATCACAGGCAACTCCTCCGAAAAGCCAAGAAACTGTTCAGGAAAAACAGGCTCCATGAATCTATATCAATACTGACTAAACTTAAACATCATGGATTTAACACTGATGAGATAAATTTATTCATAGCAAGAGCCTATGACAGACTCGCTTTCCTTACATCTGAAGTTGAACATGAAGAGACAGCTATTGAAAAATATGATGAGATTATAAGATATACAGGAAGCAGGAGATATCGGAAGCGAGCGATAAAACTTCGGAACCGAATTACTGACAGGATATCCTCCCTGAATGAGAGTGAAAAGAAAGCCTGTAACAGGGCTGACGAAATGATGTGCAACCTCCCTAAGTCTCCCAAAGCATGGTTTATGCTCGGTGCGAATTTCCCGGTACGTAAAGATCCGGTGTTTGTTATCAATGCATATATAAATGCCGTTAAGCTCAATGAAAATTATATTCTAGCACTTTTCAGAATAGGTTATCTCTACCATTATTATCTTAAAGACCCTGATACAGCAGCAGGTTTTTATCTCAGGCTTATAAAAATTCCGCCGTATGAAGATACAATAGAACCGGAAGCTGTAAACGTAAAGACATTACTTGAAGGATGCAGTGAACTCTCTGATATTTATCTTCAGAGAAATAATATGGAAAAGATTATATCTGTATTTGATCATGCTATGAATATATACAGAACCTATCCTGATATTTGCTCCCCACACGATATAAAACGAATTATAAAAAATAGTCACAGAGCCGCTTTATCGCTTGATAAACTTCCTGCATTAAAAAAACATGTCAGCAGCAGATACAATATTGATCTTGATATGATATTTAACGAACTTGGTATAAACTGAAATAATGCATATATTCGTCAAACCACGCATGGCATCTACGGTTGCTCTGGTAAAGAATTCTGAAAGCGGTGATGGAATTGAAATTCTACTCATGAAAAGGAATATGAATGACAGGTTTCTTCCTGGATATCATGTCTTTCCGGGCGGCGCAGTTGAAGATCAGGATGCACATGGTGGATCTTTTTTTAAAACACACCACCAGGTGGATCTACTATCCTCCGAAGAGGAGCAGAAAAAAATTATCACCCATATGATGTGCGCTATACGTGAAACATTTGAGGAATCCGGCATTCTCCTTGCTGAATCTGATGGTAAATATTTTGACATGAATACTCATAACAGCAATGAAAAATTTTCTGAATACAGAAAGCTTATATTTAAAGGTGAAATTGAATTACCGGAGATGATGAAAAATGAAAAGCTTACGCCCTCTTTCCGGAATATCAATTATCTCACAAGATGGATTACACCGCCCTTCTCTCCGATCAGGTATGACACCCGTTTTTTTGTTGCACTCTCTCCTGAAAACCAGATGACATCACATGACGGGAATGAACTTGTTACATCTGAATGGCTTAATCCGCAGAAAGCTTTGCAACTCTATAAAAAAGGAACTATGAAACTTGTTAGTCCCACAATAAGCACTCTTGAGTTTCTTGGAAAATTCAGGTCAGCCGAAGAAGTTGAATCTTATTTTTTTGAAAATCTGGTCATTTCCCCGGCAAGATCCTTCTGAAAATGTTTAATAACACTCTTTCTATCCACGTATTTTCCGAATAAAATCATAAGTTTAGTAACAGCCGCTTCTGTGGTAAGATCCGCTCCGCTTATTACACCGGCATTAAGCAGAACTTCCCCTGTACTGTACCTTTCCATCACAACATTGCCGGATACGCATTGGGTGACATTTACAATCACAAGCCCTTTTCTACTACTCTCGGTGAGGAGATTGAGAAACCATTCTTCAGGAGGTGCATTACCTGAACCATATGTCTCCATCACAACACCTTTTAATCCCGGGATATTAAGAATAGATTCAACAACACTCCTGCTCATACCTGGAAATATTTTAAATATTACGATATTGGTGACGATATTCAGATTTACTCTGAACCTTTTCCCAATTGTATTTCTTCGTATAATTCCTTTATTGTAATTTATTGAAATACCGGCTTCTGCAAGTGGTCGGAGATTTGGCGATTCAAATGCCTTGAAGTGTTCTGCACTTCTTTTAATTGTTCTATTTCCCCGGAAAAGTCTGAATTCAAAATAAATACATACCTCGGGCACGGCAGCTTTTCCATTAATTTTTGTAGAAGCAATTTCTATTGATGAGATAAGATTTTCACGGCCATCAGTGCGGAGCATATTTATCGGTAACTGTGAACCCGTCAGAATCACAGGTTTGTCAAGGCCTTCGAGCATAAAACTGAGGGCTGATGCGGTATACGCCATTGTATCTGTTCCATGGAGTATAACAAATCCATCATGTTTATGATAATTTTCCCTGATCAATTTTACGAGTTGTATCCATTTATCAG
>CAZVFJ010000155.1:667-4015 GCA_964625825.1 uncultured Leptospirales bacterium | reverse complement strand
CAGGTGTAAATGCCGAGGAGTCTATTGGAGATTCAAATTCGATGGATGAGAGAGAGAACCCGAACCTTGAAAGTTCAGGGACCTCCTCAAGAAGTGCATCAAAACTATAAGGCCTATAGGAACCGGAATTATGTTCCTTTATCATTCCTATTGTACCGCCGGTATAGATTATGAGTACAGATGTTCCCCTCTTACTCATAATCCAACCTGTCAGGCTATACCAAGATAAGCTTTTTTTACATCTTCATTATTCAGCAGGTCGCTCCCTGTACCCTTAAGAACGATATTTCCCGTTTCCATTACATATCCATAATCTGCAATTTCAAGGGCAGCTTTAGCATTCTGTTCTATAAGAAGAATTGTAACTCCCAGTTTATTGATATTTTTAATAATATCAAATATGCTTTTTACAACCAGTGGAGCGAGGCCAAGAGACGGTTCATCCATCATAAGAAGTTTCGGGCTGCTCATTAGCGCTCTACCCACGGCAAGCATCTGCTGTTCTCCTCCTGAAAATGTACCGGCCTTCTGTTTTTCTCTCTCCTTAAGCCTTGGGAAAAGCGTAAACACATGTTCCATGTCTTGGTTGACTTTCTTTTTATCCTTCGTAGAATAAGCTCCGAGAACAAGGTTTTCATAAACAGTAAGATTTGAAAATATCTTTCTACCTTCAGGGACAAGGACGACTCCACTCTTAACTATATCAAGGGTCTTTTTCCCGGTTATCTCAAGATCATTATATTTAATTGAACCTGATGCAGGTTTCAAAAGACCAACAACGGATCTTAAAGTTGTACTCTTCCCTGCACCATTAGCCCCGATGAGAGTTATAATCTTACCCTCCGGTACATCTATATCGATCCCTCTGAGGGCTTTTATTCCACCGTAATTTACGTGGAGATCTTTTATCTTTAGCATTAGTTTACCCCCAGATAAGCTTCGATTACCTTTGGATTATTCTGAATATGCTCGGGGTTTCCTTCGGCAATAGTGATTCCGTAATCGAGAACATATATTCTTTCACAGACTCCCATAACGACCTGCATCGTATGTTCAATAAGGAGAATAGTGAGATCAAATTTTTCCCTGATATTATGAATAAAATGCATAAGTTCAAGTGATTCCTGAGGATTCATCCCTGCGGCAGGTTCATCAAGAAGCAAAACTCTCGGATTTGTAGCAAGAGCTCTCGCAATCTCAAGCCTCCTTTGTTTACCATAAGGAAGAGAATAAGCTTTTTCATGAATCACATCATCCAGCCCTATATCAGCAAGGAGATTCATCGATTTTTCAATCATATGCTTTTCCTCCCTCCTGTACATGGGGGAGCGGAGAACAGAAAAGAGAAGAGGCGATTTAACCCTGAGATGATTTCCCACCAGGACATTTTCAAGAACAGTCATCTCTTTGAAGAGTTTTATATTCTGAAAAGTACGGGCAATACCGAGCCGTGTCACCTCGTATGGTTTATAATTTGTTATATCTTCATTTTTAAAAAATATTGATCCCTCAGTAGGAGTGTACTGCCCGGTAATCATGTTGAATGCGGTAGTCTTACCCGCTCCGTTTGGGCCAATAAGCCCTACTATTTCATTCGGTTTAATCTCAAGATTTAATTTCGATACAGCCACAAGGCCGCCAAATTCCATTGTTATATTATCAGTTCTGAGTATATACATGATTATTCACCATTAACTGCGTCATTCAGTGTTTTCTTTTTCCTGAAAAGGAAGTCCCAGCTGAGTTCCCTGTTACCCATAAGCCCTCTCTGGAAGAAGAGTATAACAATCATGAGCATAATGGAAAATATAACCATTCTGAGACCGGGTATGCCATTAGTTTTGAACAGAATGAAGTTCATCGGCCCATCAAGGAATCTAAGATATTCCATAAGAACAGTTATAACAATTCCTGAAATTACTGAACCGCTGATACTTCCCATTCCACCAAGAACCACGACAAGAAGGATATTAAAAGTAAGCATAAACCTGAACATAAGAGGGTCTATGGTTCCCATGAGATGAGCAAGAAGTCCACCGGCTATACCTGCCATAAATGAACCTATAGTAAATGAGAGTATCTTGTGCCTGAAAAGGTTTATTCCCATTGTTTCAGCAGCAACTTCATCCTCTCGGATAGCAATAAACGCCCTGCCATAACTTCCTTTAAAAAGATAAATCATAAAAATTATTGAGACCAGGGCAACTCCCCATGACCACCATATTGTCGTATATGGCGGGAGACCTTTTAATCCCAGCGGACCGTTTGTAATACTCTGTGTATTTGTGAAGATTATTCTTATAATTTCAGCAAAACCAAGAGTTGCAATAGCAAGATAATCGTCTTTTAGCTTGAGGACCGGTGCGCCTATGAGAAAACCGACCAGTGCCGCAAGAGTTCCCCCCATAAGCAAAGCAGGGAAAAAGTGCCATTCAGTATTCGCAAGCCAGGGAACAATTGGTTCGAGAAAAAAATTCATCTCTTTCAATTGAGGAGGCATTGTAAGTAGCGCGGTTGTATAGGCCCCTACAGCCATGAATCCTGCGTGTCCAAGTGAGAAGAGTCCGGTAAATCCATATATAAGGTTAAGGCTTAAGCCAAGAGTTATATATATACCACAAAGATTAACAATTCTCAGCTGATATGAATCAAATATTATTGTAAACAGGAACAACAGACCTATCGCCAAAAACAGAGTTGTAATTGTCAGTATTCTTCTTTTTTTATATTCCATTTCCATCTTAAACCTTCTCAGCAAGGTTTTCTCCCATTAAACCACTTGGTTTTACGAGGAGTATTACTATTAATAATATAAAGGCAAAAGCATCCCTGTAGCCTGAAAGTGCCGGCATAAATGCAACACTCATTATTTCAACGAATCCAATAACAAGTCCTCCGATTACAGCACCCGTTATATTTCCAATTCCTCCGACAACAGCCGCAATAAAGCATTTTAGACCCGGCATAAGTCCCATAAGTGGGTATAGCTGCGGATATTTCATACCCCACATAATTCCTCCGACAGCAGCAAGTAGTGAACCAAGTCCGAAAGTATATGAGATAATTCTGTCAACATCTACAGCCATCAGCCTTGCGGTTTCATGATCTTTTGAGAGGGCTCTCATGGCCATCCCTGTCTTTGTCATATTAACAAGATACATGAGGAATAAAAGACAGACGAACGTTATCACAGGGATAAAGAAGTTTACACTTACAATGGATATTCCGCGTAGGACTATAACTTCACCAAAAAGATCAGGAATTGGAAAAGCTTTCTGTATACCTCCAAAGACTACAACGCCAAGGCTTTCAATAAGAAATGAAACACCGATTGCAGATATGAGTATT
>CAZVFJ010000155.1:0-657 GCA_964625825.1 uncultured Leptospirales bacterium | reverse complement strand
TGAAACCTTCGGAGAATCCCGGAGAGGTTTATATGCAACTCTTTCAATAAACATACCGAACATCGAAGTGATACCTATTGCTACTATAAAACCGACCCACCAGGGCATAAGAAATGTCGTTAGCGCGTAAAATGCAAAATATGCTCCAAGCATAAAGATATCGCCATGAGCAAAATTTATAAGTCTCAGGATACCGTAAACCATTGTATAACCTATGGCAATGAGAGCATATAAACTACCCAGGGAGAGCGCGTTTGAAAAGTGTTGTAGAAAAATTTCAAAGCTCATGAAAAACTCCAGAGGAAAAATTATGTGTATAAAAAATTAAAGCCTTTAGAATCGTCTACCCGGACTACTATATGTCAAGAATATTATTCCCTACCTAAAATTATGGTTTTGTTAAATTATTTGAATTGTACTATAATAGCATCAGAATATCAAATATATTTTAATTATATCAGAAATGCTTTGAGGAGAGTGCTGTTACGTTTGTGGTAAGTTGATGATAGAATATCAAATTATCAGGAAGTCACCTGAAAATAGTTTATCGTCTATTTAGCAGACAGAGTTCTTGAGAGAATGTATGCTGTTTACATAAAAATTCCGATACCTCTTTTTATAAGCTCAAGTTTAGTAATATTATTAATTGATTAATTA
>CAZVFJ010000154.1:0-8318 GCA_964625825.1 uncultured Leptospirales bacterium | reverse complement strand
ATTGATGCCATACCTCATGCAGAGGATCTCCTTCTCTGAATCCGTGAGCGTATCAAGAACTTCATTCAGTGAATTGATGAGAGACTCCTCAACTACCTGCTCATCAGGGGAATCAGCCTTGGAGTCCACTATCATATCAAGAATTGTTGTATCCTCTGAATCTCCCAGTGTAGCATCGAGAGAGACAAAATCCTGAGTTATGTTTCTGAGGTGATTTATCTCCTCATTATCCATATCAAGCTCCTCCGCGATTTCATTTGCGGAGGGTTCACGCCCGAACTTATTTTCCAGTTTTTTATGAACACGTTCAATCTTCTGGAGGTCAGCGGTTCTGTTAAGGGGAAGCCTGATTAGTGACGCTTTCTGAGATATGGCGAGCATAATTGACTGACGGATCCACCATACCGCATATGATATAAAATGATACCCCCTGTCGGGATCGAACTTTTCGGCAGCTTTAATAAGACCCAGATTACCTTCATTTATAAGGTCAAGAAGAGATATACCGCTTGTCTGATATTTTTTTGCGATAGACACGACAAAGCGAAGGTTTGACTTTATCAGTTCATCCTTTGCCTTCTCACTTCCATCCCTTGAAGCACGGGCAAGAGTATCCTCCTGTTCCCTTGAGAGGAGCGGAATTCTGTTTATCTGGTCAAGATACCAGGAAATTGAGGAATCTGTAAAATCTTTACCAGAGCCTTTTGCAGTTTCATCATTCCTGAGATCAGATTCATCCTGTAAATCATCCATGGCATCATCGCTTACATCAGATTCAACTATTTCATGAACCTTCTCTTCATCTGTTTCGCTGAAGTCACTATTCTTATATCTCTGGCTCATCTGATCAGAACTATACCGCCTCTAATTAATATTACGTCTCTACTATTTTCTTTTGGGGATTTTTATAATCCAGTCAGGCCTGATTAAATCAGGATTCTTTATTAGACCTTTATTAGCTTTATGGATTCGCGGCCAGAGTTTGGCATTTTTATAATACTCTTCAGCTATCCTTGAGAGACACTCCTGATATTTTTCCCATGTTTTTACTTTATAATAATAATAGTTTTCATCTTCACCCGGAGTCTGAGCTTTTACAACCTTAGCTTTTGCGACCTCATCTGCGACTGACTTTTTATCAGCAGCTTCTTTGTCAGCAGCGGCTTTCTCCTCTGCTTCTTTAACTGCTGCTTCCTTTTCAGCCTGACTTTTTACCATTGCGGCAATCTCAGCTTTCTTACCCTCTTCAATAACACTGTTTGACAGCCTTATTGCCTCATTTGAATAAGTTATAGATTCTTCATAGCTGCCATTTTTCTTCATACTCTTTGCATTTTCAACAGCCTCTTTTGCAGCAGCCATATCCTCATCCGCTAGTGATGCTCCATTTGACTCTTCCGCTTCGTTCACTGCTTTTTCAGCCTGGAGTATTTTAGCAGAAGCTACTCCGTCCATCGTAAGCCTGTATGCTTCATCAGCGTTTAACTTTGCTATTTCCAGAGCTTCAAAACCTGATTTAAGGGAATCCTTGTTATAATAATTCAATGCCTCCCCGGCCTTTTCTTTTGCTATATTATATTTCTGCGAAGCGTACTGTTTATAATCCTGCTTTTCAACTCTGGCCAGGATTGTATTTACTTCATCAATCTTCGCCTTGAGCTGATACCTGTTATCAATTGCCTCCTCTTTTGCCTTTACTGCATACTTATAAGATTCATCAGCAAGTGAATATGAGGATATATAATCTTTGACTTCAAATTTTTCATTAGCACTGTTATATAAGTCTCTCGCCTGTGAGTAATTATCAGCCGAAAGTCTTTCAGCATAAACTTCATCAGACGCGGTGATTGCATCATCAGCTCTCTTTAAAGCGTCAGCGGCATAAAGGACTGCTGACCTATTGTAAGCCTCAACGGCTTTATTATATGATGTCTCCGCATTTTTAGCAGAGTCTTCAGGTTTCTCATCTACGATTATAATACTATGGGCTTTTAGCAGCTCTTCTTTAGCTATCTTCATTTCATCGGGGCTATATTTCTCCGCATCGACAGATTCAGCTTTTGCTATGGCATCCTTTGCCTTCGCAAGTTCATTAATTGGAATTTTAGTTTCACAGGCTGCAAGAGTAATAGTGATCATAAACAAGATTGCCGTTGTAATTTTCTTTCTCATTAAAGACCTCTGGTTGATTATTTTAAGTTAAAATTACTGCTGGAACGCTTTGACAGCATCATCTTCACTGTCATATATTTCAAAAAAAGAGGTTAATTTAGTCAATTCAAACACCTTTTTGACCGAGGCAAATACATTTATTATTTTCAATCCGCCGTGATATTTTTTAAGATTTGAAAGGCTTGATATTAACGCGCCAATACCGGATGAATCGATATAAGTTACTTCTTTGAGATTTATAACAACACTATATTTTTTCTGTTCTATCAGCTTGTTAACAATATCTTTAATTTCAGGGGCGTTGTATAGATCTATCTCTCCTGAAATATCAAGGACGACAGCCTCTCCCCTTACTCTTGAACTTATATCCATTAAAGTGAATCCTCCTTAAAAAGACAACTCTATTGACATAATAAGCCTATAATAAAATGCTTGTCAAGCTTTATTAACTTATATACTAGTTATAAAAATTTGTTTATTCGCAAACCCGTTAAGGCTAATTTTTCATTCTTTGCTATATTTAATTTCTTAAATTAACCTTTTTTAGTTAGAAAGATAACTTATAAACCGTTATTACGAATATATATTGAAGAAAGGAACCTCACTCATTTTATAACAAACCGTATTATAGAAAATTTTAAAAAAAACGGTGTGCAACAGGCCTGATGAGAAAACATTTTAATGACTAATTATATAAAAGAATAACATTTGTGGCGATAAAAAAAAGAGGTTTCTAAAAAATAATTCTTTTTTTGCGATTACGAAGCACTGAATATGAGACTCCACTTTCTGTATATATCGTCAAATGTCCCCGAGTTGATCGATTCACGAATCTCGTCCATAAAACTTTTCATAAAATAAAGGTTATGATATGTATTATATATCAGTGAAGCAATCTCCCCTGCCCTGAAAATATGGCGAAGATAAGCCCTGGTGAAGTTCCTGCATACATAGCAGTCGCATCCGGGGTCGAGAGGTGCAAAATCTTTCTCATACTGTGCGGCCTTGATGTTCACTCTCCCTACAGATGTATAGAGCGTGCCGTTTCTCGCGATCCTTGTAGGCATAACGCAGTCAAACATATCCACACCCTGCTTAATCGCAAAAAGTATCTCAAGCGGGCTACCCACACCCATCATATATCTTGGTTTGTTCTCAGGCATAAACGGGAGGAGATTTTCTGTCATCTCGCGATAAAGCTCCTTCGGCTCTCCGACAGAAAGGCCGCCGATGGCATAACCTGGAAAGTCCAGTTCAGAGAGCCTTTCAGCACATTCACGCCTGAGGTCATTGTAAACGCTACCCTGTATTATGGCGAAACAGGCCTGCCTCTCCCTCTCAAAAGTTTCATTGTAGTATTTCTGCGAACGTTCCGCCCATTTAATGGTCTTCACCATCGCGGCACGGGCTTTATCCTTCTCTATGGGATAATCTGTACACTGGTCAAGAACCATCATAATATCAGAGCCGATTACCCTCTGTATATCAAGGACCTTCTCCGGTGTAAAAAAATGCTTCGAGCCGTCAAGGTGAGAGTTGAACTCCACTCCATCATCCTGGACTTTGCAGAGATTACTCAGAGAGAATACCTGGAAACCGCCGGAGTCTGTTAGAAAGGAGCCATGGAAATTCATAAAATTATGCAGCCCGCCGGCAGCATCAATTACGTCCGTACCCGGCCTCATGTAAAGATGGTATGTATTTGAAAGGATAATATCAAATCCTATATTTTTAATGTCATCAAGGGTCAGAGCCCTGATAGCGCCGCGTGTGGCAACAGGCATAAAAACAGGAGTTTTTATCACACTGTGAGTTGTTGTTATTTCGCAGGTTCTCGCGGAACTCTGCATATCTTTCTTTAGTATTTTAAATTCCATGCAGCAAGATTATTGAGGAGTGTTATGCTGTCAACAGGAATTACTTAACATTTAAGATCCTCCCGATGGAATCAGTCAGGGGAGAGTTATATCAGTTATGTTTAACGGAGAGATAATTCGAGGTCTCCGAAGGAGAGGAAAAGTTCAACTATTTCATCAAGATCTGAGCTGCTTACGATTGTACCGTAATGTTTCCCTGTCACAACCTTAATATTTGAATGGGAAAAAATTGAGATTATTCTCACGAATTCTTTAACATCCTCATCATCATTAAAATCATCCATAGCTTTTATGTCAAAGACACAGATTTTCCCATAAATCTGTTTCATGAAAAAACTATTGCATAATGTTTTCAAATCATTCTGGAATCCCTTTTCTCTTATCCCGCCTTTCATTGTAATTACCGCTATTTCACCAAAACGGGTAATTTCAATGAATACATCCATGGTCTCCTGCTTTTTGTAACCGCTGTAGTTTATTGCGGATTTTATCTTCATATTCAGCCTGTCAACATTATACGGCTTTACTATATAATCAATCGCGCCATGCCTCATTGCTTCAATGACTGTAGCCTTATCCTTATTAACTGTCAGCATAAGCACCGGGATACTCTTTGTCAGTTTATCCTTACGCAGAGCGGACATCACCTGGAAGCCGTTCATTACCGGCATATTCAGATCAAGAAGAATTATATCCGGCGGGAACTCCTTTGCTATCTTTCCGTAAAAACCCTGTACCCCAGTGAATTAAGCTGGGATTCCAGTATACCAAGAGTTGTTTTATCGTCATCAATCGCAAGCACTGTATTCATATACTTAACCCCGACATTTTTTAAAACCCGGATCTTAGTATTAAAAGCTCTTTTTCAATATTATCAAAAATTCCCGCATAAGCAAATTCTTTATTCGCAGATATGGAATTTTCCTCAATGCCCTCAAAGTACTCCGCCACATTGAAAAACCGGAGATTGGCAGCTGCCCCCTTCATTTTATGGGAAAGAATCCTCATCATCTCAAAATCGTTTTCTTCGAAGGCTTTCCGCAATTCAATAATACCGTCTACAGATTCTTCAAAAAATTCTCTGCAAAGAGACTCAAGCACATTAACAGGAATCTTCAGTTCAGCCGCGACACATTTTATATCATAAACCATGCGAGGGTCTGCCGACATCTCATCATCACTCTTTTTTTCAGCTTCTTTATGCGCAGCTTCCATTTCAAGGTATTGAGCAAGTACATTCTCAAGCCTCTCTATCTCAACAGGCTTTGAGATGTAACCGTCCATTCCACTCTCAAACATCATATCCCTGTCACGGTTCAGCACCTTCGCGGTGAGGGCTATAATAGGGGTATGGGGGAGAGCGAGCTGATTTTCGTAATAGATAATCATCTTTGCAGTCTCAAACCCATTGGCGACAGGCATGTCTATATCCATAAATACCAGGTCATATCCGCCCTTTTTATACAGATCAAACACATCAAGTCCATTACCCGCGATGTGAAATTCGACACCGTAATCGCGGAGAAGGAGCATCATAAGTTTCTGGTTTATCCTGTTGTCCTCTCCTATAAGGACCTTTCCCCTGAATTTAAGTTTTTTTAACTTTTCCTCCGAACCCGCCGGAGTAAGGTTTCTTGAATTAATGCCGATTATATTCATCGCGGTCCTGATAACGTTTCCCGGGAAGAGGGGCTGAGAGAGAAAGTAACTGAATATCTGCCTCAACTCAACCGAAGGTTCTTCACATGAAGAGTCCGAGACAAGAACAGCAGGCACGCCTGAAATATTTTCAGCCTGGCCGGGGAGATCGCCCCTCACTCCTCCTGAATCAATAACAAAAAGAATATCGTAATTATCCCCATTAATTTTTTTTAAATTATTCCTGAAATTTATAATGAAGCCGAAACTCTGAAGATAATATTCAAGGTTAATAAGAACCGGATCGTCAGAAGAATATGAAACAACGCAGGCCTTAATCCCATTGGAGGCAGAGAATGAATCCTTCATGGTACTATCTCTGCTCACCACTGCCTCAAGTGTAAAGTAGAACTTGCTCCCGACACCAATCCTGCTCTCAAGAATTATCTCGCTCCCGAGAAGTTTTACAAGACTTGAACTTATGCTGAGCCCGAGCCCTGCCCCGCCAAAGTGCCGTGTAACAGAGCCTTCTGCCTGTGTGAATGCCTCGAATATCTTTTCCTGTTTCCGTTCCGGTATCCCTGTCCCTGTGTCTGAAACAGAAAAATTAATCATGCATATATTATCCCTGATGCGGAAGAGTTTAATCTCCACGACAACTGCCCCTTTCTCAGGCGTAAATTTAATAGCATTGCTCAGCAAATTTGACATTATCTGCTTGAGCCTGAGCGGGTCAGAGACAATCCCCGAAGGGAGAAGGGGATCGATAAAGGAGGTGAGGTTTATCTCCTTTTCCCTTGCCCTGATACTGAAGAGCCTTATGACAGATTCAAATTCCTGGCAGGGGTCAAACTCGACGCGGCTGATCTCCAGTTTATGGCTTTCTATCTTTGAGAAGTCGAGTATGTCGTTAATTATTCCGAGAAGATTCCCGACGCTCTGCTTCACGATATTAAGAAACTCCCTCTGGATTTCATCGATCTTTGTTCTCGTCAGGAGCTCAATAAAGCCTGTAATACTGTTGAGCGGAGTGCGGATCTCATGGCTCATGTTGGCGAGAAATTCAGCCTTTGCCCTGTTTGCCAGTTCAGTCTCACTGCGCGCATGTTCAATTGCATCAAGCGCCTTCCTTTTCTCCGTTATATTTCTTATGATAATCAGAACTTCATTATCATCTATCGCGACAAACCTCGCCTCGTAATACCTCTCATCCATTGAAATTGTCACGGGGTATTCATATATCCGGATTTCCCTCGTCCTGATAGCTTCAGCGATATAACAGACCGCATCAACAGCCGCCTCATGAGGGAAGACCTCGTTTACCTTAGTCTCGATCATTTTGTCAATGCAGACACCTTCATTGTTCACCCTGAACATGATATCAGGTATAGCATCCACAAGAGCCCTGTTGCGCATCTCGCTTTCGCGGAGATCCTGTTCGGCAATCCTCCTGTCTGTTACATCATCAGCGAGTAAAAGAAAACCCCGGGGTGCATTGTCCTCCCCGGAAATCAGCATCACCTGAAGCTCAAGAAAAAGAATTTTCTTACTATGAAGTTCATAACTGACGACTCCGCTGCACCCGTTTTTCATAGCAAGATTAAAGAGCTCCCCTATTATACAATCACCCGCTGAATCAAAGATTTTATTTATATTTTTTCCGGAGAGCACATCCCTCTCATCATACCCGAATATTTTGAGATATGCTCTGTTCACCTGCATAATATTGCAGTCAGGGTCTGTTACAAGTATCCCCACAGTGAGAGATTCAAAGAGTAAACGAAGTTTCTCCTTTAATTCTTTCAGATCCTCCTGTGCCTTAAAGCTAGGGGTTCTATCTTTCAGAGTGAAGACAGGAAGTCCATCATTGACATGATTCAGCAGGGATACTGTAATATCAACAATTCTGTCTGTTTCATAGTGCAGCACCGTGACCTCCGTATACTGAAGATATGATTCACCGGAAAGAGCAGCGAGATCGCCTGAACATATATCGGGATCAATTTCAAGATAGCGGAAGAGCGGAATACCTGCCTCAATCCCGCCGGAAAAATAATCTGTAGAACTCCTGTTCCACCAGATGATTATTCCGTTCCTGTCAGTAACAATAACAGGAACAGCCACGGAGTTTAATATTGCAATAGCATCATTTCCAGGCTGGTCCATATAACTCCTGTTTTTTGAATATATACTATTAATGAATATTATAATTTTATAGAAATAAAAATTATTCCGCTAAAAAACGGAATAATACTTCACAGCAGCCCTACATTTTTATAATCACTGAAGATGTCTATCCGCCAGAACTCATCAATTACAGATACCTTGACCCCTTTATTTTTAAGCAATCCGCTGAAGCCGGCAACGTGCTCATGGCCGCAGAGGAAAAGTATATTTTCGTCAGTTCTGTTTTTTATCTTCTCATACCAGAAGTTTTCCCGTACGGGCCAGTGTTTCTTTATCTCTTCGGCTGTTTCCCGTTCAATGGTTTTTCTGAGTTCATTATCTGAAATAATATTTTCACTGATGCCATGCCTGTTTTTTACTCTATCCTTAACATCAGCGAAATAAGGTATACCGAGGATATTTCTTTCATGTGCATCAGGATCGCAGTAGAGATGATCTATACCT
>CAZVFJ010000153.1:0-8348 GCA_964625825.1 uncultured Leptospirales bacterium | reverse complement strand
CTGGCCCGTGTTAAATCTGAAATTACATAAAAAACTAAAAATTCCAGGGGGGGGGTTGAACAATATGAACATGCGCAATAAAGCTACAAGTATTTACAACAAAACAGGGGTAGTCACAGATGATATGGCTAAAGTTGTTGATGATGTAATCAATTATGTCGGTAAAGAGATCAATTACGCAATGACACTCGGGCTTGGCAAACCGGTACTTTTTGCAAATGAATTATACAAAAGGGCAAAAGAGGACCCGTCAATAAAATTGAAATTTATAACAGCCCTTTCTCTTGAAGCGCCCTCGGGAAAAAGCGAACTTGAAAAAAGGCTCCTGGGGCCGATCGTGGAGAGGCTGTTTGAGGGATACCCTGAATTCCAGTACATGAAAGATCTGCGGGCAGGCACTCTCCCCCCAAATATAGAAATATATGAATTTTACAGTAAAGCCGGGGCAATAATGAATATTGCATCCCAGAACCGGAATTATCTGCCGTCAAATTATACTCATATCCCCCGCGACGCGTACTGGCACAACAATGTTAATGTCTTCGGCCAGCTTATCGGCTGCAAAGAAATCAACGGCAAAATGATGTACTCAATGGGGTGTAACACGGATATATGCATAAGCGCCCTCAAACTTATGGCCCTGGGTAAGTCACAGGGAAAAAAGATGATTGCTATTGCTGAAGTTAACGAGAATATGCCTTTCATGTACGGTGATGCTATTGTGAATCCTGAAGATTATGATGTATTGTTCAAGGGCCCGAAGTATAACTACAGGCTCTTCGGTGCTCCAAAGGATGCTGTTCCAATCAAAGACCATATGATAGGACTCAACATAAGCTCTCTGATTAAAGACGGCGGGACTCTACAGGTGGGGATAGGCTCCCTTGGTGACGCCATAGTTGCCGGCCTTGACCTGAGACACTCCCACAACAAATTATATAATGATATAATTGAAAAAGCCGGCATCACAAAACGTTACAGCCATCTTATAAACAAATACGGCGGTACACAACCTTTTGAAAAAGGGCTCTATGGTTCATCAGAAATGTTTGTGGATGCCTTTATGCAGCTTTACAAGCAGGGTATCCTTAAGCGTAAAGTATATGACAACCTGGCCATTCAGCTGCTTGTTGACGAAGGTAAACTCTCAGAAAATAATATCCCATCCAACATACTGGAACTGCTATACGAAAAAGACGGCATCCACCTGAGGCTCAGGGAAAAGGATTTCAATATGCTCACTGAATTCGGAATACTAAAAGAAGGCCTGACATACAAAAACGGTTTTATATTTAATGGAAACAAAAAATATAACGCGGACATCTATGATGAGAAAAACCTCGCCGCGATAAAAAAACTCCTGGGTAAAAAGCTGAAAAACGGAAAGATAATACTCGGCGCGTTCTACATCGGCCCTGAATCATTCTACAAAACGCTTAACGCGATGAGCGAAGAGGAGAGGGCCCAGTTTGGGATGTCCGGTGTTGAAAAGGTGAACCAGCTTTACGGCGGCGAAGAGCTTCGTGCCCTGCAGAGGAAGGACGGCAGGTTTGTAAATTCAGGCATTGTGGCAACTCTAACCGGTGCAATATCATCCGATCAGCTTGAAGACGGAAGAGTCGTAAGCGGTATTGGCGGACAGTATAACTTTGTGTCAATGGCGCACGAAATTCCCGGTGGCAAACTAATAATGGCTATCAGAGCTACGAGGGGGTCGGGCAAAAACCTTAAATCAAATATAGTATACAGTTACGGCCACTGCTCCATCCCTAAATATTTAAGGGATATGATAGTAACCGAATACGGCATTGCACATATAAAAGGATTGTCAGACGGCAGAATTGTGGAGGAGATGATAAAAATCTCCGACTCCAGGTTCCAGAAACAGCTTGTAGAAAAAGCAAAAAAACACGGGAAGCTTCCTGCTGACTATGAAATACCGGAAGAATACAGAAACAATTACCCCGAAAGGATAGAAGGTTTTATAAAAAAATACCAGGCTGAGGGACTATTCAAACAGTTCCCGTTTGGTACTGACTTTACACAGGAAGAGGCAATACTGGCGGGTTCTCTTAAAGGGCTTAAGTCCTACAAAGAATTAAAACCCGTGAGAACTGTATTTAAGCTCCTCACTGAGATGTTCAAACCTGTTCCGGAAAATTCAGTTACATATCTGAAAAGGATGGATCTTGAAAAACCTGCGAACTTTGGTGAAAGGTTTCAACAGAAGACTGTTCTTACTGCACTGAGAAAGGCGGGAAGGATATAGAGATTATTTAATCCCATGCATATAATTCACAGAAGCCCTTTTCCATAAGGGCTTCTGTATTTAATCCGGGACTGTCCGGTCCTCACTTTTAAGCGGGGACTTTTATTCTTTACAGCGGCTTAACAGGTACACATATATCCACAATATGCTTTCCCTGCGGATGCTCCTTCGGATCAGGTCCGTAAAGTTCAAAGCACGGTTTGTCATCAGGCTGGTATCCGCTCTCAGGGAGCCATGTTCCATAAACCCAGTCCCAGGCTTCCTCATATTCATCGGGATTGATTTCAAAGTGGGCAGTTACATATGCTCCACCCTCAATCTTCATCTTCCCTATCTCGCTGTCCACCTTCGAATTATCCGGCACAGTGAGGCATACGCTTAACCTGAGCTTACTCTCATCTGTAACTTCAGGGCTGTCATGGTAAACCGCAATAAGCCTTGAGTCCTCTTTAAGAAGCTCTCTTGAAGCCGCCCACGAGCATATCCTGTTTATAAGCTTTTCAAACAGATCAGGATTTCCCTTGTACGGTCCTACGTGTCTCACGTAGGCCACTGTCATATCAGGAAATTTTTTTACTTCTACGGATAAGGGTTTAACGTTATTCATGTTTAATCTCCTTGAGTGATTTTCTTCATCATAATCGTAAATATGAACCTGCTCTTTCCCGTTATTGCCTTTCCTTTTCCCGTATTTGCTTTCGTTTTTGCAGATCTTGCTTTCTTCTTCATCCTTTGTATTGCGCCACTGCGACGGTGTTGTCCCGAATCTCTCTCTGAAAGCACGGGAAAACTGTGCAGAACCTGAATACCCGCAGTCAAATGCAATCTCTGTCATATTCTTTTTAGGATTAGAAACAAGCATCATGGCGGCTTTCTCCACCCTGACACGCTGGATAAACTGATTCAGGGTCTCTCCCATCATCCCTGCGAATATCCGGTGGAAATGAAACGGAGAAAATCCCGCAACAAAAGAGAGCTGCTTCAGGGAGAGGTCACCCTCCGCAATATTTTGCTCTATGTAATCAATGGTACGGTTAATCCGTGCCATATATTCCTGAAGGAGAAACCTGTTTTCACACCCGTTTTTCATCTCTTTATGCTCTTTCGGCCCTCTCCATCCATATACTTCACAAAAGCATCATACCTGTTCATCTTTATATCCTCACTGTTTATCCTGATTTCGCTTTTGAACATACAGTCACATCTCATCATAGCTAAACATCCGTTTATATTACAGTCAACAAAAAAGTGGTATACCGTGGATAAAAATCAGAACAATGAAATTGAGACGGACTCTAAAATTTGTTTACAATTTTAACTTATTCCGGTACCTTCATGAAATGTAATACTGGAGATAAAAAATGAACCTACTGCTATTATACTTTGAAACTGCCGCTATCGGGATTGTTATATTTCTTCTGCTTGACTATATCTGGGTAAATTTTGCGGCACAAAAAATATATTACCGCCATTTATCCTATTTATCAAAAGTAGATAAAGAAAAAATAATTTATAAAAAACCGCAGATGATAGCATCCAGGATAATAATCTCCGCGGCTATCACCGGGTCAGTATATATGTCTGTCCTCACTGGCGGGAGTATAAGCTGGTCAGTATCAGGAGGAGGGATTGCGGGTTTTGCCCTCTACTCCGCCTATAACCTTACCTGTGCTTCATTTGTGAGAGGGTGGCCTCTCTTTATAACAGTACTCGACATATCATGGGGCACGCTTCAGGGGCTTATTGCGGGTATATATATTTTTATAATTACAGGCTACCTCGCGCCATGAAGATAATTTACCTCACAGATATTCACGGCGCATTCACGCGAGTCTATGAGTTTTTACTGGAAACAGTGGCAGACATCTACATAGTTTCAGGGGACCTTATAGATATCCCCTTTTACAGCCTTGACACAGCTATAAACTATCACGAGCTTCAGACTTTCTTTAACGGCTTGAGGCGCAAGATGGATAAGACCGGAGAGATCCTGGAGGATTTCGTCGATTCACTCATAGATAACCCAAGGATAGACCAGGAGCTTCACGATAAGGCATATGAATATCAGCAGTTCACAACCAGGGCGCGGAGGGTCATGCAGCAGAAGTACAAGGTACTTGAAAACATCCTCTCCATAAAAAGTAACTCGGAAATTTTTGTTTTGCCGGGGAATTATGATATGAACCTGAGATATACAGCCATTCATGAAAGGGATCTTCATCTTCAGTGGCATGAAATCGGAGGTGTTAAAATCGCCGGTTATGGCGGAGCTGAAACATGGTCTGCCGGTATACCCGAGCGTTACATTGTACCCTACAGGGCAGGGATAAATATCCCTGATAAAAACAACGAGATGTACTCATTCTTCAAAGCTGTACACCCGGACATTATTGTAACTCACCAGCCCGCGCACGGGATACATGACAGGATTTCATGGAAAGGGCCCTCCGGTTCCCCTGCCCTTCGCACCTACTGCGACAACAGCGCGGTAAAGCTCTGTCTCACGGGACATATCCATGAGGACTGGGGATTCAGTTTCATCGAAAACACTGTGTACCTTAATCCCTCCAATTTCGGTGAGGTTACAACAGCAAAGGGTGAAGTAACAGAGGGTGGTTTTTTCTATGAAATTGCATTAAAAGGTAAAGATATAAGCCGTATTCAGCTGAAAAAATTTGTGTCAAACAGCATATTCCCTGTGGCAGTGTACATTCCGGAAGATAGTGGTTATTCTGAAGAAATAATAGACCAGGAAAGGTTCGATGCACTTTCGCTTCAGGAAAACTACGACTCACGGACAGAAAAGTACTCCCACATTCCTGAAATTGAGCTTTTCCTCGATATAAGAAACTTTTTCAGGCGCTTCCAGACAAAAGAGTCAGAAAAAAGGATGGATGAGCTTGAGGGACTCCTTGAAAACATTACAAAGGATTACACTGATATAGCTTTTGATGTAGTGGGCTCCCTGAACATGGGGCTTTCATATGAAAGTTCTGATGTGGATATGATTATATACCTCCGCCTTGATAATGATTGCAGTGACGAATGTGTCAACTGCACTCAGTTTAATAATGTCATGACACTGCTTAATAATTATCTTTCTGGGAAATACTCCTTCCATATTATAGATTGCATAAACCTGAATATTGTTGAAAAAAGCATCAGGGAGGAAAATTACGAATGTGAGGTTACCCAGCGGTTTGTGGCTCACAGGGCTATGTGCAGGCCTATAAACTACAGGGTTATTGCGCCTGTTGAGGATCTTCTTAATAAAAACATGGAGTTCAGGAAGGAGCTTGAGGGAACTGTGCGATCCTTCTTTAAAATTTTCATGACAACAACAAGTCACTCCACATCATTCGACAAGTATATAACAAGAATTAAGACTTTAGGGGTAAAGATACCTGACTCAATTAATGAGAAGATTAAAAAATACCTTGATGGAGGCTGAGACAGCTCCGGCAGGATGCTCTTAAAAACCGTCAAACACCTCTATTTGTATATTTTTATAATTATCATTTGACAAAAAAAAGTTCATGTGTAATTGCTTTCATACTTCTTTGATTATTTATAGAGGGAGTATACTATGCGCAGCGATAAAATATTTTCTAAATTTGATTTTGAAAGGATAGAACAGACTTTTGAGCAATATAATAACCCGGATGAATCCGAAAGACACATTATAGAACTACTAAAGCAGCAGCTTCATCATTCAAAACTGGTTGACCCGAAAAAAATTAGATCAAATATTGTCACAATGAACTCAAAGTTTATCCTTACAAATCTCGGCAACGGGATAAAGGAGGAATATCACCTTGTATATCCTGACGATTCCGACTTCAAAAAGAAAAAAATATCTGTGTTATCAGGAATAGGGGCTCAGTTGTTAGGGAGCACGATAGGTACCGTGATAAAAGAAAACTCATTCTCCGAAAAATACTATATGATTGAATCTATTGTATACCAGCCTGAGGCGGCAGGTCACTATAATTTATAAAGGCATACATGGCGATCATGTAAACGATTCTTTTATATATTTCCTGCCTGCTTACCGATAATAGTATGGACGTGGCTATATGTTCTACAATAAAAGGTTTAAATATTAATTATGAAAAAGACTATTTCTCAAAAGTGGGACCGCGAGAGATTAAGCCCTGGAGCGAGAAGGTCGGTGCTGTATTTATACCTTGCTTTTATAAATCTCTTCCTCCTCCTGATATGGTCAGGTATACTGTATCCTTCAATAGAAAAAGACAATGTTAATTATGGTTTGAAAGATATACATCCCCAGTTAAAGGCAGACCTCAAGATAGCGCCCGCCGGGACACTTATTACAGAAAAGGAAAATTCATTAAATTTTCAGGATACATCATCAGAAATAACCGATACTATACACCCCGGTTTTACTTTTTATCTCCTGCTCTCGCTTATAATTGTCTTTATCGTGTTAACAATTATCTCCCTTCAAAAACAGATATCAAAGAAGAATAAAGCCCTCAGGATGAGCGAGGAAAAATTCAGGCTTATATTTGAAAACTCACCTCTGGGAATTTTCCATTTCGACAGCAGTGGAGTTATCACTGCCTGCAACACCTCTTTTGAAAAGATTATAGGCATTGACAGTGAAAAATTACTCGGGTTAGACACAACAACACTCACGAATATAGACATTGTTCAGAACATCGGACATGTACTGAAAGGTAACATGGCAACTTATAATGATATATTTATTTGTTCCGCACCTGAAAAGTCAATCTCGGTGAGGGCAATTATGGTTCCACTTTCCCTGAAAAACGGGCGGAGTTCAGGGGGGATGGGGATTATTGAAGATATCACTTTACGGAAAATTTATGAAGAAAGACTGGTGCAGGCACGGGAGGATGCTGAAAAGGCAAATAAAATAAAAAGTATTTTCCTCGCGAACATGAGCCATGAGTTAAGGACACCTCTTAATGGAATACTGGGAATACTTCAGATATTACGGGACTCATGTACTGAACCGAATCTTCATGAATATATAGATATAGCAGCAGAATCAGGCAAAAGGCTCACACGGCTATTGAGTGATATACTTGATCTTTCAAAAATTGAATCTGAAGAGATCACCCTCATTAAGGAGAATGTCAACATAAGGGAACTCATCACTTCGGTACTAACGTCATTATCCGGTTACTCTTCTCAGAAAAATAATATCCTTACCTATTCTATTTCAGATTCAATCCCGGAAATCATTACAGGTGATGAATTGCGTATAAGGCAGATTTTACAGAATATTGTTGAAAACGCGGTTAAATTCACCTCGGATGGATTGATCAGTATTGATGCTGATTTTAAATTTCACGGCAAGTCCAGGGGTGAACTGCTGCTGAAAGTTACAGATAACGGCATCGGGATTGAAAAGGATAAGATCGATGCGATTCTCGAACCGTTCAGGCAGGTGGAGAACACCTTTACACGAAAATTTCAGGGGGTGGGGCTTGGCCTTTCAATTGTAAGGCGCCTTTTATCCCTCATGAATGGCGATATCAGGATAGAAAGTATTCCCGGGAATAGCACTGTTGTGAAATGTACCATGCAGGTAGAGATACCCGGAAAAGATATTGATACGCCTGTTGAAGGCCAGGATGAAGAACCGGCCATAGATTCTTCACTGAATATTCTCCTTGTGGAGGATGACAGGATAAACAGGCTCATGGTGCAGACAATTCTCGAAAAAATGAATCATACTGTCACAGCCGCGTCAAACGGCCTTGAGGCACTCGACCTATTTCATGAGTCAGACTTTGACCTGATACTGATGGATATTCAGATGCCGGAGATGAACGGCATTGAAGCAATTAAAGAGATACGAAAAGCTGAACACTTTGGCAAAAAAAACGGAATTAACGTTATAGCCCTCACCGCATACGCAATGACAGGTGACAGGGAAAAGTTTCTCGAATATGGATTTGATGAATATATACCAAAGCCTCTGAGCAAAGAAATGCTTATAACTACAATAGCCGGCCTGAAAAAGAAAGCCAACCTCTCCAGTCCCGAAGAGACTGACTCAGTACTTTTCAGAACGAAATAAGCAATA
>CAZVFJ010000152.1:2785-8399 GCA_964625825.1 uncultured Leptospirales bacterium | reverse complement strand
TAGAAACCTCTTATTTAAAAAATGAATTTAATATATACACATTATTAAATAATGGCTATGTTTAATTCAAGAAATAAATATATTGTATTAATTTTTTTATTAAATTTAATTACTATATGGATATTTAATTATGTAGTAGATTAATTGCAGTTAAACGGTTTTAAAATATAGGTTACTCAATTCAGTACTATTCTTTTATCGTAGTTTTTTCAATAAGTTCAATAAAATCTACTGCCGGACCTGTAAGAGTCTTCACCTTTGAAGTAACGAGATAAAAATATCTCGAAATGTTTAATTCTTTCAGCTTTATGATTTTTAATTTTTCCAGTTTTAAATCACGTTCTATGGCAATCCTGGAAATAAATCCATAACCTATTTTATTCAGAACGGCTTCACGTAAAGCCTCAGAGGATGTGCACTCCATTATTATATTCATCTCGGATGGAATTATTCCAAATTCCTGAAGGTAATTTTCTATAGTTGCCTTGGTTCCTGAACCGCTTTCCCTCGAAACAATCGGAAATTTTCGAAGGTCATTAATATCATGTATATCCTGAAAATCAGGATGTCCTATTAATACTATTTCGTCTTTCATTATTTTTCTGAAGTTCAGTGAAGGATGTTTCAGTTCTTTACCTGTAATACCAAGATCTGCTTCTCCCTGTTTAATTCTTTCAATGGTCTCCCTGCTATTTAATATCTCAAGTCTGTAGAATACATCATTTTTAGCGTTCGAAAATGAAGATATAAGCTGAGGGACTATATAAGTCCCGGGTATCGAACTGGATACAATATTAACAGCTCCTCCGAATGTTCCGGCTTGCATATCCGACTGGAGAGAGTTCAGGTCTTTCATTATTTTTTCACAAAACTTGTTGAATACTTTACCTTCTGCGGTAAGAGAAAAATCCTGGCTTGTCCTGTGAATGAGCTTTATACCTAACATTTTTTCCAGCTGTCCAATCTGGTGACTTATTGATGCCTGGCTTATTTTCAGATTTCTTGAAGCATTTGTAAAACTCTTCTCATTAACAACTTCGATAAAAGATTTCAGCTGTTTCAGGTCAAAATTAAAATCTTTAAAATTCATATTCTCTCCATGATTCTAATAATTTATAACAAAAATCATTCTTGTCAATGCAAGGAGCCATCCGTCAGGCCCGGGGTTGACGAAAGTGACGAGGCAATCTGTTTAAGGCAGGAATCTGTTTTGCTTAAAGGATATTAATTGTATCAAAAAAGATTGATTCACTATCGTTCGCAAAGACATAAATTTAATCATCATTTCATTTTATGAATTGAAAATATGAACAAATTTAATAATGTCAAGACTTAATGCATCATAATTTTTTATGACCTGGCAATATTTTATAAAATTTGTTAATAAAACAGCCCTGACCGTAAGGCCAGGGCTGCCGGAGCCTTTTGCGTTTATATTTTGTCCCTTAAGCCGACTTTTTATTAGAGCGGCGCCACACCTTGAATCTGTCCGCTTCTTTAATAAGTTCTTCCCTGAAATCCGGATGAGCAAGGTTTATCATCTTCTCTGTTCTCATCCATGTAGGTGAACCTGTCATTTTTACAGCGCCATACTCTGTTACAACATATTCCACCATCTGCCGAGGTATTGTAGTTATTGTTCCCGGCTGCAGCGAAGGAATTATTCTTGACTTGAGATTTCCGTTTTGGTCCTTATAGGTTGACGGGAGACAGATGAAGCTTTTCCCTCCCTGAGACCACTGAGCTCCCAGGACAAAATCCCACATGCCTCCATTACCTGAAATCTGGCTCCCTTCAAAACTTTCAGCATTAACCTGGGAAAAAAGATCAACCTGTACAGCGTTATTGATACTTATCATATTATTTATTTTACATATAACTCTCGGATCATTAGTATAGGCAACAGGGTGCGAAGCATAGACCGGATTATTATGAATGTGGTCATACATCCTCTTGCTTCCTATTGCAAAAGTATATGCTACTCGTCCCCTGTCGATTTCCTTTTTTGAGCCGTTCATCTTTCCTGCTTCAATCATATCAACATACGCATCAACAAGCATTTCAGTATGTCCGCCGAGATCCTTCAGATCGGATTGAGCGATGAGCTTCCCAATCTGGTTTGGTATAGCTCCGATTCCGAGTTGAATACAGCATCCGTCATGTATAAATTGAAGAATATTATTGGCAATTTTTTTGTCAACATCCCCCGGTTCAGGAGAAGGCATGTCAAAGCAGCAATGGTCATCAGGTGCTTCTACTATATAATCCACTTCTGAAATATGTATGGCTTCTAAACTCCCACCAATACAGTAAGGCATATTTTTTACAACTTCAACAATTACCTTTTTGCTGCTTTTAAGTTTTGTCAGAGTTTCAGAGTTTTGCGGACCAAGGTTAAAATATCCATTTTCATCCATGGGGCATACTCTTGTTATTCCAAACCAGTTGACATCATTTTTCTTTTCTTCATTATTATAATAGTATGATCTCATTGAAGGTTCGGGCTTGAAATAATCATATATTTCAGCCGCATTGTGATACAGAATTGGTGAATAATAGGCACTGTTAAATCCTTTATCTAAAAGTCGTGTTAGTTTGCTCCACTGCCAGTCGATATAAATAAAGCTGCCGGGATACTTAGCGACTTCAGGAATCGGTGGAAGTGTAACAGCTGAATAAACACTGACATCCTCCAGTTCCTCCGCTCTCTTTGCCAGAGCCTGATCGCAACAAACAGGTTTTCCGTTAAAAAAACCATAATCAATAATATCCCCGGATTTTACACTGCTTACAGCTTGTTCCGGAGTAACAAGTTTATCCCTGTAAAGATCTGAAAAATTCATTCTGACCCCCTGTCTCATGTTTTGTAAAAATACTACAGTATTTTATTTTGATAATTTCCGGCATTAAAAACTTATTGAAGCAATTAAGGTTTCGTTTTGTTACAATAAATACTCTATAAATACGTTAATAGCAATAGCACTTTGTTTTACATTAGCGTAGCATTAACTGGAAAAGGTAGTGGTTAAAACTGGAATCCCGGGGTAAAAAAAGGTGTGAAACATCATGAAATAATTGTAAAAAACTTAAATTTCTTCGACAGATATTTAATATTATTGACTCTCTTCAATTATATAATTATATAAAAAATTGTCATACTGCTATTATGTTTAAAAGAGTATCTATGATAGATAAAAAAGAAATAAAAAAACAAATTTTTGAAAAGTGCATTCCTTTGATAAATGAAAAAGGTTTCAACAGCCTCGGCATAAAAGAAATAACTGATACTGCAGGCATGTCAAAAGGATCATTTTATAATTACTTTCCCAGCAAGGAGAGGTTTGGTGTAGAATTAATCAATTATTACACTCTGAAAACTGAAAAAGCTCTCAGAATAAGATTATTTGCTGACAACCTTCCGGTACAGGAAAGATTTATCAATGTTTATCACTATTTCAAAAAAATATATGAAAATCAAGGAATTAAAGGAGTTGAGAGTATACTCGGAACTTTTAGTGTAGAACTATCGGTTGTAAGTTCTGATATAAAATCTGCTGTTAATATGGCATATGATGCGATAAAATCTGTATTTGAAGAAGCAGTTGATGCCGGTCAGAAAAATGGAGAAATTTACAGCCACCTGAACAAAACAGACATTTCAGAATTTCTCCTCATCAGCTGGTATGGCGCAATACTGCGCATGAGGGCCAGTGGAAGTTTTGAGTCATTCAGGCATTGCCAGGATTTTGTCCTTAACACTGTTTTTATTAATAATAAAATAAAAAGAATATCTGCTGAGGATATGTCCTATCAGAAGAATTCAATCGAATAATCTTTTCTCAGTGAATGTTTCAAAAATTTCGTAGTGGGTTTACCGACTGCTATTACTGCGTGGATCCTGTTATCCCCGAATATATCGATCTCTTCTTTTATATCCGGACTCCTGTTAAGCGCTTCGACGGCAAAACCTATGAGACATGTTCCCAGATTCATATAATGCGCAAGCATACAAATATTATACGCTGCTAATGTTCCATCTTCAACTGGTGTACTTCCATCCATAGGACTGTGTATTATTATAATGCATGGAGCTCCATGAAACAGGAGGTCTCTTCCCTTTTCTGATTCTTCAATGGCCATCTTTACAGTTTCAAAATGATCTCTGTAATAATTAAGGAGAGTTCTTCCCATAAACGGGACTGAAAGATATCTAACAAAAGGATTTGCCGCAAGCCTGTTTATTTTTAAAAAAAATTCCTTCATTTGTGTCGCAAACTCCCACACCTTTTCTCTCCCATTAAGAACAGTAAACTCCCAGTTCTGGCAGTTACTCCCTGAAGGTGCTGTAACAGCGAATTCAATTAGATCGCGGACAACATCATCGCTGATCTCCTCATTCTTAAAACGTCTTGTACTCCTGCGTGACCTGAATATATTAACAAGCTCTTCTGGAGATATATCTTTTCCCGCGAGAATTTTTTCTTTATATTTAAAAGTCGAAAATTTTAAATTTCTAAGTGTATCGCCAAAGCTTACAGCATCGAATTTACAGACATCATAACAGTGAGAGCAGAGCATACACTCATTCTCATTTAGCAGTACTCTTTTATTTTCAATATAAAGGACTTCTTTGGGGCAGATTGCCACACATTTACCGCATAGAGTACATTTTTTGCTATCAATTACCGGTACCAGATTCATTAACCGCTCCTGTTAAATTGTTTCTTTTCTACAAATCCCCTACCGGGATTAATTTATAAGATATATACTCATCTTCATCTTTACCAAAATAAATATACCAGATATCCCGCGTTGCTTATAACTGTTTTTAGAATTTAAAACAATTGCTCATCATAATCCCTATAATCCTGAAGCATGTCAAGCTGATGAATGGTGAAAAGGTCTATTTTTTAGTTCAATTGTAATTAGTAATTCGTTATTATACCACTCGTTATTTTATATATCCGGATCTCCCTGCATCTCATCTCGCAATCTCCTGATTTTTTGCCAGATTGGCACAGTTTTGTTCAATAAACTTTTTATCACTTCGAAAAAATATTGACACATTCCATTCATATATTAAGTTGTCATCCGTCCAAGCGGGGCGTGGCTCAGTCCGGTAGAGCGCGTGGTTTGGGACCATGAGATCGGAGGTTCGAATCCTCTCGCCCCGAATTTTTATCTGCGCCCGTAGCTCAGCTGGATAGAGCAACAGCCTTCTAAGTTGTGGGCCAGAGGTTCGAATCCTCTCGGGCGCGCATAAAAACTTGACTTAATTGTTAGGTTTTTTATTATTAAAGAATCAATAAAAATGGTGACTGTAGTTCAATGGTAGAGCCCTGGATTGTGGTTCCAGTCGTTGCGGGTTCGAGCCCCGTCAGTCACCCATTGGATAAAATAAAAACCCGTATGAAAATAAACGGGTTTTTATTTTATTTACTTGACTTTATTGTTGCCGTTAATATAATGTCTTTTAATTGATTACATATTTTTCTTCTATCGCTTTCCTCGTTTTTTTCCGGGCAAAATCCATAGCAGTTAATAAAAAGCGTAATCTGAAGGGTACTACCCATATCAAACTCAGGAGTCTTATAATGGCACAATCACAAGGTAC
>CAZVFJ010000152.1:0-2775 GCA_964625825.1 uncultured Leptospirales bacterium | reverse complement strand
TTCGGATTTATTACATCCGATAAAGGGCAGGATATATTCGTTCATCATTCAGGTATTAACTCACAGGGTTTTAAAACCCTTCCGGAAGGAGCTGAAGTTACATTTGATACAGAAAAGGGCGAAAAAGGTCCCAGAGCTATTAACGTAACTCTGATCTAATCAGCTGTATATAAAAAATCCTCTGTTATAAAACAGGGGATTTTTTTATTCACGATCATCTTAACCCTGAATATTATAATTTTTATCAGAGCGAATTAATACTTAATATTCTCCCCTCTATCTGGTTTTGAGTTAATCAATTCAGTTCATATATTAGTATCTTCAATAATATCAGTTCCTTTTAAAAAATTTTTCATAACATAATTAATCAAAATTTTTCATAGCTGTCATTATCTAACAAATTACCTTTTGAACTTTTAACTACCACATTATTTTGAGCATGTTTTACTGCTTTCTCTTTTTTAACCTGTTCTTTTTTATCACTTACTCCTGATTGTATCGTTCTTTTTGAAGCTTTGTTATCCATTTCGATTATTTTATCAGCTGCATCACCCACATTAAATCTCTTGACCATTGATAACAGTTCCTGTGCCTGGCTTGACATCTCCTCACTGGCAGCTGCAGTTTCTTCGACCAGTGCGGCATTCTGTTGTGTCATTGTATCCATATCTACGATTGCAGCATTGATCTGCTCAATTCCACGCCTCTGCTCTTCGCTTGAGGCAGCCATCTCCGAGACAAGAATATTTACCTTCTGGATTGATTCAATAATTTCCTTTAATGCAATCCCACTTTTATTTACCAGATCTGTACCGGTTTCAATTTTATTGACAGAATCGTTTATGAGCCCACCGATCTCCTTTGCCGCTCCACCTGCCCTTTGAGCAAGATTACGTACTTCTCCGGCAACCACCGCAAAACCACGGCCCTGCTCGCCTGCCCTTGCCGCTTCAACCGCAGCATTGAGAGCCAGAAGATTAGTTTGAAACGCGATCTCATTTATCATGGAGATTATATCCGCAATTTTTGAACTTGATTCATTAATCTCACGTATAGATGATACGGCATCCTCTACGATCTTCCCTCCATCCTGGGCAAGCATAAGCGTATTATTAGAAAGACTGCTGGCCTCGGATGCGTTTTCTGAATTTTGCTTTGTCGATGCATTAGATTCTTCAATAGCAGCTGCAATTTCTTCAAGAGATGATGCCTGCTCTGATGTACGTTGTGATAGATTCTGATTATCCTGGCCTATCTGATCAGTGGCTATTGCAACCTGTTGAGAACCTTTCATTATTTCTACAACAGTTGTTCTCAGTATTCCAATTAAAGTCTGAAATGCTTTTGCAAGAGTCCCTATTTCATCTTTTCTGATTAGATACTTATCATCAATATCCTTACTGAGATCAAGTTCAGCCATCATCTCAGCATAAGAAACAGTAACGATAATAGGTTTCGCTATACCTGAGCCGATAAAATATGCAAGAAATCCACCAATAATAATCAGTGTTAATGTTATTATTATAATAATATTCCGTAGAGTTATTACGCCACTTAACAATTCGTCCAGTTCCATTGCTACAATAACAGACCAGCCGTCAGTGTTGCTAATTGGTGCAAATGAACCGAATATATTCTTTCCGTTAAAAAAATATTGTGCTGTACCCTTTTCACCCGCAATCGCTTTTTTTATAACCGCAGCAAGCGGTTCAAGATTTTTATCCTGTGTGGCAGCAATAATTGGATTATACATATCCAAAACCAGTTTATTGTTCTTATGCCCCTGGATAACACCCTTTTTGTCGATAACATAAGCATATCCGGTTTCACCCATTTTTATCATTTCCACAAGCCTTGATATTTCATTACCATCGCGTAGTCCATAAAATACACCTGTTATCTTCCCATCCCGTATAATTGGAGCAGCAACAGAAACACTTGGCAAACCGGTAACCCTGCTTATAAAAACCTCAGAATAATTTGAAATTCCTGACATTGCCCTTATATAATAACTTCTGTCAGAGACCTGCGCGGGAGACCTCTCCATATTAAACCTGATTGAGTTTCCTTTTGTATCAGCAATCGCGAAGATATCAAAACCGGAACGCTTTGCTTCTTTACTTAAAATAGCGACTTTTTCATCCCATGGTGTGTTATCATCAATAAGCCTGCGTTCGGCAAGAGACTCAACAATTGAAATATTTATCTCCATATTTGCCTGCATCACTTTGGTTATTTCATTGGTCATCTCAAGGAGGGAACGATCCGTTTGTGCGAGTAATAATTTTTTCGCCTGGGAATAGCTTATTATACCGAAAATAACAGCAACAAGAAACAGAGCTCCCACAATCATAAGTATTAATTTATTTTTTATTGAATTCATAAATTCCTCTTCATTGCAAAATTATATTATATTTAAAATATATATTTTTAAAGAAAAAACAATGATTTCTTCTCTTATTATTTCAAGAGAAGAAAAGTAAGCGTCAAATAAGCCCCATCAGTTTTTAATAGATATTTGATTATTCGGGATAAAGGAAACAGAGAAATAACTTCATTCTTTGCAGGAATATGCCAGCGATGGAAATCATCAAACAGAGGAAGTGTCATCACCGATTTAAAATTGCCCGAACGACCGCCAGGGAGTGAAGCGCATAAGCTTTGTTGTGCGTAGTAATGCTATTCACCGAAAGTACACCATTTTCGGTCTAAAGTGGCTAATTAGTCATCCAGTGCAATAGATGCTTCTGCAGCCAGCAGTAGAAGCCGTTCAAA
>CAZVFJ010000151.1:3805-8406 GCA_964625825.1 uncultured Leptospirales bacterium | reverse complement strand
GAAAAGATGATGAAGCCTATTCTCATTTTAAAAGAGGGTACGAGCTTAAAGATAGCGATCTCCAGATTATGCTGAACCTGTCCAGACATCTCCGTAAAATGGGGGAGAAGAGCGAGGCGGACAGGCTCTTTAACATCTGTTATGAATCAGGGCTCACAGCAGGAAGGCCGCTCTTCGAGAAAGGAAAAGCAATAATAAGAAACAGTCCCGGCGAGGCGGAGTCTCTCTACCTGAAAGCTATTGATGAGAGCCCGGCATATACTGATGCCTACCTGGCACTGGGAAATCTTTACAGACAGGAGAAGGAGTATGAAAAAGCCGCTGCAATTATTGAAAAGCTGAAAATAATTAATACCGATTACGCTCCCGCATTCTTCTACCTGGGGAATATCTACTACAATAATCCGTTAAGAGGGAATAAAAGAAAGTACTGGATAGATCTTGCAATTAAAAATATCGAAGCAGGGCTTAAAATAGATCCTGAAAATGAAGATAACTGTTTCCACCTTGCGGAGATTTACAGGCACATCGGGAACAGGGAAAGATCAACCGAACTCGAGAAGAGAGCTGTTGAGCTGATGAAGAGAAGGGAGCAGGTTACTCAATAACCTGCAATCCTTCAGGTGCCTCCCTGTACTGGCAGATCTTAATTATACGCGCGTCAGAACCCGGAATATTTTTCGAGCCTGTAAGCGCCGCAAGGAACTCATCCGCGCGCACTGATGATTCCCTCCCGGCAAAAAGTTTCAGATGCAGGGTATTCCCCTCGACAGTATAACTATGCAGAATTTCATTTACAGGGAACTCCTTCTCTCCGCTCTTACCTTTCTTTAAAATCATAATATTTTTTTCAATATTCACAAGAGAGGCTGATATCAACTCTTCGCTGGCGAGATCAATCCTGTAACTGACTGCAAAGGTGTTTCCCATAACAGTTCCTTTCTCTGTTACAATAGAAACCTTCTCCACTTTAATGAACTGCGGAAGGCGCCTGTTTATTTCGGATATAAAAGAATTAATTTCATCACTGCCGAGCTCCCTGTAAAGTTCGACATCCGCAATCTCTGCCATGCTTTCTATCCCCACAGGTACAGGGAACCCGGCAGAGATCTTCTCTCTTTTATTGAAGCCCTGCGTAAATGCCAGGGGAAGACCTGCCATACGGAAGGAGCGCTTTATATTTTCTATAAAATCAATATGAGGTATATATTTCCCGTTTCCTGTTTTTGAGAATACAAAGCGGAGAGTCTGGGCAGTGGAGTATTTCTCCTCAAACTTTTTCATAGCTGCTTCATAGCTTTCACGATTAAGTGGTTCGGCATATCTCTTTTCAGGCTGCCTGTAATTGGCTACATCAAGCCTCCTGCCGCGCATGGCTTCAATCGCTTTTTCGCTCCCGGTTTCAATTACCTGCCACGGGTAGCTGCATCCGGGATCACGCTCCGCGAGATATTCTCTCCAGTTTGGAAGGAACTCTTCAATATTTTTCATCCATATGTCAAAACGGAAATACTCACTCCATGAATCGAGCTTAGCGCCGTCAAGATAAGACTGATAGATCACCTTCCCCATCCGCTCATCACTTCGCGATATGAGCCCTTCAAGGAAAGATGATTTAACATCATGATTTTTTATTGTAACCTGTCTCGGTGAACCGCTTTTTACTCTTCTTATCACATTATAGAAATATTCCATATCCATCTGCTTTTCATACTGGAACGGAGTATGCGGTTTCGGTACAAATGGAGAGACTGTTACATTTATATCCCTGCGGTTACCGAGCCTGGCAACTTTTTTCAGCAGTTCAAGAATCGACTCCGCTTCATCAACACTTTCACATCCGGGAAGGCCGATCATGAAATAAAGCTTTATCACCTTCCACCCTTTTTTAAACACGAAGTCCACTATTTCAAGGAGGTCCTCTGTCCGGACTTTTTTGTTCGAGATGCTGCGTATCTCCTCTGAGGCTGATTCAACCGCGAATGTCAGCGAACTTTTACGGACACTGGAGATTGTCTCAATCACGGGGAGAGTATTTTTATCAACCTTGAGTGAAGGGAGGGAGAGTGAAACTCCGCGCTCAGTAAGCCCGGGGAGCACACTGTTCAGCAGGGTCACAAGGTGCTTGTAGTCGCTTGCGGAGAGAGCTGTTAGTGTTACCTCATCGTAGCCAGTATTGTCTATCTGCCTGTAAATCTCCCCGGCGACTTTTTCGCATGAGAATGTCCGGTAAGGCATATTATAGTATCCCGCGTGACAGAACTTGCAGAGATTGAAGCAGCCGCGTGAAAGCTCCACAACTCCCCTTTCCTGTGAAATTCTTATTGATGGTACAACCGGCTTATTTATCGCAACCGACGCATCACAGTTTATACTGCGCTTTTTAACTCTCTTCATCCCCGAAATATCCGCCGAGAGCCCGCTATATCTGAACGGGTAATCCCCCGATACAAGGAGGCCCTCAATTTTTCCAAGTTCGGAAATTATTTCATCCCGTTTCATGCCGGAGGACTTGCATCTCATAAGAGTTTGCACGACTTCAGGAAGCCCCTCCTCTCCTTCACCAATAAAGAATAGATCTATAAAATCAGCAACCGGGAAAGGATTAGAAGTAAATTCGCCGCCGGCAATAACTATCGGATCGCCATCCGCTCTTTCAGAACGGAGCATTGGTATCTTACCGAGGTCAAGCACATGGAGAATATTAGTAAGGATAAGCTCATGCGCGATATTGAATCCTATCATGTCAAGTTCATGGAGCGGAGTGAATGTTTCAAGAGTATATAGGGGGATATCACGTTTTCTAAGCTCCGCCTCAAAGTCCGGGGCAACAGCAAAGACCCTCTCGCATGCTGCTCCTTCTATTCTGTTCACAGCTTCGTAGAGTATACGCAGACCATTATTCGCCATACCGATGTCGTAAAGGTCAGGGTAAGAAAGGGCAATCCTCACATAAGCCTCTTCCTTTACTGTTATGTTATATTCACCGCCAGTGTAACGTGCCGGCTTCTGTACAAGGTGAAGAAAATCACCAAGCCTTCTTTCTATCTCTTTATTTTTCATTTATGAATTCCCGCTTTCATTTTATATTATAACTTCCTGTCATACCCGCGCAGGCGGGTATCAATATTTTTTGAAAAAATTTCCGTGTTATATATATTCTCTCCCGGCTCTTCCTCCGGTTGCCATAGCCTTCAAGAGAATGAGACGGGGAAGAACCGGTTATTTTATCTTCATTCTGATTATTGTTTCAGTCAGCCTGATAAAATCTTTAAGTGATAATTTCTCCCCTCTTACATCAGGATCAATCTCTGCCTCTTTAATTACATCCTTAATAAAATCTCTGCTGAAATCAATATGCGGAGAATCAGTAAGGGATTTATGGAGAGTCTTCCTCCTCCCCCAGAAAGCTGACTTTACAACCAGGTGAAATAATTCCTCATCTTTGGGGGTAGTAAAAATTTTATTCCGTCTCTTAAACCGCAGAAAGGATGATTTAACCTCAGGCTTTGGATAAAAACATTCACCAGGGACATTGAAGAGTACCTTCGCGTCAAAATAATACGAAAGGGTGACGGTGAGAGCGCCGTAATTTTCACTTCCCGGCTGCGCAATAATCCTGTCACCCATCTCCTTCTGCATCATACCATAAACTTCCGGCGCGCTGAAATTCGAAGCAATCCTGAAAAGAATCTCTGACGCGCAATAGTACGGAAGATTGGATACTATCAAATCGAACCTGTCCTCAAGATTACTCTTAAGAAAATCGGTGTGAACTATGGTTACGTTTCCATTCCCCGCGAATAAATCCGTAAGATAACGGACAAAACCTGAATCGATTTCAACGGCAGTATAGGAGAGAGCTCTTTCCGCGAGGGTCTCTGATATTGCACCAAGGCCGGGACCTATCTCAAGAATATGATGATTTTCAGGCGAACAGGCATCCGCGATCTTCTTTATAATCTGATCATTAATCAAAAAATTTTGCCCCAGTTTTTTATTCGGAGCAAGACAGTATTCCTCAGTTATTTTTAGTATATCGTTCCTGTTCATTTTCTTTGATAATCTTTCAAACTAACGTAGTAATCACTCCTTTCAATGAATAGCATATGTAAAGTAAGTTTTAAGCTTATCAGTAAAAAAGAAAAGATATTACAATTTTAAAAAACTGCATGTTTATATATAATTCAATAATAAAAAATTATTGCCTGCATTATAAAAAATAAATATTTTGTAGAAATTAATATATCTCTGGACAAAATTTTCTCAGTAATAATTTCTAAATATATTTTTTAGTGTAAAATTATGAATTATATACCCCCGCCGCCTTTGGCGGCGGGGGTAATAGAGTATTTTTTACCTGAAATAATTTAAGGAATAAATACTGATTTTAAGTACAAAATAATATAATATCATTTTATTACGGGGGGAGAACATGGAAGAAAAACAGGCATTATGGATAAAAAAAGATGGCATCTGCACAATAACAATGAATTCACCTAAAACACTGAATGCACTTAGTAGCGGACTCACCGCGTGTCTTGAAGAGGCCTTTGAGGATTGCTTTGAAATCCTTGCTGACGTCGCCGGGAATGCGTTCC
>CAZVFJ010000151.1:0-3795 GCA_964625825.1 uncultured Leptospirales bacterium | reverse complement strand
TTTGAGGATTGTTTTGATGAGGATGTACGGGCTGTGGTGTTAACAGGGAACGGTAAGGCTTTCTGCGCAGGGGGTGACCTGCAGGGGATGCTTGAAATGGGAGCAGAAAAATGGCTTCGGCAGGTTCCTAAAAAACTCGCCGTTGTTATAAGCGCTATACGTGAACTGCCAAAACCTGTAATTGCCGCAGTAAATGGTCCGGCCATGGGAGTGGGGATGAGCGTTGCAATGGCATGTGATCTTCGTATCGCCTCAGACAAGGCATCTTTTGTACAGGCATATACATCTGTTGGATTGAGTCCGGATGGTGCCTGGTCTCTTACAGTCCCAAGGATAGTCGGGCTTTCAAAAGCAATGGAGATGTTGCTTCTTGACAGGCACGTAAACGCCGAAGAAGCATTAAGACTGGGGATGGTATCAATGGTAGTTCCGGCAGAATCATTTAATGAAGAAACAGAAAAACTAGCCAAAAAACTTGCAGCGGGACCTACGTTGGCATTTGCCCGTGGAAAACAACTGATAAACCGATCTTTGCTGCGTGAACTTGAATGCCAGATGGAGAATGAAAGGTTAAATATCATGGCAGGAGGTGTTAGTGCTGATTTTGCTGAGGGTGCTGACGCTATATTCAATAAAAGAAAACCTGTATTTAAAGGCAGGTAATTTAAAGATTTATTTTTGAAACATATTGTGAGTTGGATTTTTTTTGTTCAGGAACGCTATTTTAAACAAACGGCTGCTATTTGTCTTTTCTGCATCCGTCTGTATAGATTGCCTTATCATTAAATCGCATTTTGATGCAGAAATACAAATACAGTTATGTCTGGTTGAAAAAATTCAGGGCTGCATGGAGTTGCAGCCCTGAGTATTTTAACCGATAGCGGATTTTCCTTTTTCTCCTGTTCTTATTCTGAAACATTCCTCCAGATTAAAAATAAAAATTTTGCCATCTCCGACTTCACCTTCAGG
The DNA here is from genome assembly GCA_964625825.1 of uncultured Leptospirales bacterium. Taxonomy (GTDB): domain Bacteria; phylum Spirochaetota; class UBA4802; order UBA4802; family UBA5550; genus UBA5550. Next base: position 2,826 of record CAZVFJ010000151.1, on the reverse strand, counting down.
AGCTGCTTTCATTATCGCGTTTATCGCTTTGTCAAGATATTCATCGTTGACTGCAATTTCGATTTTTGTTTTTCGTAGAAGATTATCAACTTCTGTCACGCCTCTGTAAACTTCAGTGACACCTTTCTGTCTTCCGCATCCCAGTACGTCACTTACGGTCATCAGGTAAATTTCATTTTTTTCGAGCTCCTGTTTAACTTCGAGGATTCTATGTGATTTGATTATTGCTATTATATATTTCATATTCAGTCTCCATTATTTAATCCATAAGAGTATAGCCGGCTTCATGATGCTGGCTAAGGTCGAGACCTATCTTTTCATCACGGGTTGCAACTCTCATCCCGATCAGCATGTCGCTTATTTTAAAAAGTATAAATGTCCCGGCGGCAGGAAAAATAATTGCAACCAGAACGCTTACTGCCTGTACCGTAAGCTGGGAAGGATTACCGTAGAATAGGCCGTCTGTACCACCAATACTTTTTGCTGCGAAGAGGCCGGTTGCAAGAGCTCCCCATATTCCGGCCATGCCATGGACACCAAATACATCCAGCGTATCATCATACCCGAACTTTTTCTTTACATAAGTAACGAATATAAATCCGAGAACGCTGCCTCCTGCACCAATCGCAATCGATGCCATTGGAGTAACGAAACCTGCTGCCGGAGTTATCGCAACAAGACCGGCTACAGCTCCTGTTATAACACCAAGAACTGTTGGAGTTTTGTGAATAAGCCAGTCAAGAAACATCCACATCATTACCGCCGCAGCTGCCGCGGTGTTTGTGTTGATAAAAGCTGAAACAGTCTGTCCCTTTACGGCCAGTGCGCTGCCTGCGTTGAATCCGAACCATCCGAACCAGAGAAATCCTGCACCGAGCACAGCTAAGGGGAGGTTGTGGGGAGAGGGGGAAGAAGCCCCGCCGTTTCTTTTACCGATCATGATTGACATTACAAGAGCTGATATGCCGGCAGTAATATGAATTACTGTGCCGCCTGCAAAGTCAAGCACGCCTTTACCGAACAGCCATCCCCCGGGGGCCCAAACCCAGTGAGCCATGGGGTCATAGATGAATGTTGACCATAGTATAATGAAAAAAAGAAAGCCTGAAAATTTTATTCTTTCAGCAAATGCACCAACCATGAGTGCGGGGGTAATTACTGCAAACATCATCTGAAAACATACAAAAAGCTGATGAGGGATTGTCTGTCCTTCAAGAGGCTCAAGGCCTACGCCATTAAGAAAAAACCATTCAAATCCGCCGATAACTCCGCCTTTATCAGGACCGAAAGCAAGGCTGTATCCAAAAAGTATCCATTGTATTGAAATCACAGCAAGTATTGCCATACACTGCATGAGTATGGAAAGAATATTTTTTTTTCTTACGAGGCCTCCGTAAAAGAAAGCCAGAGTTGGTGTCATTATCATTACAAGCGCTGTTGCTACAATGACCCACGCGGTATCTGCACCGTTGATCATATATTTCCTCCATTAAAATTTCTGGGTTCATGGTTAGCATGTAAAATATCGCCGGTCAAATACATGGAAATAAATGGCCTGATAATGAATATTATTTAACTGAATTGTAACAAAAAACAAAACATAAGAGTTTACCGCATAACGCATAACACTAAAATGTTACTTTAATATTAATTTTTAACATGGCTGTAACTTTAATGAAAAATTTATACTTGCTAATAAATGTTATAACGCCTGTTATATTCTTGTAATGATTTTTGAAGGCCGGGGAGCTGGTTTTTGTTACAGCAATGTTAATTATCATATATGCTGACAACATTGATTTGACATCATTTATTTTATAAATCATATGGCCACAATTAAGGCAGAATAATTTAATTATAAAATAAAAGGAGATCGAAATATGAGAACCAATGAAACTCCGGCTTTGGAAACAAAGATTTCAGATGAAGAAAAAAACATCAGAAGGCCTGTCTCTTCATTTTATGGTGAGCTGATTTTCAGCAGGGCGGTTATGCAGGTAAAATTGCCGAAAGATGTTTATATGAAACTTGTCTCCTGTATTGAAGAAAACAATAAGCTTGACCTGGAAACTGCAAATGTAGTAGCACATGCAATGAAAGAATGGGCTCTGGATAATGGAGCGACTCACTTCGCTCACTGGTTTCAACCGATGACCGGAGCTTCTGCTGAAAAACATGATGCCTTCATTGAGTTTACAAATCAGTTTGAAGTAATAGAAAGATTTTCCGGTACACAGCTTGTGCAGGGGGAGCCTGATGCTTCAAGTTTTCCAAGCGGCGGAATCAGGGCGACTTTTGAAGCAAGAGGATATACGGCATGGGACATGTCAAGCCCGGCGTTTCTGAGGAAAAACGGCCTTGGCATAACTCTTTGTATTCCCTCAGCGTTTATTTCATATACCGGAGAAGCCCTGGATAAAAAAACTCCTCTTCTTAGATCAATCAGGGCTTTGAACAATAGCGCTATGAGGATACTTAAACTTATCGGGAATACAACTTCAAAAAAAATTCATTCCAATCTCGGGCCTGAGCAGGAGTATTTTTGCATAGACAGAGACTACTATCTCAAAAGACAGGATCTTGTACTCACCGACAGAACACTTATAGGCGCAGCGCCTGCGAAAGGGCAGGAACTTGAAGACCAGTATTTCGGAAGTATTAAAGAGAGGATACAGTCATTCATGCATGACTTTGAGAATGAACTTTTTAGACTGGGGATTCCTGCAAAGACACGTCATAATGAAGTCGCACCCGGCCAGTTTGAAATTGCTCCGATATTCGAAGAAGCAAATATCGCAGTAGACCACAACCTGATCCTTATGGATA
>CAZVFJ010000150.1:7601-8436 GCA_964625825.1 uncultured Leptospirales bacterium | reverse complement strand
TTTATTGCAGCTTATAACTCAGTAGTCTGCGTTTACCTTGAGAAAATGTGAAGAAATAAAGAGTATCATCTATAGCAGCAACTTTAAAAACAGGGGTTGCCAGATTTACCAGTTGTTCAATAGTCCCATTTTCAATACCAAGTTGAGAAATTCGCCCACCTGCTCTACTGTTAGATGAAACCAGTATTCGATCTCCCTTCAGCCCAATAGACGAAATTTCGTCCATAGATTTTATTATTGTCCGTTCAGTCCCGGTAGAAATATTTGTTTCAATTATCTCATAATTTTCTTTTTTAACAATATAATATATACATTCGTTAAAATAAATAATGTCCGAGGAAGAAAGCAGGTCTTCTGAAAATTTTCTGTTAATACTCCCATCATTGCGATTAAGTGCAAGTATTCCTGTTCCAAGACCATATGCAGAGTTTAAAAGTATAGAGTTATCCTTATCAATTCCGCATAGTTTATTGATATATATATAAGGGAGCCTGATTTTACGTTTTATTGAAAGCGTATCTGAGGCAAGAAATAACAACATTGATTCATATTTTAAAGTACCTGAAACAACTATAGTACCTGTATCTATATAACATATATTTCTCCCGATAAAACCTTTATCAAGATCAATTGCCTTAAAAATTGTGTTATCTTTCAGTTCTCTTGTTTCAATACGTGAACATTTTTCCATATTTTTCAACAAAACAATCCGTCCTATGGAGGGGAGAATGGAAAAATCTGTTAATGTAACATCTTCCTCTGATAAATCAACAACAACCGGCTCGTCAGTAATTTTTAAGCTTATTTTAAATCTTTCTGTCAGATACCTATTAAA
>CAZVFJ010000150.1:0-7591 GCA_964625825.1 uncultured Leptospirales bacterium | reverse complement strand
AAAACCTTTATCAAGATCAATTGCCTTAAAAATTCTGTTTTCTTTCAGTTCTCTTATTTCAATACGTGAACATTTTTCCATATTCTTTAGCAGAACAATCCTGCCTATGGATGGGAGGATGGAAAAATCTGTTAAATCTGTTAATGGATCATTTTCCCCTGAAAAATCAATAAAAACTGGTTCTTCAGTAATTTTTAAGCTTATTTTAAATCTTTCTGTCAGATACCTATTAAAATCAGTAATAATTTTTTCAAAGGTGATTCCTGTAACTTCTGATAATGAACTGAAAAATTCACCATAATAATTTTTGTCTTTCAGAGCTCGTAATATAAATTTTTTCCCATAAGTAGATTCAACAAAATTAAAGAAGCCGGTATAAATTGCATCAGCCGGACCTTTGCCTTTTTTAGCACTATTTAATAAATCTGTAGCCGCCCTGCCCTGATTTAAAAAAAAATCCTTCAAAATTAATTCATTCTCAATACTAAATCCATTCAATGAGTATTCGCATAATGAATTTTCCAGGAGTTCATCTTTTGGCCGGAAATTATTTAATCCATAGGAGTCGATAGATATTTGATTTAAAAAATAATTAAAAATCTGATAATATAATTCAATTTTAATAATCGTTATATCTGTTCCGGAACAAACTTCCAGATTAATATTACAATTACAAGGTGGGAAATTTATACCTCCATCACTCTGTAAAATTGAAATATTAATAAGTCCAGCAGTTGAATAATTTAAAAAAGTCTCAATCTTTCTGTAATAAGATTCGGCTATTTGAGCAATTTCTGCCGCATAGGGAGTCTCCTCCGTATAATATCTAACAATAAAATGTGTGGTTTTTAAAAATGATATTTGCGGAGTCTGATTAGTGAAGGCATTTCCCGAAAGGATCAGGAAAAAAAACAGGGGATATAAAATTCTTTTCATAAAAAATAACTGGTTTACATGTTACCTAAAAAATATAGTGATTTTATTTCATCTGAACTGACACGCCCTTCATTAAGAATTGTAAGCTTATCACTGCTTATATCGATCAATGTCGGTAACGTATGGTTCTTATTAAATTCATTTATAATAAGAAGCGAACAGAAATTTTTAAATCTTCTAATAATCTCTTTATCGTTATATAGCATCTTTCTTAGCGAACTTCTTGCAGGCATGTAGACAAGTGGAATCCCGACACCACTAACTATGTCAAGAAGATATTTATGCCTGGGCATTCTCATCAGGATACAATTTTCAGATTTAATTCTTCTGCTTTTCAACTGCACAGTAACTTCTCCAGGCCATACCCGCCTTAGAAAATCATAGGAAAATTTATTAACCAGCGCAATTTCTTCGAGCATTTTGAAGTTTGAAATAATTATTTCCAGGTTTGAAGGTGTATCTCCAGAAATTTCCAGGATGCTCTGAATGACATCATTTCTGTCGATCCCGACTATTCCATAAACAGAATCAACAGGCATAATAAAAATTTCTCCACTCCTTAAAGCATGAACAACATTATCAATATGATTCCAGGATATAGATCCATCTTTTTTTAATTTCTTTATTTCATAGATTTCGCGAGCTGTCTTACTGGCTGGCATCATCGCATAATCTCTCCCTGCAGTAGTTTATTCCATTAAGGAGATTATGAACTATTCTACCAACAACATTATCGCTACAAATTTGATAATGGCTGTAGTGCTGATGCAGACATTTTATATTATCGATTTCCTTAATACCACCTATACCGCAGGTAAGTATTTTGTTATTGAATTCGAGAGGGCTGATATCTCCAAAATATCTCGAATACAGATTTCTCCTCAGATAATAATAATTTGCATGAGCATTTTTCATAAAATCCATCAGAATCCTGTCCGAATTAACGAAACTGGTTACTTTTTTAATATAACCATAAGATTCAAATTCGTGTATTTTTTTATTTAAAAAAGGACAGGTTAACCACAGAGGATTAGCTATTGCCATGTAATTAAGCTTTTTTTCATCAGTTGAATCATCAGTCTGGCAGGGATTCAGAATTATAACAGAAGGATAGCCGTATACACATTTTTGCACAATCCCTGTCATATTTATATTACTGGAATTGAGTTGCCATTTAATTACCTTTACATCATTACTATCATAATCTGTAAGTATTCTATCCATCTGACGATTCATCCCTGTTTCTGATTCGATTAATATAATAAATAATTATCATTAATGATATAATGACCCATATTATTCTAAGATGTGCCGGGTCAAGCTGAAAATCTCTGCTAAAACCGTCAGAGGCTATACTTTTGGAGCTATTGTTATCATTAAAAACAATAACTTTACTTCCTGAATATATAAGACCGGAATTAATTATCTCCTTCTCGGAATAATTTCCGCCCCTGTATCTATTGCATAGTTCTTTTAGGTCATCATTAGATTTTTTTAATGATGAAAGATTCTGTTGTATTTCCTGGTATTTTAATTTTAATCTCATCCTTTCCAGGAGTCCACTTTCACTGAATATGAAAGTATAGACGCTGAAAAGGATAAAAATTAAAAGAATAACTCTAAACCGGTTTCTATTACCCAATATTGTAAAAAACCTCTTTACCTTTAAAGAGAGCCATAGAGCCTAACTCCTCTTCAATTCTAAGAAGCTGGTTATATTTTGCGATCCTGTCTGTTCTTGATGCAGAACCTGTTTTGATCTGGCCTGTATTAAGGGCAACAACAAGATCAGAGATTGTTGTATCTTCCGTTTCACCTGAACGGTGTGAAACAACTGTTGTATATCCGGCTCTTTTTGCCATCTCTACAGCCTGAATTGTCTCAGTCAGAGTTCCAATCTGGTTGAGTTTTATCAGGATAGAGTTTGCACTTTTCTCTTTTATTCCACGTTTTAGTCTCTCCGTGTTTGTCACAAAAAGGTCATCTCCAACTATCTGCAGCTTTGAACCAAATTTTTTTGTAAAAAGAGCGAATCCTTCCCAATCGTCTTCAGCAAAACCATCTTCTATTGATATTATCGGATATGCACTGACCAGTTTACCATAAAAATCTACCATCTCCTCACTGGTTCTTTCACTTTTATCACTTCTTGAAAATATATATTTTTTCTTCTTTGCATCATAGAATTCACTGGCTGCCGGGTCCATAGCGATCATAATATCTTTCCCCGGTTTGTATCCCGCTTTTTCTATAGCTTTAACTATATGTTCAAGTGGCTCTTCATTGGATTTAAGATTCGGAGCAAATCCTCCTTCATCACCGACGCTTGTTGAATAACCTTTCTCTTTAAGTACACTTTTAAGTGCATGGAATGTCTCCGCACCCATCCTTAAAGCTTCTCTGAAACTGGCCGCACCAACTGGCATTGCCATAAACTCCTGCATATCAACGCTTGAATCAGCGTGTGAACCGCCGTTTAATATATTCATCATAGGAACAGGAAGTTCGCACGCATTTACTCCACCTATATATCTGTAAAGAGGCATATCAAAAGTATTTGCCACAGCCTTCGCACATGCGAGAGAAACACCAAGAAGCGCATTCGCGCCTAGATTTCCCTTATTTGGTGTTCCGTCAAGTTTGATCATAGTATTGTCTATCTCAATCTGATTCATGGCATCCATATCAATAAGCGCTTCGGAAATGATATCATTGACATTCGCAACTGCTTTTAATACACCTTTGCCGAGATATCTCTTTTTGTCTCCATCTCTCAGCTCAACAGCTTCATGCTCACCGGTAGAAGCACCCGAAGGTACCGCCGCTCTTCCTACAGCTCCGGATTCAAGCTCAACATCAACCTCTATGGTTGGATTTCCTCTTGAGTCGAGAATCTCCCTTGCTTTTATCTCTGTAATAAATGTCATACTCCTTACTCTCCTTGTTGATTATATTATTAGTTAAAATTTAATCTCATTATTATTCTTAAGTTATACTTTTATATCTCTCCCGTGCGATTGTATAAATATCCTTAACAAGTTTCTGCGGGTCTTCGATATATTTTTTCATCCTTGAATAGATAATATTTCTTACATTTGTTATATTGATTGCTGAAGCGCCTAACATTACATTAATTTCTCTTTCAAGCGAACCGTAAGAATCCTCTGAATGCTCAATTTTCAAACCTATAATATTCTCCTGCATCTGACGATGTTCGAGCTCAAGTTCAACAAGAGCCGGAGATTTCCCTTTTTTCGTAGAAAAAACTACCAGCGACGGAAGATTATCCTCAAAATCCTCAGACAGGAGATAATGATCCAGCTCTGAATTAAAATTAAAAAGGATTAAAAGAGATTCAAGAGATGAAGCATAGATTGTGTAGTTTGACTTGCTGATTATATTTCTGGAAGGATTAAAAGCAATGGATCTATATGATGAAAATGTATTTGATCCCGCCTCCCCCCTGCCTATGTATAATATTTCCTCTTCAGTTAGTTCCAGTTCAGCCATCTTTTTTTCTATTTCAATGCTTCGCCTGTTCCCTGAAATAAATTTAAGAATATCACCTGCATAAACCTCGCGGTTGTTCAAAACTTCCTTTTTATATTCAGTTGCGATTAGATTCGATCTGTCAAGACCGAGACGTTTTATATATTCAATGGATAATTCATGAGGAATGGCGGTAAAAATCAGGGGCTCATATTTTTTTATATTTTTTATAAATGTCTCTGCTCCGGGGAATACGCGGGCCTTTTTCCCTATTGTTGAAATACATTCCACAGGGACATCCTTCAGAAGAAAATCAGGATAATACACAGCAAGTTTAAAAAAAGAAAAAGGAATATCCCCCCCTTCTGATATTATCCGATTATTCTTGTCAAGAATACCTTCAAGTTTTGCTACATCCTGATCAAGGAAAACAGCATCAATAAGATTATTATAATCCCCTATTTCAAGGAAATCACCAAGACCGAGAAAGATCTTTTTAGGTTCAACTATATGCTCTCTGACTATTTTTATAAATTCTCCCTTTGAAAGAGAGAATTCTTCGTAACCTTCTTCGGTGCCATGGTTTAATATAAATTGATATTTTTTATTTTCTTCCACTATTACGCTTCATAAATGCTGTTTACATAATTTTTATCAATCTTGACAAATATTTAAATCATAATATTAAAAATCAATGATAATTCTTTATTGATAGAGCTTTGATAAAGTACCTTCCTTTTAAAATTATGACTTAATTATTAAATTGAGATATTTAATAATACATTAAAATATTTCTTTATTCCATAAAAAGTATTACTAAATTTCCGATTACACTAAGATAAAATTTCAATCATACATCTTTGCTATTAATTCTGAGTATTTCTGAATTATGGAATCCTTTTTCAATTTTTGAGCCGGTGTCATGGTACCGTTCTGTTTTGAAAATCTTTCTGTGAGTATAGAATATTGTTTAATCTTTTCAAAGGTTTCAAGATTTTTATTAGCGTTATTAACCGTTTCTTCAATAATATTTTTTAATCGTAGGGTTCCCGTAAAATCCTCCCCCACCTTTATACATAAAGACATTCCAAACGTTTCATCCCAATCAAGACTGGACTTGTCATACCTTATCCCTTCTTTCTCGTACAATCCGATAAAATAATTAAAATTTGGGACAATAAGCGCGGCTATGTAGTTTTTATCATCACCGACAAAGAAAATCTGATCAATATAATCAGTAGTATTAAACTCACCAACCAGCTTTGCCGGCACTATATTCTTTCCAATAGATGTACAGATTATTGATTTTTTTCTATCTATAATCCTGAAATAACCGGATTTATCAATTTCAACTATATCTCCTGTTTTAAACCATCCATCAGCTGTAAATGATTCCGCTGTAAGTTCAGGCTTATTGAGATAATGTGAAAATAAACCTGCACCGCTTAATTCAAGCTCCCCATCCGGAGCAATTCTTGAATATCCTCCATTTGCGTTTATACCCACAAAGCCGGGTTTACAGGCAGTTATAGGGTTAAGGATAGGCGCAGACATGGTTTCTGTGAACCCATAACCTTCAGAGATAGGGAGACCGACTGCATAGAAAAAAGTAAGCAGAGATGGCGAAATACCCGAAGCTGACAGAAATGCGTATCTGATTTTGGTACCGAAAAGTTCTCTGATATTTTTAAACAATCTGTCAGCAAACCTGTATCTTATTCTTAAAAAGAACGGGAGGCGTTCAATAATATCAAACTCTTTGTGCATATTATAACAACCGTTTGCATCTTTTCTATATTTGAGAGCTTTGTATCCAGTATTGATTGCACACTGATATAACTTTTTTTTAAAACGGCCCTGCCCAATGCTATGCTTAAAATGTATATATATCTTTTCATATAATATTGAAACTGTATTAATCCATGTCGGATTATATTTTTTTATATCATCAAGCACAGTACCCGGAGAATCAGCATATGCAATTGCTGCCCCACTCATAATTGATGTCAACTGGCAGGCAGCCCTATCAAATATTTGCGAAAGCGGCAGATAGCAGAGGCCCCTATCCTTCTCCGTAATTGACATTCCATATCTGCCCCAGAATTCAATTGAGCCTGAAATTCGGCTAACAACACTATAATGTGTTAAAACAATACCCTTGGGGATTCCGGATGTACCCAGTGTGTATACTACTGTGTACCAGTCTTCGAGTTTAATACTATCCCTATAGGATAGATATTCTGCGTATCTTTGAATTTTATTTTTTTCACCAAGTTCAATAATATCCCTGAGACCGATTATTCTTTTATCGTTACCTGAATATTCCAGATCCAATATAATTATCTTCTCAAGCATAGGAATTTCCCTGTAACCCTTCATAACTCTATCAAGAATATCTTCACTTCCAACAATAAGATACCTGCATGTAGAGTCATTGAGTATAGAGGATGTCTCTTTTATAGATAGTGTGGGGAATATAGTTACGCTGATACACCCGAGGCAGCACAAAGCCATATCTGACTGAGTCCAGTAAGGACTGCTCTCTGCCATTATACCAACCAGATCTTTTGGTTTAATACCGATGCACATAAAACCGCATGCAATGCTTTCAACACGCTTCAGAAGTTCAAACCAGTTAAAATACCCGTTATTATCATTATAATATAATGATGGATTGAATATTTGGGCAGGTCTATCCGGATACTTCTGACAGGTGTTATAAAAATGCCATGAGACAGGTTTTAATTCCTCTTCAGGCCATTTCCAATTTTCCTGTAGGCTCATAAAACCTCCGATTTTATTTTATACAGTTATCTAAACAAGCCGGTTTTATTTCAATAAATATTTAATTTCATGTAGAATATGAAAATCTGAAATATCTATAATTTAATTAAATTGGAATAAAAGTTCAAAAAAAATTGTTGCCTAAAGAATACCCCTGTTTTTCATTAGTACTGCCTGTGGTGTTCGCGATTGTCATACAGAGGTTTGAGCCTATTCAAATTACGGGATCTCAATATTTGCTTTAAATGGTCATGTTCCGCAAGGAGTAGATCTGATATAGTATGCGGGAACCCACCTGGTTAACCAGGTTCAAAACCCATGACTTAACGGCACCTACGGGTATAATTATAGAAAACCAGAAATTAAACTATATATAAAAAAA
>CAZVFJ010000149.1:0-8436 GCA_964625825.1 uncultured Leptospirales bacterium | reverse complement strand
GGCTCTGGGATATTTCCTCCTTGTCATATACAGCACATTTCTCACAAGGAGCGGAGTTCTTTCAGATTTTTCTGTACACTCCTTCGGTAAATCAGATGTAACAGTTTTTCTTGCAGCAGGTTTAGCATTCTTCATCGGAATATCAGTATATCTTTTTATTAAAAGATTCAAAGAGATAAAAAGCTCAGGATCAGAAGCCGGATTTTTTACATATGAAACGGTAATGATATACGGGATTATTACGCTTGTGCTTTATGCTCTTGTGATTTTTGCGGGTACATCACTGCCGCTTTTTTCAGGCATATTGAACAAACCGTTAACAGTTACAGTAAAATTTTATACCAACATATCGATACCTTTCGGTCTAATAATAATTTTATTACTCAGCTTATATGCAGCCGTAATTAAAAGGATTGAAGTAAAAAAAATTGTCATATGTGCCGCTTTCGCGTTAATAGCGGGTATATTAATGAATATATTCTTCACTTTTAATTTTATTTCTTATATATTCGCGATTATAGCTTTCTTTCCGACTTTCCTTTTTGCATATGATATTTACAGAAATCGAAAGCCTGTTAATCTTACGTCAGGCCTTGCTCATATAGGGATTGCGGTTTTTGTCATAGGCGTTATCACTTCAGGGATTCACTCCTGGACAGAACAGAAGAAAATTTCTGTGGGAGAAACAGTTGTATCCGGGCCTGTGAGCATTACTCTCAAGGGATTCACCGAAGCTGATAAATCCACCGTAAATGCACTTATTAAAAAAGGGACACGTACTAATGAAGCTGCAATGTATTATTACATTGACAGTAAAACCGAATCCCTCTACAGGGAACCGTTTATAATGTCAGGAATCGCAGGCGATATTTATATCACTCCGCAGCAGTATAATTTTACAGCATTAAACTATAGTACGGCTATTCTTCATGAAAAGGAGGAGAAAATAGTCGGGGGTCTCCCTGTGAAATTTTATGGATTTTTTACAAATAACATGGGGGCGCAGGGAATGGTTATTCGCGCGGATCTGCTCATTGACGGAATGAAATATTTCCCTGCAATAAGGTTTACTAATGGAGAGACAGAGCAGATTACGCAGAAAGTTCAGGGGAACCGTATTTTAAAGATTGAGGGAATAGATGCCACTCATAAGGCTGTAAGATTGTATCTTTCACCGGGAAGGGATGACGTGATACCTCCTGAATTTGCAATTTTTGATATATCTATGAAAAGATTTATATGGATAGTGTGGCTTGGTACTCTTCTAATCTCAGCTGGATTTATTATAGTAATGGTCAGGGCTGTAAAAAAACATTAAACATACGATTCATGGCGGATGAGCTTTTCCTTTAGCTCCACTCCGCTTGAAAAATTCCCTAAAGACCCATCGCTCTTTATAACCCTGTGACAGGGAATGATCACAGGGAACCTGTTCTTTGCCATAGTATTCCCTATAAAACGGGCTCCGCCAGGAACTCCGCATTTTGCGGCAAGTGCACTATATGAAATTTTTTCTCCCGGTTTAACCTTAACCAGCTCCCTGAAGACATTTATTTCTTTTTCAGTAAAGCCATCCATGTCGAGGACGATGCTGCCTGATTTTGCACTCCCTCGTACAAGTATGATATCCTTACCATTATGCCTGAATATTACAGAAAGATTTCCGGATAGATTTTTATTGAAGTAGTTTTCGAAGAATTGAAGCAAAAGTTTAACCGGCGCAGGAGTGTCCGATTCCCGGGAAGGTTTAAAGAGCTCCCCTTTATAAAATTCTATTTCTTTAAGAAAAAGTTCATCAGAAACAAGCCTGAACTTTATACCTGCATATTCGCAGAAATCTTCATAAATCATATAAGTTATTCTACTCCATTAAGTATCCTGCGTATCTGCTTTTCATCGCTCTTTATCTGTTCAATAAGGTTTTCAGGTGATGCAAATTTAACTTCATCACGTATCTTTGAGTAGAATTCGACGGTCAGCTTTTTACCATAAATATCTTCGCTAAAGTCGTGGATATTTACTTCTATAGATTTTTCTGTGCCATTAAAGGTCGGGTTTACACCAATATTTAGCATCCCGTTTCTGATTTCGCCAGTGGGTGTTTTTACCTTAACAGCATAAACACCGCTTGCCGGGATTATTTTATCAGGATTATCCGGACATATATTCGCTGTTGGAAAACCAAGTTTCTTACCGCCACGGCCTGCGCCATTTACCACGTTTCCTGAAAAAGTGTATCTTCTGCCAAGAAGTTTTGTTACTTTCTCTATGTTGCCCTTATCAATTTCACTTCTCAATAGGGTCGAGGATATTATTTCACTGTCACATGATTCTTCCCCGATCTGGGTTATCTTAACACCTGTCTTTTCAGAGAGCTTAAGGAGGAAATCGATATTACCCTCCCTGTTTTTGCCGAAAGCGTGGTCATAGCCTATTACAATTTCACGCGCTTTAAGTCTCTGAACAAGGAGGCCATTGTAGAACTGGTCTGCTGTAAGCTCAGACAGCTCTTTTGTAAAATTGAGCATTATTATATTTGTGACACCGAGTTGGTATAGCGCATCCTGCTTCTCTTCAACTGTAGTTATAATCCTGCATACAGAACCGGGATGGATAACTGTTCTTGGATGGTTGCGGAATGTAATTACAAATGGGTCCCCATTATGTTCACGACTCTTCTGAAGAAGAGTTTTAATTATTTTTCTGTGACCTGTATGTACTCCGTCAAAGTTCCCTATTGTAACAACAGGATTTATGAATTGTCCTTTGTTTTCAGGTATTTCATTAAAAATTTTCATATTCTTCATTATTTTTTAAAATTTATGCTCATTTGATTAGAGGCGTTCTTCTTTTCAACGTTTTTTTATATTTATTTATTTTGATATGGAAGGGTGAATTAAATTTATGTTATTTTAGAGGATAATCCTGCCCCGGTTTATAAATAATATTTTTTACAGTTTAAACCACTTCCCTGAATCCGGAGGACTTTAAATACATTTTTATCTGGAAAATAATTCATACCATGATTTAGACTGTTTTATTCTTACAGTCAGGTGATGTTCTTGTTCCGCCGATATTATTTACCACGGGGGTTATTAAATATCTTATGATACTATTTCTGCGGACATCAGCCCTGGTAGTAATTTTTACCCTGGCACCCTTTTTAAGCTCTATCGGTTATGGAGTAGAGAATGAAAATATTATTGAAGAAAAGGAAACTAATCCGAAATACCGGATATATCCTGAAAATGATATAATGTTCTGCACGGGTAATGATATTGCAGGGAAAGAGAATAACAGGGCTGCTGAAATGATGCTTAAAGGGAGATGGCGTGAAGCGGCGGATGTGCTGGAGAATGGGTTACTTCATGCTCCTCTTTTTTTTCCGTACAGGTATAATATTGGGATATGCTATCTTTACCAGAATAAGCTCGATCTATCCCTTATGAACTTTACAAAGGCTATCCAGCTTGTACCTGAATATTACAGAACGTATCTTCAGATGGGTTATATTTACGATAGGAGGAACAGCGAGAGTGATGCTTTACAGTATTTCAGGAAGGCGCTTAAACTTTATCCTGGAGACCTTAATACTTATATTCTCATGGGGAACATTTATTATAACAGGAAACAGTTAGCAACAGCTCAAAAGTATTATGAAGCAGCATTATCCCTGAATCACCTTTTTCCCAATGGCCTGCTTGGTCTTGCAAAGATACATTTTTCAAATGAGGAGTATATTAAGGCAATTAATCTTCTCAAATCGGTGGATATTTCCGGGGAGTATGACAAGTCACTCCATTATTACTATGCTGAGTCATCATTTAAAATTGGGGACTACAAAACAGCAGCGGAGCAGTATGAAGAACTCCTTAAATATAAGAATGACCGGTTTTTTCTTATGAACTCAACTCTTTTAATAGAGCACAAACTTGGACTTTCAAGGAGATTCATAGAAAGGTAGCTATTTAATCTGAAGTTTCGATATCTCTACCCTGTAAAAGTTATATACGTTCAGGAGCATCTGTCTTACGTTTTTATTTAATTCCCGGTCAGTGGATCTTCGGTTCATATATGCTTCAATCTCATCAAGCATGGATTTCATTTTAATCCCTACATTTTCAAGTTCGCCGGCAATCGCTATTGATGTAGTAGACCTGTTCCCTGTGCTGAGCATCTTGACCTGTGTATCGATCTGAGCTTTAATTTCTTTCTGCTTTTCAATTTCCTGCTCCTTCATGTTGAGCATTTCAAGAACTGTCTCATTAAAATTAACAGGAGAGACAAATTCGTAATGTTCTCTGTCTGAAAGTTCATTTGAATAAAGAAGCTTGGGGATAGATGTAGAAAAGAAGGTATCTCTGATAATCTCAAAGGTTTTTGAATCTATAATTATACTATTTATTAGAGGCAAGGTTTTATTGGTGTTTGCCTTAAATTTAACAGGCTCTATAATTTCATCACCTATTACTGTGAAATTATCAGTTATTATATTAATTTTATCGACTATTCTTTTTTCATAGATTACGGAATTGTTGTGTGCATTTATTTTTTTTATAACAGCTCTCCCTGCATTGACAGCGTTAATGGGATTATCAAATAGAGCTACTACATAGCTGCTGTCTTTGAAGGAAATAATACCGGAAAATTCCTGAACAGGGGGGAGAACCAGGGAATCAATATTTAAATAAAGCTCTATCATCTGAAAAAAGTTAAGGTTGGAGGAAATCGCGCTGAAATTTTCAATATTTATGATCAGAACAGTGCATTGTTTTTTTTCAGCGGTATATTTAACTGGTTCCTTTGATTGAGGTACAATTCCCTGAGGTATCTCAAATTTCCTGAACATGTTAATAATGAAAGTTTCAATCTCTTTAATATCATCAGGAGGGAGCTTTTCAAGAACATTGGTTACGTCAAGGCTGATTCCAAATTCTTCCCTAAGAAGAGAAACCAGGAAAAAGTAGAAATCCGGAGTCCTTATATCCCTGAGAATTGAAAGTATTTCACGCTGAATTCCCTTGTTTTTGATTATAAGCATCTCTCTTATAGATCTGAAAGCCTCTTTGTTCCCGAGCCTGATTAATATCATACAGGAAAAAATTCTTACCTTTATGCCCGGGTCTTTAAGGTACTCCTGGACCATTCTTGTAAGAGACTGTTTGTTGAAATTGCTTTTATATGCAATTATTGATGCTATAGATTTTACTATAGTTTCTTTGAGTTTCTGCTCCGCTAACCGGTGAAAAAGGACATTCAGGTATTCGATATCCTCGGTAAACGCACAATGCCCTATTCCTGTAATAGCCAGTTCTTTTATGTGAGTATCAGGATTCTTTTCAATTAACTCCTTGAAAATTATTACTGCGTTGACATTGGATTTAATATCCTGCTCTGCAAGAATTTCTGTAATTCCGGATGTTATTGTATTATTCGATGATGAGTTCTGTTTAAGGAATTCGATAAGAATATTGATAAGTCTTTTTTCGGAAAAAAGCGGAAGTAGGCGCACTGCCATTTCCTGCTCTTCGGGACTCCCTGCTGTGAGCATAATTTCGACTTCGCTCAGCATGTAGGAGTAGTTCATCCTGCAAAGGGCGTTCACCGTTGCTTCAAAAATTTCCCTGTCAGGATATTTTTTAAGGTAGTTATAAATAAACACCATAGATTTTGCAGCGCCATCAATTTGTAGTGAGCTTATGATATTGCATAGCCTTACAATTCTTGATTGAAGATATCTTTTTTCAAAGTTGACTGAATCAATTCTTGAAGCGCTGTTTTCGAGTGAGATCCTGTCTTCATCAAGCATTATGTCGAGGAGCTGTGATATCGCTTCCTTCTCATCATCCTGCACAAAGAATACCCAGTCGGCCATCACCGCAATCATATCCCTCACACGATTTTTTCCTTCAGAAGTGAAAGCTGTAACCAGACGCCTTTTGTGTTCCGGATCAAGATTTTTCAGGATATACTGTCTGATTTTTCTGAAGCTTTCCGGAAAGGCTTTTTCTACTACATCGGGTATCATAAACTCGCGTCTGTATGTTTCAAAAAAGCTTTCAAGCGTAGAAGCTATATTTCCGAACTGTTTGTCCCTGAAGAGAATATCCGAACGTGACACGGACCTCTCTGTAAAATATTTTGTGAAGATATCCACAATAAGTTCATTGTACCTTTCACTCTCAACACTCATTGATATAAGGCTTCTGAATATTTTTTCTGGATTTCTTAAGGTCGTAATATTACTGTAAAGAGAATAGAGTGTCTTTTTAACCAGGTCAAGATCCCTCGACTCGAGCGCTTTCATTACATAAATTACAGATTCCCTGTGGTTGCATGAAAGCATTGCATTAATGAAAGAAATTTTTGTCCTGACTGAAAAATCATCATACCGTGCTGTCATTTTCCCCAGGAGAACCTTGATCTGAAGGAGAAGATTATCTTCAGGAGTAAGACTCCGCGCTGGTTTCCATTCCAGAGATGTGTAATCCTCCTCCTCATCTGATACATTCATTGTAAGGTTAAAATTATAAATTGAAGAAAAAACATAGTAAGAAATCTTATCATTATTCTTTTTAAGTAGTTCCTCAAAAACCTCTGTATTTTTAAAAACAGATATTGTATTAATTGCACCCGCGATAAGAGTATCCGGGGAGGTCTGGTCGCTTATAATTGAATTTAAAAAATTAAGAATATCGGTATTCCCGGATCCAAAATTTTTAAGAGTATTGAATGCGATCTTTATCAGGTATTTTTTTTCAGGGTTACCTCTGTTTTTTTCGATAAGGTTAATTACAGGGGGGATAATTTTTTCATCATTGAGTTCAGAGAAAAAATTGATGATCAGTATAATTTCATCATCAGAAAGATCCTTCTCCAGTAGCTTGATAAAAATATCGGCAAGAGAAGGATCGCTGAAGCTTGTAAGAGACGTTAATGCACTCAGGCGGATATCCCTCTCCCTGTCGAGTTCCCGTATAAGTATGTCTTTGCCCTGTTGCGTTTTAAGGAGGGCAAGTATTCTATGAAAAGCCATACGTTCATATGGATCAAGCCTGAAGTTTCTGCTTATTTCAAGCTTTATGGTCTGGAGAAAGTTTTTATCATCACTCAAACAGATACTCTCTTTATCGTTATTTAAGTAAACATTATACCTGTTCTATTTTTTAATCAAGCAATTATATGCGTTTAATCATTTTCAGGGGGTAAAATAAGCCGGAATAATTATAGGATTTACTCCTGTAATTATAAAAATAAATTGACTCCAACCCTTAATATTGATTAAAATCAACATCATCATATTATCCTGGAGTCCAGGATTTAATATTACACATTTTGAAAGGAGCCAAACAATGAAGAAAAGTTTTATACTGGCATTATCATGTATACTTCTGACGGTATTTGTTTCGTGCGGAGGTGGGAAAAGTGTCAAGGGTGACGATGCATCAGGCACAACCTCAAAGAAACAGACCAGTCAGAACAGGGGCCAGGAGACAGGATACGCTACAATATTTGATAACGATACAGCTCTTGCCCGCGACAGGGCAACTGATGATGCGAAAGCAAAACTGGTAAGAAAAATTCTCGGAGAGACTGTATCCGGGACAAGTATAGTCGAAGACTATGAACTTGTTGCTAACATAATTGAGGCAAAATCATACGGTCTTGTAAAGAATGTTCAAATCATAAAAAAATGGCAGGAGGGTACTGAGTATTTTGTAACAATCGAAGGTACTGTTGAACCTTCTGTAATTGAAGATGCCATTGAGGATGCTCTTGAAAGGTATGGAAGGCCTAAATTTATGGTGCTTGTGAAAGAGACATTTAACGGAAAAGAAAATGCCCCCGGTTTTACTGAAACTGAGATGCTTGTACAGGAGATCATGGGTAATTCAGGATTTCAGTTTGTTGATGCCGCAATGACACAGGAACTCATGAAGAAAGAGAAAGCCAAGATGCAGAAAGCAGTAACTGGAAGTGTTTCAGAAGATGTTCAGGATTTACTCCTTGATGATGCCGGAGCGGAGGTTATTATTGTAGGTACAGCAGAAACTAAAGCCCAGGGAGCTGATACCCTGAAAAAAATGGGAGCGACTGAAATGAAATCCCGATCAGCAATAATCAGGCTTAAAGCAATCGATGTTTACACCGGTGATATTCTTGCTTCTACAAGTAAACAGGCTCCGGGTCTTCATATTGAAGATGAAACAGCATCAAAGAAGGCTATTGAAGCTGCGTTAAAACAGATTCTCGGTAAAGTTGATGATGACGGTAAATTTCAGGCTGCGAATTTCATGAAAACTATTGTGGATAAATTTGTGAAAGCAGCTAATGCCAGAGAGATTAAAGTTCTCATAGCCGGTCTTGACGCCAATGAACTTAGAAATTTCAGGGATCAGGTATCAAACAGGGTAAGAGGAGTAAGCCAGGTTATTG
>CAZVFJ010000148.1:8073-8449 GCA_964625825.1 uncultured Leptospirales bacterium | reverse complement strand
TCCGTAATCAACACCTCCTCCGGGAAGAAGCCAGTATATTTCATTATTTTTTTTATGAGCAATAAGCAGCAGCCGATTTTCTTTTATCAGAATACCGGCAACTCTTATTCTGACATCCCGGCCATTTTTGCTCAAATTTCACCGCCGCTTTTTTCAATTTTTTTTAAAATCTGTTCTGCGGCAAACATTTCAGCTTTTCTTTTACTACTCCCTACGCCACGAGAAACTTCATTTCCTTTTATAAGAAGTCTTACAATGAATTCTTTTTTATGGTCAGGGCCCCTTTCTTCAACAACTTCATAGATGGGGCGTTCTTTGTATTTTTTCTGAACATACTCTTGAAGAGTGGTTTTCGGATCTCGGAGATATGTCATTC
>CAZVFJ010000148.1:824-8063 GCA_964625825.1 uncultured Leptospirales bacterium | reverse complement strand
CATTACCAAGGTTTTTCTTCCTCTTTTGCTTTAACATCTTTTTTTGTTGCAGGTGTGCTTCCATCGTCTGGAACATATTGTTTAATAGCTTCGTTATATTTTACCTTTGTGTATTCAAAAGCAACTAAGTCAATACGTTCTATATCTTTTTTAAGGAGAGAAAGTATAAATTTACGACATTCTCTAAGTCCCGAATCGAGGTAAACAGCTCCGATGAGAGCTTCAAAAGAATTCGCCAATATAGAGGAGCGATCTCTTCCGCCACTTAACTCCTCACCTTTACCCATAAGAAGATACTTTCCAATTTCAATTTCATGCGCGACCTTTGCAAGTGTGGCTTCAGATACAACCGCCGATTTAATCTTTGCCAGATCACCCTCAGGATACTCCTCAAATCTTTTAAATAAATATTCATTTACGATAAGACCAAGAACTGAATCTCCAAGATACTCAAGTCTCTCGTTGTCTTTAATTTTGTCAGCAGAAGACTCATTTACATATGATCTATGAATAAGTGCTCTGTTTAGAAGCCTCTTATCTTTAAATTTAACATGAATTATATTTTGAAGAATACTTAATTGTTTATATCGTATCTTTTTACTATCCGATTCACTTTTTTCATTTTTTTTATGATTCATAGTCATTGTCTGTTAGAAATCTTCTTTTCAACATATTTGTAGATATCATTTAAAGTAAATAATAATTCAGCTTCCACATCAGGAATCTCGATGTCAAATTCAACTTCAAAAGCAATAATCAGCTCCACCGTATCTATTGAATCAGCTCCAAGGTCTTCAAAAAGAGACAAATTGTCAGACAGTTTATCCTTTTCAACCTCAAGCTGATTCGCAATAATTCGGTTTACTCTTTCCTTAATTTCATACATATATCAATCCGGATTATTTAATGAGGTCTAATGATTTTAATCTTCCAGCTGAACCCGACAGGGATATTAAAATCATCAGAAATACTTTAATCTGAACAAAAACATATTAAAATTACATTTTGTCAAGACATAATAAAAAAAGGGATACCCAAAGGAACCCCCTTCTTTAATCAGGCTGATAATTTTTATCAGTCACTAATTTTAACCTTCTTTTCAACAACTAGTTCATTTTTATAATAACCGCATTCAGAACATACCCTATGCGGCATTGTATAGGCACCGCACTTAGGGCAGGGCCTCAAATTTGGAACACCTATCGCTTCATGAGCCCATCTCATACGCGACCTAGATTTTGATTTTCTTCTCTTTGGTACTGCCACTTTAGAACTCCATATATTCTCAAATTTTTACCCTAATTTTCAAAAAAATTAAAGGGATGACTCTCATTAGTAAAGTAACTACTAATTTTAAACAAAACCTCAGGTATTTGTGTCAAGCATATTTTATGAAATAAAAAGACTATTTCGATCTCCCAAGAAGAAACAGCCTCTCCCTGGATCTTTCAGAAAATACTGAATCAGGAAAAGCTGTAATAACTTTATTAAAATACTCCATTGCTTTAGCTCTATCTTCTTTTATTGCGTAAAGCCTTCCTGCATTATACAGAACCTGATCCAACAAAATAGAATCTTTATTATCTTCTTCAAACTTCAAAAGTAAACTTATCGCATCATCGAATTTACCCTGTTCTTCAAGACAGATTGAAGCTTTATTAACAGCTATAGGTATAAAAATTTCCTTGCTTGAAGATTTTTTTATAAATGCCTTAAACATGTCATATGCTTCAGCAAATTTTTCATCTTCATAAAGCAGATTACCCAACATATAAAAGCTCATCTGATGTGCATGTCCAAAAGATGAATTTTTAACTAATTCCCTGAGTTCATTTATTGTTTTATCCTTCAAAACCCTATTTTCAGGATTACTTCTATATGAATCAATAATCTTTTCATACTTAATATAATTTGCAGTGGTGGTTCTATCAATATAAATAAATATTCCAACAGATAATACTATCAGTATGATAATAGATGTTAGAATATATTTGACATAATGCCCGTTATTTTTAACAAATTCTTTTATTAACATTAAGTATTGTTCGATGACATTTCTTTCAATCTCAATATTATTTTTAGTTTTCTTGACAGCCATACCTATTTTTTATCTCCAAGATCGATATTAATGATATCACCCAGCGTCACAGTATTTGGCTTTGTCTGCTTCAGTATCTTATTTACTTCTTCTTTTTCTGACATAATTTCAAAATGTTTAATGCTTAGTGACAACCTTTTTTTATCAGCATCAACATCAAGTACAACGGCTTCAACACTATCACCAACCTTGAAATAGTCACCAAGATTCTCAATTCTATTCCTTGAAACCTCAGATATATGTACAAGACCTTCAATATCATCTTTTAGTTTTACAAATATTCCAAATTGTGTTATTCCGGAGATCGTCCCCTGCACTTTAGTTCTCGGAGGGTACTTTTCTTTTATCGCTTCCCAGGGCGATTTTTTCAACTGTTTTATACCGCACGAAATTTTCATCTCCCTCTTATGGATTTCAAGGATCTTAAATTCGACCTCTTCTCCGACCTTAAACATGGAATTAAGATCTTTTACATTGTCATCCCATGCAATATCAGAGATATGTACAAGGCCATCTATCCCCTCTTCCAGTTCAACAAAAACTCCGAATTTAACTATTTTTCTTACAGCTTTTTTATGGATGGAGCCAACAGGAAATCTCTCTTCAATCGTATCCCATGGATTCGGGAAAAGTTGTTTGTACCCAAGAGAAATTTTCTTATCATCACTGTTTATATTAAGAACTTTAAGTTCGACCTCAGCGCCCTTTTCAAAATAATTTTTCACATCAGCATTGTTCTTTGTCCATGAAAGTTCTGCATTACTTAGGAATCCTTCAATATCCTCATCAATCTGTATAAAAGCACCAACAGCAGTAAGGGTAACAACTTTCCCCTTAATAATATCATTTTGTTTAATTCTTTCAGTAATATCTAGCCAGGGGTCGTTCTTCAACTGCTTAAGGCCAAGTGAAATTTTCCCCTCTTCCCTATTTATAGCCAGGATGATAAAATCCCTCACCTCACCCTGTTTCAAAAGCTTTCGTTGCTTAAAAACTTTTTTCCAGGACATATCATTTCTATGCAGGAGTGCGTCGAGTCCTTCAACTCTGACAAAAGCGCCGAATTCAACAAATTTAATTACTTCTCCGGAGACGATATCCCCTTCCTTATATTTTGAAGCAAAATTTTCCCAGTTTTTCTTATTCAGTTCATCCAGGTAATCTTTTCTGGATATAACAACAGATTTTTTTCGGGGCTCGACTGTCTTTATAATAAAAGTATACTCTTCATCGGATTCGGTAATCGTTTTCAAATCACCTGTTAATGAATAAGGTAGAAAAACATTCATATTTTCGCAGAGAACAATCTTCCCTTTATTGCTGGATGATTTAATTCTGCCTTTTATCTCTTTATTTCCCTTTTCGTAGAAATCAATAAACTCCTTCCACCCTTTTTCAACCATTGCAGCTTTTCTGGAAAACTGATATACTCCATCAACAAGTTTTTTATTCATCAGTTTTACATCATATACTTCACCAACTTTAGGAGTTGTATCAAATTCTTCTAGTGCCACCCTTCCGTCAGATTTAGTTCCGACATTAACATAAGCATAACCGGCGTCGACAGTAACTATCTCGCCTTTAACAATCATGCCGGGCTGAAGCTCATCGAGGGCTGAATCAGCTACTGATTCCATATCGATAGCGTCAAAATTATCATCTGTAATCGGGGTCATAAATTACACCTTAATCTTTATCAAAATAATTAAATACTGTTTATTATACTTTTAATTTTATCAACTACTTCATTGAATTTCATATTTGATGTGTCAAGAAAAAGAGCATCGTCAGCTTTTTTAAGAGGAGCGAACTCCCTGTTTTTATCATTATAATCTCGCTGTATAATCTGGTTTCTGATAGAATTTTCGTCAACATTTTTTCCCAAATCAGAATATTCTTTCACTCTTCTTGCTGTTCTTACATCCACAGAAGCGTCTAAATAAATTTTTATATCCGCATCCGGAAAAACCACGGTACCGATGTCCCGTCCATCCATTATTATCGAATTTTCACCCGCCCAATTACGGAGAATTCTGTTAACATATGCCCTGATAGCCTTATTATCAGAAAAACAGCTGATATTATTTGCAACACTCTCTTCCCGTATTAAATTAGATACATCTTCACCATTCACATATGTTTGCGCCGTGCCATCTTTTCCAAAATCCTGCCGGATAATTACTCCTCCCAGTTTTGAAACAGGATCATTAAGTTCCCTGAAATCCGGAAAATTCTGCATAAAAAACCATGTAATAGCTCTGTATATTGCCCCGGAATCAATATATTGCAAACCGAGGTCCATTGCTGCTTTTTTACAGACGCTGCTCTTCCCTGAGCCAGCAGGACCATCCACTGCCACAATAATTTTGCTTTTAGTTTTCATTATTACTCTATATCGATTGAAAATTCTTTTATTTCAGATAGTTTCGGGAGATCGGATAGTTTGTTAAGCCCGAAATAACGGAGAAATTCATCAGTTGTTCCATATGCAAGCGGCCTTCCCGGAAGCTCCTTTCTCCCCACTGGCTTAACCAGATTTCTCTTCATCAGATTGGCTACCATCATCCTGGATGAAGCCCCCCTCAACTCATCAATATCAGCAAGTACTATAGGCTGTTTATACGCAATTATAGCAAGAGTTTCGAGCATTCCCTTTGAAAGGCTCTCCCTTTTCCTTAATCCCAGAGCGTGTCTCAGCTGTTCAGCAAAACGTGCATTCGTTACAAACTGGTAACCGTTCGAGAGTTCCGCGAGCCTGATCCCTCCATCTCTCTCCTCGTACTCATCAACAAGGGAATCTATTATTATTTTTGTCTGAGTAGGATCAATCATGAAATTCTTTACAAAAAAAGTAATTGGAACAGGCTCATTACTCAGAAAAAATACAGCTTCAAAGAGACTCTTGAGAGAATGCTCCCTGTCCGCCTCATCATCTACCGTGATTTCGGAGTCGTTCTCCTGCTCTATTTGATCCAGATTTTCAGAATCACCCATATTCTTCCCATTTTTTTAAATAAGACTCAGTTTTCAATTTTTTCCAGTGAAAAATTCCGCAGAATCCTTATCTCACCAAAAACTCTGTGCTGCTGAACTTTAACCATCCTGGTTTTTGACATTTCAAGTATTGCAAGAAATGTTGCTATTACTTCAGCTTTTGAGGGCCTGACAGAGAAAATATCGATAAAAAGAATTGCATCCTTTTCTTTCAGAAGTTCCGTAATATACTCAATCCTGTCGCTAACCAGTATTTCGTCAAATACTATTTCCCCTGTTTCCACATCGTTCGTGGAGTTAAGAACATTTGAAAAAGCCTTCAGGAGGTCATAAAGAGAAACATCGAAGTAATACTCCTCCTCCCCAAGATCATCCAGAATATTATTTCGAATAAAGACATTATTCTGAACTTCGTACATCTCCTTCAACTCATCAGTTACTTTCTGATATTTTTTGTACTCCAGAAGTTTCTGTATCAACTCAGGCGGGAGAGGCTGTGTAAAATACTCATCATCCACATCCCCTGCGGGGAGTAGAGCACGGCTTTTATAATATATAAGTTCCGATGCAAGGAGTATAAAATCTGATGCAAGTTTTACATCCATATCCTCCATGAGCTTCAGAAATTCTATATACTGTTCGGTTATTTTCGAGAGAGATACTTCCGTAATATCAATTTTAGATTTTTTTATAAGTTCCCACAGTACATCGAGAGGACCGCTGAACTTATCAATATTAATTATATAACCGCTATCCTTTTCGGGGGTTTCCGTGTTTACAGTAGTATTATCAGTCATATCGTATTATTTGCAATCTGGATCGGTTTATTTTCAAAAAAAATACCCCCTAACATTTAAGGGGTTTGAGGGTTTTATATTATATGATAAACAGTTTAAATCCGGATTATTATTATGATAAAGCCTTTTCCGCAGCTTTTTGTAACCTTTCAGGAGGAAATGGCTTAACAACAAAATCTTTTACACCGAGTTTTATGGCTTTAGTAAGTAAGCTTTCCTGGCCAAGAGCTGTTACCATTATTATTCGCGCGGATGGGTCTACAGAAAGTATCTCTCCCGCTGCTTCAATACCATCTTTCTCTCTCATGGTAATATCCATGGTAACAAGATCGGGCTTGAGTTTTTTATACATTTCAACAGCCTCATTCCCGTTTTCAGCTTCGCCTATTATTTCATGTCCAGCCGGGACAAGGGCATCTTTCACAAGGGTTCTCATAAATTTCGCATCATCTACAATCAACACTCTTGCCATTTCAAAACTCCGTAGTATTTTATATTAGTATAGATATCGCTATTCTATATGTCAAATCATAATAAATTTTTTTTTAAAAGAGCTTCCAGACTTAAATTTATAACAAATCTTTTCAAATCAAATATACTAATTATAATTACATTTAAAAAAATTAGATGTGCTTTATTATATGATCAGTAATATTTCCGAGGCTGACAATCTCCTCAACAGCACCTATTTCAACAGCAACTCGATTCATTCCATAAACAACAGAAGTTTCCTCATTCTGAGCTATCGTATGTCCTCCGTTTTCACGGATCTTCAGGAGGCCATCCGCTCCATCTCTCCCCATACCTGTCATTATTACTCCTACAGACCTTCCCCCGGTGAATTCAGCTATTGAATTGAAAAGAACATCGATTGAAGGCATGTGGCCCGATACTTTTTCAGCCTTAAAAATCCTTAATTTATATTTATCACCTCTCTTAACAAGAGCCATGTGAGAGTGCCCCGGTGCAACATATCCATGCCCCGGAAGTACATCATCCCCATCCGCAGCTTCCTTAACGGAGAGACTGGAGCTGTCATCAAGCCTCTTTGAAAATGCGGTTGTAAATCCTTCAGGCATATGCTGCACAACAAGAACCGGTGATGGAAATTTATCAGGAAAATTTTTAAACACATTGATCAGGGCAGAAGGGCCACCCGTTGATGTTCCTATTGCCACTATTTTCTCTGAGCTCTCTTTCATTGAGCTTTTATCTATTGTTCTACTGGTCCCGGTCGTATCAGCCCCGGACAGCTGTTTCACATTAAGCTTTGACCCATGTACAGATCTTATCTTTTTTACGAGAAGATCCCCTATCTCTTCTATTGTCATTGACAGGAGAGATGATGGT
>CAZVFJ010000148.1:0-812 GCA_964625825.1 uncultured Leptospirales bacterium | reverse complement strand
AGCACCATGCTGAGTAAGGACACTCATCATGATTACCGGTTTAGGCTTTGTGCTCATTATATGTTTGAGGGCCGCAAGCCCGTCTAGTATAGGCATCTCGATATCCATTGTTATAACATCAGGGTCGAGTTCCTGATTCCGAAAAATAGCCGTCTTACCATTATTGGCAGTTCCCACAACAGTCATGTCAGGTTCTTTGTTGAGAATGTCAGTTATAATCTTCCTCACAAGAGAGGAATCATCGACAACCAGAACTTTAATCTTTTCAGACATTGCTCTTATATCCCTTAACCAGAAGTTTCAACGAGTCTGTTTCCGGAAGGAGCATGAGATTTCCCATAACCTGATCATTTTCAAAATAAAATGCTGTTTCCATTACAATTGCATAATCATGTTCAATATTATGCATAACAAGTACTGAATCTATTACAGACTGAAGAAAATCATGAACAAAAATAGGCACATTAGGTTTAACAATAAGATTTGATTTTTCAGCATAAACATTAAGGATCGATGCACCTATAATATTAGTAAGTTCTTTAAGCGCGGATATTCCATCCTCACTCAGCTCTTTTGTCGATTTTGTACTGTAACCGTAAAGCATATCAACAAGTTCAAACCCGATGCTCTCTGTCAGGAGGAGAAGGAGAGTTCCGTTTACTTCACCTTCAATTCCGAGCATAACTCCGATATAGGGTTCATCTAGCGCTCCAAGAAATTCAGGAATTTTTTCAACAGGCGTGAGTCTGACTTCAGGAATTGAGAGATCTATCCTTTTTGACAATATCTTAGAAATCGATTCAGCAGCATTA
>CAZVFJ010000147.1:0-8497 GCA_964625825.1 uncultured Leptospirales bacterium | reverse complement strand
GCTGAATAAAGGTTTTGCAGACCTCTCCCTTGCCACTTGGGTACAGCGCCATATGAGGTTTCCATATATTTATTAAGTTATCCATTGTCAAGATAAAATTTTTATAGAGTTTTTGTTTTGTTATTTCTTTATTATGTAATACCCGTGAAAATGGGAATCAATCTTGTTTTTGTTGTGTTGAAGAATCACTTTTTTTAAAAAGCAGATACCAGTCTATGCGGGTATAACATTTGAGAACATGAAAATCTTAACTGGAGCATTCATTGAAATTTATAGCTGACTTTCATATACATTCACATTTTTCCATTGCTACAAGTAAAAAACTCGTTCCTGAATATCTTGAATACTGGGCGCGTTTAAAAGGAATAAACGTAATAGGCACAGGTGACTGTGTACATCCCGGGTGGCAGCAGGAGCTTGAAGAGAAGCTTGAACCATGCGGTAACGGACTTTTCAGGCTTAAGAGCGAGTACAGGCTTGATGAATCAAAGAGGCTTACACATGATTTTATACCGGATGAAATATATTTTATTCTCACTGGTGAATTGAGCAGTATTTATAAGCGTGACGGGAAGGTGCGTAAAGTCCATAATATCTGCGTGTTTCCTGACATGGAATCTCTGAAAAAAGTTCAGGGAAAGCTCGATGATATGGGGAATATCAGATCTGACGGCAGGCCGATTCTCGGTATTGATTCCCGTATCATTCTTGATATGGTTCTTGAATCTTCACCTGAATCCTTTGTTATACCTGCACATATATGGACACCCTGGTTCTCTGTACTCGGTTCCAGGTCCGGTTTTAATTCTATCGATGAGTGTTATGGCGACCTTACATCTGAAATATTCGCGGTGGAAACAGGATTATCCTCCGACCCGGAGATGAACTGGATGTGCAGCTTCCTGGACTCGTTCAGGCTCGTTTCAAATTCCGACGCGCATTCCCCTGAAAAGCTCGGGCGTGAGGCAAATCTTTTTGATACTGAACTTTCATACTCCGCAATATATAACGCGCTTAAGTTTGACAGGGGATTTAACGGGACAATGGAATTTTACCCCGAGGAGGGGAAGTATCACCTGGATGGCCACCGTAATTGCGGTGTTGTGTGGAATCCGCTTGAGACTGCGAAACATCACGGTATCTGTCCTGTATGCGGTAAACCTGTTACAAAAGGGGTAATGTACCGTATCGCGGAGCTTGGAGACAGAAGTGATGTTCCCGAGTCGATCAAAAAAGAATTCTACTCAATCACACAGTTACCTGATTTAATATCTGAGGTTATGCGGCAGAAAAGCAGTTCTTCCAAGAGCGTTATGAGTGAATATATAAAGCTTATATATTCCCTTGGCTCTGAATTTCATATATACCTTGAATCCGATCCTCGTGATCTCGCCTCGTCAGGAGGAGAACTCTTTGCTGAAGGTGTCAGAAGAATCAGGAGTGGAGATGTTCACCTGAAGGGCGGGTTCGATGGTGAGTTCGGTACAGTCAGGGTGTTTGACGAAGGAGAGATTGATTCGTTCAGCGCATCACAATTGTTTGGCGATGATATACCGGGGCTACATAAGAAAAATATTAAAAAAAAATCTGTTGATTTTGATATATGTGAATTCAGAAAGTTCCTTTCGGTAAATCGGGAATCATCTCCGGTGAAGGATGCTCCTGTCTCTGATGATAAGATGTCCGGGCTGACTCCGGATCAGGCTTCTGCTGTGATTTATTCCGGGGGGCCATGTATGGTCACAGCCGGACCCGGTACAGGTAAAACTTTTCTTTTAGTTGAGAAAGTAACTGGACTTCTGAAAAGCGGAGTCCATCCGTCTCGTATCTCCGTTCTTACATTTTCAAACAAGGCTGCTGCGGAGCTCGTGGGGAGACTGGGCGACCCCGGCCGTTCCGGGGGGATTCATATCTCGACATTTCACTCCCTGGGTTTAATGCTGATAAAGGAGAACCCGGAAAATTTCGGGTTAAGTCCGGATTTTATTCTTCTGAATGATGTAGAGAGGGGGTATATCGCAGGAAAAATATTAAATGGTAAATCAGCCGGAACTGGTTCTCTCGTCAGAAAAATTTCTGAATATAAGCAGGGAGTTGACACGGAGATCGATCCTGCTGTTGTTGGGGAGTACAACAGGCTGCTGCAGGATAACAACTTTATTGATGTTGATGATCTGATATATCTTCCCTGTGTCTGTGCAGAAAATTCTGATGAACTTAGAAAAAGTATCGGCAGTAGATTCAGCTATATAATGATTGATGAGTTCCAGGATATCAACAGTATGCAGTACCGGTTCATCAGGCTCCTCGCGCCGGAAAGCGGATCAAATCTGTTTATTATAGGCGATCCTGATCAATCTATATACGGGTTCAGGGGCGCGACTCCGGAGTTTACACGGAAACTCCGGGAGGATTATCCGGGCCTGAAAGATTTTTTACTGAAAAAAAGTTTCCGTTGCAGCGGAGTAATATTAAAGGCGGCAGGTCAGATTCTCGGAAAAGGAGAATACCTTGCTGCTGATAACAGCGGAGTAAAATTAATCATTAATGAAATGAACAGCGACAGGAGTGAGGCTGACTGGATCGCGTCAGAGATTGAAAGGCTGCTGGGTGGAGTTCGCAGTTTTTCAATTGATAGCGGCATTTCGGACGGCGAGAGTGAGGGGGCAGGCTTTGGGGATTTTGCTGTGTTATGCAGGTCTTCGTTTATGTTCAACTGTATGATTGAAGCTTTCATGAACCACGGAATAGCTTATAAAACAGCGGGTTCCAGGCCTTTTTATGAATTCGAACCGTATAAATCTGTTATTCAGAATATCCGGAATTTACTGACCGGAATTAATACTCGTGATGCAGATAGCGAATCCTCTTTGAAAAAAATGATGAAAGATCTCCCTGTGCCGGAGCTGATTGTGAAAATGCTTGAAGAAAGCGGAGCGGATTTTGACAGGAACAGGGTAATATCGGTTTTCGGAAAAATGCACGGGTATGATGAATTTTTAAGAGCTCTCCCGTTGAGGACAGGGGAGGACGATTTTCTTCCCGATTATGAAGCTGTATCGCTGCTTACCATACATTCATCGAAGGGACTTGAATTTGATACTGTTTTTATTCCCGGGTGTGAGGAGGGTATAATTCCATTTAACCTTTTTGGGCCTGAGATGTCTGATTTTTCAGAAGAGGAGCGAGTTTTCTATGTTGCCCTTACAAGGGCGAAAAAAAAGGTATATCTGACATCTGTCGGGAGAAGAGGGTATAAAGGGAGGATTCTTGAGTCAAAGCGGAGCAGATTTATAGATCGGATTGAGAAGGATATAATTGAATCAAAAAAAAGAGCTCCAATAAAGAAAAAAGAAAATGACGGACAACTGAAATTATTTTAATATATATGAATAGAAGTGTTTTAAATGGGGTTAAGGGGCGAAACCCTTGGGAGCACCCGGCGGGGCTTTCCTGCGGGTGTGAGATGCAGTCTCACAATAAGTCTTATCTCATGTTTATCGGGAGGGAAACATGAAAATTGAAAATAATGTAAGATCAAATTTTGCACTAAAAGGTGTAGTTGAAACATCGCGTAAAAACCTCAAGGAAGCTGCCGTGAAACCTGATGAGAATACGCAGAGACTGGCCGACAAAAAGGTATTTAAAAATCCTGAACCATCATCATTGAAGGGATTCAAGATTGATACTCTCGCATGAGAGGAAAATTATCAGCAAGTATCTTAATTTTCTCTGCCAGTTCCTTTTTGTTAAAAGCAATGAATTTTTCAAATAAATGGGGAGGGGGAGAATAGAACTGAATTATTTCTCTCTTTGTTGGATGAACGAAGGAGAGGTATACCGAGTGCAGGAGTATTGAATCTCCTGTATCTGTTTTTGAACCATATTTTTTATCCCCCGCTATCGGTTTCCCGATACCTGAAAACTGTGCCCTGATTTGATGTTTTTTCCCCGTATCGAGTTTTATAAGAACCATAGTATATCTTTCAAATTGCAGCAGGGGATAATAGTGTAAAATACCTTTTTCTGAGCGATTTGTCTCCCGGCTGGTAATATGCGTAGTATCTCTCTCTCTCTCCAGAAAGTTTTCGAGTCTGTTCCACTGAACTTTTATATCCCGGCTCTCCCTGTCGTTTTCGATCACTGCAATGTAGAATTTTTTAATGTCCCCGGAAATAAATTCTTTCTGAAGCCTTGATGCCGCTTTTGATGTCCGTGCAAATACAAGGAGACCGGATACTGGTCGATCCAGCCTGTGTACAAGGCCGATAAAAGCTTCACCGGGCTTATCGAATTTAATCCTGATATATTCCCTGATTATTTCAAGGAGTGAGGTTTCGCCCGAGTAATCACCCTGGGTTAAAATCCCTGCCGGTTTATCCGCTATGATAACATGATTGTCTTCGTAAATTATATTAGGAGCTTTCATTTGTCTTTAAACTTTTGTAATTACCTGAAGCATTGAAAAGTTAATTTTAGCAACTTTTTTATTATCCTATAATTCAATATTCAGATGTCAAGCCTCATACCCGCTCCTTACAAACTGGTTATCGTTATACCTGAAACAGAGGGCAGAATATAAGGGGGATACCTTTTAACTGCCGCTACCGGCCTCAGAAATCAATAAATTTTCCTTTTGTTAAAATTGATATCAGCTCAAAGACTACATTTTGAAAATTAATCTTATAACATTTTCAGGCTATAAAAATTGCTGATTCAATGATAAAAGCTTTCAAAATATTATATAAGTAATTTTTTTAAAATGAAGTTTTTCTAAACTTTAAGTTTATTAATTTTACTAAAAGTTAAATTTTTAATTGACTTTTCTTGTATTTTATTATATAAAAACAATAATATTGGTTTATGTGGTAGATTTACATAAATAAATACAGACATACTCAACTAAATGCCGGAAAAGAGTAAAAGAGAGAAGCGGAATCCTTTATATAACAAAAAGCCTTTCGCTGTAAAGTCTGCCGACACTGCAATAACCAATTTTGTCATGGAAACAGATATAAATAAAATGTTATCACCCAGTATTTCGGTAAGAAGAAAAAGAAAAAAATTAATGGTGAACCATTGATTGAAGTACTGGCTCTAAGCCTGATGGTGTAAGTGTAAATATTCAAGCCGTGGAATATTCTTCGGGGGAAGATATTATACACGTGTACCCGATGCCGGTTGAGTGACTTTTAAAAAGAACTATAGCTTCTCCATGTTTTGGTATCTATATGTATAATAAAATTGTATAAAATTTAAATAATGTTGAACAAAATAAATGAAGATGCGTGGGGAGTTGAGGCGGATTTCTTAAAATAGAATAATCAAAAAACAATAATATTATTTTATTCTTTTCTGGAGGTGAAGATGTCTTATACGGATGAGTACAAAAAGAAATTGCGAAAGGCCGAAGAGGTTGCAGCCCTGGTGAAATCCGGGGATGTTATTAAATACGGCTACTTTAATGGCAAACCACAAATGCTTGACCAGGCTCTGGCAGCGAGACACGAGGAGTTGAGGGATATTCTGCTCATTGGCGCAGCGATGGTTCCGCCTGTACCTGAAGTTGTTAAACACAAGGATGCATTCGTTTATCATGACTGGCACTGGTCAAAGCTTACCCGTATGATGCGCAGTCTCTGTGATAACATTATCTATGGACCGGTTATGTATCACATTTGTGAGCATTTTGTCCGTTCAGCAGAGGCAGCCAACTGCAGGGAGTCTATCCCGTGGACGTTTCAACAGGTTGGCCCTATGGATGAAAACGGTTTTTTTAATTTCGGGCCCAGCTGTTCAGAGTCTCTTGGCTGTATGGAATTTACAGACAGGGTTGCTATTGAGGTAGTACCAAGCATGCCGCGATGTCTGGGGGGAAACAATGAGGCTGTGCATATTTCACAAATTGATTTCATTGTTGAGGCTCCGGAAAGCCAGAGGATTTTTGCTGCTCCGGATATTCCTCCGCCAACTGAAACCGAAATTAAGATCGCGAAGAATATCATTCCTCATATAAAGGACGGATGCTGTATTCAGCTGGGAATCGGGGGACTTCCCAATGCTATAGCCTTATGCCTCAAAGATACGGATCTGAAAGATCTGGGGATACATACTGAATTATTTGTAGATGCCTGTGTTGACCTGATTGAGTCCGGACAGGCGAACGGTTCCAGGAAACAGATTGACCGGCGTAAGGCGGTATATACTTTCGGTATAGGCACACAGAGAATGTATGATTATATGCATAATAATCCGGCTATTGCTACTTATAATGTTGAATATACTAATGATCCGCGAGTTATTGCTGCAAATGATAATTTTATAAGTATAAATCAGGCGCTGCAGATTGACATGAAATGTCAGGTAAGCGCCGAAAGTATGGGTACTAACCATATCACCGGTAACGGCGGGATGGTTGACTATACGTTGGGAGCACAATGGTCAAAAGGGGGGAAAAGCTTTATTTGTCTCCCGTCCACTCATGTTGATAAAAACGGAAATCTCCAGTCGCGTATTGTCGGAGCATTCCAGCGTGGCACAATGACCACTGTTACGAGGCATATGGTAGACTTTATAGTTACTGAAAACGGCTGCAAAAAAATGCGCGGTCAGAACGACTGGCAGATTGCAGAGAATCTTATTGAACTGGCTCACCCGCAATTCAGGGAGGAGCTTATAAATGAAGCGAACGAGTTGAAGATATGGACTCGTACGGCTAAGAAATAAAATATTTAATAATTGTATTTATTCTGCAGGCGCAGGTCTCCCATGTGGATTCGCAGGCAGGATGAATACCATGTAGTGTCAAAAATTTTGCCCGGCAAAAAAATATGCCGGGCAAAATTTTTATGCCATTTAAAAAATAAAATTTTTTATTAAAACCTAAAAATCTGCTTGCAAAAAAAAAGCCATTATCAGATATAAGACAGGACTTAGCGAGCGTGGTGGAACTGGCAGACACGCCAGACTTAGGATCTGGTACCGCAAGGTGTGGGGGTTCGACTCCCTTCGCTCGCAAAAGATGATACTCTAACGCGGGAATAACTCAGTGGTAGAGTGCAACCTTGCCAAGGTTGACGTCGCGGGTTCAAATCCCGTTTCCCGCTCATTATTAAGGCTGACCCGAAAGGTCAGCTTTTTTTATTTCCAGGGTAAATTTTGACCTTGGGCTTTATATCCCCTCCCGGGGTAATTGTAATATTATTTCATATATTTTAAACGGCATCTTTATAAAAGGGTTAAAATTTTTACTCTTCTTTATAATGAATAAAAAATGTTTGACTCAAATTCACCATATGAATTGATAGTTTAAATTGTTTAAAATATCAGTATTTGTTTCTTAATATGCTTTGAAGAGTGAAATTAAGATGAGTTTAGTGTATAAAAATATAAAATATTTTTCCTCATCAATGTTAATTTTAAGCATTTTTATGAAATAATAAAATTTTTATATTTAATTAAGGGGTATTAACTTGAATATCATTAATGAGAAGAAGCTTGATAATGCTGTTGTTGAACTTGAAATTGAAGTACCTGTTGAAAAAGTTGAGCTTGAATATAAAGCTGTTTTTAATAAAATTCAGAAAAACGCAAAAGTTGATGGTTTTAGAAAAGGAAAAGCTCCTATTCAGATTGTTGAGTCTAAATACATGGAATATGCAGATGGGGAAGTTGCTGAAAATCTTGCGAGGAGTTCTGTTGTTGAAGCAATGGAGAAATCATCGCTTGCTCCTATTACTGAACCTAAATTTCACTATGATAATGTAAAGAGAGATGAAGCTTTCAGATTTAAGGCATTTTTTGAAGTTATGCCTACTATTGAATTAGGAAATTATACCGGTATAAAAGCAGAAGAAACATCCGTATCAATTACTGACTCAGATGTAGACACTGAAATTGATGCCGTAAGAGAAAAACAGTCTCAGATTGAACCGGCCGGGGATGACGCTGTAGTTGAGAATGGGCATCTTGTTAAGTTCAAACTTAAAAGAATTGATGACATTGAAAAAGACCAGATAGAAAATATTGAATTCAGAGATTATTCTATCGTTATAGGGAAGAGTAAGGATGAATTTACCCTTGATAAACATATTCTGGGGATGAAAACCGGTGAAATGAAGGAAATTTCACAGTCTTACCCGGAATCATATCATATTAAAGATTTTGCAGGAAAAACAATTACATACCTTGTTCAGGTAGCTGAAATTAGTAAAGTAATACTTCCTGAAATGACTGATGAATTTGCGGTCTCGTCCGGATATGAAAGTTCAGCAGATATGAAGCAGAAAACCAGAGAGCAGATTGAAAAATATGTTAAAGAGAGAGCTTCAAGTGATGTGAGGAGTGATATTATAACCAGTGTTGTTGAAAACAGCAAATTTGATATTCCTGAATCTATGGTTCTCAACGAAATGTACTCAATTTTTGATAAAACACAGCAGAGAATAGGCTACAGGGCTGAGAGTCTTGAGCAGTTCGCAATGCTAATGGGGCTTGA
>CAZVFJ010000146.1:0-8508 GCA_964625825.1 uncultured Leptospirales bacterium | reverse complement strand
ACAAGTTCAAATGAAAGCAG
Organism: uncultured Leptospirales bacterium; assembly: GCA_964625825.1. Classification (GTDB taxonomy): domain Bacteria; phylum Spirochaetota; class UBA4802; order UBA4802; family UBA5550; genus UBA5550. Next base: position 8,488 of record CAZVFJ010000146.1, on the reverse strand, counting down.
AAGCTGCGACCTTGCTTTTAGAAGATAATTTGCATCATTATATTTTTTAAGAAAGAATTCTCTTACCATGTTAATCATATATTACCCTTTCAAATAAATAATAGTAATTTGTGGTACGACTTTGCTCACCCGGGCATATTAAAGCAGCCGGGTGAGCTGATAATGGGCAGGAATGATTGAAACATACGTGAGTCTTTTATTTAATTCATCATGATATAGATAAATGTCACAGCCATAGCAATTGTAATAACAATGTTATTCATCCTGAAACGTTTCGGCAGATCGCTGTCAGGATATACCTCCTTATGCCTGCTCATAATTTTATTAAGATTAAAAGGGAAAAGTACTGATATATAATTTATTTTATCCTTACTGTATTTTTTTGAGTTGTTAATCTCTTTTATGATCCTGAAGAGAAAAATCAGGTGAAGAACAAAACCTGCAAGTATAAACAATGTTGCAATATTTATTATATCTGATCTCATATTTTTCCTCTACGTTTTTAATAAATGTGACTAATTTGATAATGGATTTTTCATATCCTGTAAAACTAAAGATCAATGGCATTACTTTTTATACTTTAGCTGGTAAAACTCTACTTCATTATCAAGGAAGTTTGTGAATGCCATATATTTTCCATCGGGGGAGATATCAAGGCCCGTTGGCTGGTTTCTGCCCCATATCCATTCTTTAATCTCAAGGGTGGCTGTGTCTATTATATATACTTTACCAAATATCAGTCCCTTCTTTAAATATGTTTCAGGATTGTTCGGACCCCTTGATGAAACAAAGAGATATTTTCCGTCAGGAGTAAGCTTAGCAGTGTTAAGCTTCTGGTCAACAGGAATCTCTTTAATTACCTTATCATCTGCCGCTGAGATAACATAAACGCTCCCCCTGTACATGTCTGTTACATAGAAAATATTTTTCTGTTTATCAAGGATTATATGCCTCTTGGCTCCTTTCGGGAATTTTATGGTCTTTATAATTTTCATTGAGGCAATATCTATCTTCTGAATTTCTCCTGAGCTGAAAATACAGACATAGAGATATTTGTCATCAGCAGTTGTAACCATTCCACGTGGAATACCTGCAACCTTGATTTTTTTTATCACCTTATACTGATTAACGTCAATTACAGAAACATCGTGTGATTCCCAGTTTGACGCGAATGCGAGCTTATGGTCGTTAGTCATTGCAATGATTTTTGTCCATATACCTTTTGAGGGAATTGTAAGTTTGTATGTGTAATCTTTCATATCAATTACATGAATTGCATTAGCAGCCATCTGTGAGACCCACATTTCGTTCCTGTCGGTAAAAAAAACTATCTCAACAAAATTATGGAGTCTGGCATATTGTTTAGGTATTTCAATAGTCTTGACTTTCTGGAAGGTTGTTGTTGAAAAAAGATCCACGCCTGTACCCTCCAGAAGCGCACTTGCGAAGTACTTGCCGTCAGGAGTGAACTCAACACTTTTTGGGTGATAGCCTGTCTGGAAAACAGCAAGCTGTTCTATCATTGAATCCTTTTTTTCAAGTTTAATTTCAAGTTCGGATGTTTTATTATTTATATTGACCTTCACCTTTTTATCAATATATCCATTTGAGCTTAAATAAAATTCGCGTTCACCTGTTGCAACGCTTATTCTTTTCAGGTATTTCGTAACTTTTACAGGTTTAACCTGCACGCCGTCAATGGAGAGCGTATATTCCATAGGGAATATTTTAAGGTTTATTCTCTTTTGCGCTGCATGGAGAGGGGATAAAAATGTGAGCAGAGCAATAGCAATAATTAAAAAACTGAATTTTCGTTTCATTTGTAGTTCCTGTTTTGTTTTACTATATTAATTTGTTTCCTGTAAGAATTATTCCCGGGGATCAGGAAAGCAATAAATTTTCTTTATTTGTTAAGTCATTTCGATTTCTTTTCAGGTTTGGTGAGGTATTCAGACATTCCAATATCTTCTATTACTTTGAAATAAGTTTCAATTATATCTTTGTGAGTGATGATCCCTGCAAATTTTCCATTGGAATCATCTGTCACAACAGGAATGATTTCGAGATCATACTCTTTAAGCTTGTTTATGGCAATAGCAACTGGGTCGCCAGTTTTTACCGCGGGAAGCTTTACCGCAATATCTCCTGCTATAAGAAGATCTGCGAGGTCATTATCAAGGAGTGTATGACGTATATCTTTAAGGCTAATGACCCCTTTAAGGATGTTCTGTTTATCAACAACAAAAACATCACCATATTTTGCGTTTATTATTATTCGTACAAGTTCTCTGAAAGGTGTTTTATAATCTACTATATCCATATCTTCTTTAAGAATGGAGCCCACTTTTATTTTACTGAAGATATCAATATCGCCCCTTTTTGAAACATCTATATTTTCATCCATAAGAGCAATTGTATATTCACTTCCCCTTCTGTGGTAGAGAATTACAAGATATGATATAATAGAGACGAGCATAAGTGGAAGTATGAATTTATAATCACCGGAAACTTCAAATACAAGAAGGATCGATGTAAGAGGGATTGAATTAATGCCGGCAAGAACTCCTCCCATACCTACCAGAGAAAAAGCAACCGGGTCAAGAACCACAGGGAAATACCTGTTGCCAAGAACTGCGAAGATATAACCGAGAAATGCTCCTATGCTTAGAGACGGGGCGAAAGAACCGCCGTAAGCTCCTGCCTGCGTAAACATTGCTAGAAAGATTATTTTCAGAATAAAAAGAGGTATGAGATCATGGAGCATTATCTGGTTATTAAGAACTTTGTTTATTGTTGAATATCCTATTCCAAAAAGTTCGTAATTCCAGATCAGGAAAAAACCGAACAGCAGGGTAACAGGGAGTAGTCTTAAAAATGGATCTTTGAGTTTAAATTTTTCATTAAACAGCGTTTTAAATTTTTCTGAGATACTGAAATAACTGAAAGATATTAAGCCGCAGAGAATCCCCAGTGCGAGATAATACGGGTAGGATTCAAGTTCTCCCATATGGTAGGCTGGTATTGAAATTATTTTGTGATTACCAAGAATAGCCCGTGAAAGAATATCTGCCACAACAGAAGCTATTATAAGAGCGCTCAACGCCCTGTTTTTCAGATCGTTCAGAAGAATAACCTCTATACCGAAAAAAACTCCGGCAATCGGCGCATTAAATACAGCAGAAATAGCAGCACCCCCTCCGGCAGAAGTATACATGATCATGTCATTACTGCTCAGCCGGAATAGCTGCGACATGTATGAACCGATGCCCCCGCCTATTTTTGCAGCAGGCCCCTCCGGTCCAAGCGGAGCCCCTGTTCCTATTGAGATTATAGGAGCAATAAGATGAAAGAGAGTTTCGCGCAGCGGGATAAATCCTTTTCTGATAATTATAGCTTTAATTACACTTAAGACACCCTTTTCTTTTGCAAGATAAGGGTAGATTTTTGTAAGCAGGGAGGTAAGAAACCCTCCGGCAACAGGTATTATGATAATAACGAACGGATTGATGTCGAATGATTCGCGTATATTGGAAGGCTCAAAAATTTTCCTCATAAATTCAAGGAGATAGTGGAAGAGAATCCCTCCACCACCGGCAAGGAGGCCAAGAATAACCGAGATTAGGACATGATAAATATACCTGAATATATCTGAATCGAAATATCTTATTTTAAGAAGTCCCATAAGCTGGTTTAAATTTTTTTCATGCTCTGATTCTGATAGCATTATAGCTCCCCGTTGCAGCTTTTACATATAATTCCGCAGTTCCGGCAAATTTTGGCTCCTGCGTGGTTTCTTGTTCCACATTTTTCACATAGATAAAAATAATCTGACACAAGGTAACTTCCGCATCTCTTGCAGTACCTTGCCCAGAAACCGTTCTCTGCGGAACAGACCGGGCAGACTCCGATTTTTCTGAAAGGGCTCTTCCTGAGAAAAAATCGGAGTTTAGCTGATGCATATAAAATAATGATGATAGAGAAAATAAGCGCGAATAAAAGTGTTGCCGGATTATCAGGATTCATGAACTGGAAGAAATTATAAACAGTATGAAGCAGGGCGGCAGGTATTATATATGGGAATACTGTTTTTATATAGCTGCCCTTTTTATAAAATTTCGCTCTTGCGATCCCCGTACCCCAGATTGAAGCAAGCCCTATGTGAAGAGGTACAGCTGTGAATGATCTTATAATAAGAACTTCAATCCCGCCTGCAACTGTATAACCGATATTTTCAAATGCGGCAAAACCGAGAGCCACGGTCATTGAGTAGATCAGGCCGTCAATGGGCTCGTTAAATTCCTTCAGCCTTTTTAGAATAAATATTGATACAACAGCCTTAAAAAATTCCTCGTTAAATCCGACAAAGGCTGAAAAAAAGATTATAGTTGAAGCAGATAGCGGCGATTCGCCAGTGAGCATGCTAATATTGAAGCCTAGTTTTACTGCTGCCAGAGTATTCAGGAGAGCTGAGGGAATTGAACTCATGATCCCTCCGCATATCCCTACGAAGAGTAGCCATCTTACAGGTTCAGGTTCAAATTTATCATTTCTATAAATCAGATAAAGCCATATTGCAGCGCTGAAACCAACGGATATATATACCGGAAACATTAAACGACTGACCTCTACTCTTCTAATAATGGGGATATGTCAGAGATTTTATTTTAATTAGCCTCTTCAATCAAGAACTTTATAGATTTAAGTCGGCAGCAGAGGAATAAAAGGTGATAAAAGTTAAGAAATAAATAAAGAAAAAAGTTGTTAAACAGTATAAAAGTAAAAAAATGTCCTATCCGGAGGTATTTATGTCAGTGAATTTTGATACACTTGTTGTGGAAGGTGGAGGAATGCGCGGAGTTTTTACCGCAGGTGTTCTGGATGCATTTTATGAACAGAAATTTGATCCTTTTAGCCTGTATATAGGGGTATCCGCAGGAGCGTGCAACCTTGCATCACATTTGGCAGGTCAGTACAAAAGAAATTACAGGTGTTATACAGATTATATGCTTCGTCCGGATTTTATCAGTGCGGTAAAATACCTTAAAGGCGGGCATTTCATGGACCTGGACTGGTTCTGGGCTTTTGTGGATAGGTATGATACTCTTGATAAAAAGGCCGTAACAACCCTGGGGGGTAGAAATTTTCTTGTAGTAACAACGGATATTAATTCCGGAGAAGCACTTTATATAGAGCCGGAATTTGATACCGTAGATGATCTGCTTAAGGGGTCGAGTTCGGTACCCGTAATGTATAGAAATTTTATTGAAGTTTGTGGACACAGGGTTACAGACGGAGGGGTGGCTGATTCGATCCCTGTTATTGAGGCATATAAACGTGGTGCCCGGAAAATTATGGTAATAAGAACAAGGCCGGCAGATTACATTAAAAAAAGTATTTTTGAGTCCAGAGTGCTTCCTCTGCTCTTCAGCTCGCAGCCTGCTTTTAAAAAGGCGCTTCAGTTAAGAGAGAAAAAATATATGGAGTCTGTCCAGTTTATAAAAAATCCTCCTGCGGGAGTTGAAATTGTTGAAATTGCCCCTGATGTAATCAATACAGGCAGAACAACGCGAAACCGCGGTGTTGTAGAAAATGATTACTGGCGTGGACATGTTAAGGGATATGAAATTGTATCAGGGCTCGTATAAAAAAGTGATTGTTATATCTTTTAACGAAAGATAGAAACAAAATTTTAATTATGCAGTCTGTTAAATTAAGGAGAAAAACTGTGTTAAGAAATATCACGCTTGTTTTCGCAATATTGCTGATCCCTTATATGGCCCTTAATGCCGAGTCTCAGATCACCAAGTCGGTTGTTAAGATATATACTGTTTCAGATAATTACAATTATGATAATCCGTGGCAGATGTCAGGCCAGTCAAAGGGAACAGGGTCGGGGTGTATCATAGAAGGGAAGAGGATTCTTACTAATGCACATGTCGTAAGTAATAATACATTCATTCAGGTAAAAAAGGCAGGGGAGGCGAAACGCTATATCGCAAGGGTTGAATCAGTTTCGCATCATAGCGATCTTGCTATTCTTAAAGTTGATGATGACGGATTTTTCAAAGATGCAATACCTGTACAAATTGGAGATCTTCCAGAGGTAAGAGACAAGGTTGCTGTTTACGGTTTTCCTACAGGTGGAGATGAAATGAGTATAACGGAGGGTGTTGTCTCCCGCATTGAGCAGAGATATTACGCGCACAGTAATGCGAATCTACTCGCTTGCCAGATTGATGCCGCGATAAATCCCGGAAACAGCGGAGGCCCGGTTATAAAAGATAACAGAATCGCGGGAGTGGCATTCCAGTCCTCAATGAGGGGAGAAAATATCGGGTATATGGTTCCTGCTCCTGTTATAAAGCATTTCCTTCAGGATATTAAAGATGGTAAATATGATGGTTTCCCTGAACTTGGAATTCTCTTTCAGAAAATGGAGAATCCGGATTTAAGAGAGAAATACCGGATGTCTGAAAAGCAGACTGGGGTTGCCATTGCGGATATACTCGTTGATTCACCTGCAAGAGATATTATCCTTGTTAATGATGTTGTTATGGCTATTGATGATGTTCAGATAGAGAATGACGGTTCAATAGAATTCAGGGAAGGGGAGAGGACTTCTCTGAATTATCTTGTCCAGAGAAAGTTTATAAATGATTGGATTAATTTGCGTATTCTTAGAAATGGCGAGATTAAAAATGTGAGGGTTAAACTCTCTGTTTCTATGAATTCTACAAGGCTTGTTCCCTTTGAGCAGTATGACACTCCACCTACTTATTTTATAACCGGCGGGCTTGTATTTGCCCCTCTGACAAAGAATTATCTTCTTGAATGGGGGAGCCAGTGGTTCTTCAGCGCACCATCTAAGCTGCTTTATTTTTATCAGAATGGAATCAGAACCGGGGAGAGAAAGGAGATCATTCTTATGAGCAAGGTTCTTGCTGATGAAATAAACCTGGGATATCACGATATGGATAATGTCGTCATAGAAAAGGTTAATGGAAAGAAGATTGCGGATATGAAGGATCTTGTCAGGGCAGTTGAGGAGAATAAAGAACCTTTCCATGTTTTTGAGGATGATACAGGGAATAAAATAGTACTCAGAAAGGATAAAGTTGATCAATTCAGCAGCAGGATACTTGAGACATACAAGATTGTATCTGACAGATCGGAGGACCTTAAATTTAAAAACCGGCAGAAATAAATAAAAAAGTCGCAATTATGGTGAGGAGTACAGTTATGATTATATTACTGTTGAACCATGCAATAATCACAGCTGATATAATCCCCATTGCCGAAACAACCGGTTTGCCGTTAATTGCGCTGATACTCCCGGGGAGTATCAGCGCACCCAGCGCCGCGTAGGGGATAAAAGACAGAAAGAGTTTCAGTTTACCTGGAATTTTTTCCACATCGATGAAATACATCGGGAGAAGTCTCGGCAGATATGTAACGGCTCCCATTGATATTATAATGATAAATATATCCATCTCATTCCTCCCTGAAAAAAAACATTCCCGCAGCAGAAGCAGCAATTATCGAAAAAATGATATTCCACCCGGAACTGAAGAGAGCAATATAACCAAGAATCGAATTACATGAACCGGCAATAACAGCGATAACTCCTGCCCTGAAAGATTTTTTTACAGCAGGAATAAGTATTGCCGCAAACATAGCATAGAGGCATATTGATATACTCTCCTGTAAAACAGGGGGGAGAAAATCACCTGCCACAAATCCCGCAACAGTACCTGTAACCCATCCTGCATATGATGTAAAATTAAGCCCCAGCATATAGCTCCCGGAAAGTTCACCTTTGCGCATTGAAGCGACAGAAAAAGTTTCATCTGTGATCCCGAATGATATAAGTGGAATTAAACTCTTTCTGAATGTAACTCTTGACGACAATGACGCGCTCATAAGAAAATGCCTGAAGTTAAGAAGAAAAGTTGTCAGGACAATCTCTCCGATTCCTATTCCGTTTTTAATCATATTCAGGCCGACAAACTGGCTCGCCCCTGCAAATACAATGACAGAAAAGCTGAACGTGTTAATCAGTGAAATTTTGACAGATACGGCAAGAAGGCCGAAGGTTACAGCAATGGGGAAATAACCTATAAATACAGGGAGACCTGCAATAATACCATCTTTTAATCCCGGTTTTTTCAAAAATACACCTTTCACTGAATTAAATTCTACATGAGTAATTTATTTTAAGGCTGTTCTGTCAATATTTTTCATTCATAACAATCATTCGGATATGTTAATATTTATTAACGCTGCTTGATGGTTTTATAAATATTTAAATTCCCATGTGAATAAGTATAAAAAAAGATGTATTATTGTTGATTTTTGCACTATAAATGTTTATTATGTCACACACAAATAAAAACTCTCTTGAAATATTTTTTTGAGAAGTCATGATTTCAATATTCCGCGGCAGAGAAACTGCCGCGGATTTATATAGGCATAGATACTCTGTTAATTC
>CAZVFJ010000145.1:0-8530 GCA_964625825.1 uncultured Leptospirales bacterium | reverse complement strand
GCGCTGCATTATTGAAAGAACCTGCTCTCGTCGCGAAGATTGCAGAAACAGTGGTGAAGAGGACAAAGCTCCCTGTATCAGCAAAGATCAGGATTGGATGGGATGATTCGAGCCTGAATTACATGGATATCGTTAAAGCACTTGAAGATGGAGGAATATCCCTTATAATTGTTCATGGCCGTACAAAAACACAGCAGTACACAGGAAAGGCCGACTGGAATGTAATCAGAGAAATACGCGAAAAATCATCCCTCCCTGTAATCGGGAATGGAGACATAGACTCATTTGAAAATGCTTATGAAATGATGGATTTTTCGGGATGCCCCGCAGTGATGATCGGGCGTGGAGCAATAGGAAACCCCTGGATATTCAGCGGCAGGAAGCCTGATATGCGGGAGATTATTGATACGATAAAAATCCACCTCGACCTGATGATTGAAGAGTATGGTGATTTTGGCATACATATGATGAGAAAGCATATTGTCCGCTACATACACGGCACGAAAAACGCCGCAAAGATAAGGAGCACCATCGTTTTAGCAACGGACAGAGATGAAATATTAAGGATACTTGAAGAACTTGCAGAGGGATGATGATTACAGGCACAGGAATAGATATTGTTAATATTAAAAGAATAAGAAAACTCCTGGATGAGCATAGTGAGAGGTTCATCAACAAAATACTTTCACCGGACGAAAAGTTAAAAATACCCGCTGTAAAGCAGGAGGAATATATTGCGGGGAGGTTTGCCGCGAAGGAGGCTCTTGCAAAGGCCACGGAAGAACAGTTTATTTTTACACAGGTTTCTGTGATGAATGACAGTAAAGGGAAACCTTATTTTACCGGCGACTTTATCTCTGAATCTTTTGCGGGTAAACGGCTTCATCTCTCCATCAGTCACGATACTGATTATGCCACAGCATTTGTTATAATTGAAAATACGGAGGGGAAATTATGATCCCTGAAAAAGTACAGGAAGTGCTACAGGTTCACGGCCTGGAAGCAATAGAATTTGAGGAGGGAAGCACTCCCACATCCGAACTTGCCGCGCAGAAACTCGGTGTTGCCACGGGCCAGATAGCAAAATCTATCCTCATGAAGGGTAAGGATGAAATTTTCAGAATGATCCTCTGTGCAGGCGACAAAAAAATATCCACATCGCAACTGAAAAAACTGATCGGCGTAAAGGCACGCATGGCCACAGCTGATGAAGTATTCGAAACAACCGGATTCAGGCCGGGGGGAGTAAGCCCCTTCGGTGTTTCAGGGATCGATATCTTTATTGATGAAAGCCTTGCGGAGTATGAAACAGTTTATCCTTCTGCCGGAAACGATGCATCAGGCGTGCCCACAAACTTTGAAAGGCTCCTTGAAATTACAGGGAACAGAAGATGCACAGTCACGGTTTCGACAGCGGGTTCTGAGGAGGAGTAACATTAACTCACAGGTAATATCTTTTCTGTTCCCGGACTGTTGATACAGGAAATCTCCCGTAGTGATGCCCGGGCCAGATTATCGTTTCATCAGGGAGAGTAAGTATCTTTTTCTTTATCGATTCAATTATATCGGCCTGAGACCCTCCTTCAAAATCCGCGCGTCCGGTACCTTCGGTAAAGAGAGTATCCCCCGTAAAGAGATTCCCGTCAGCATAGAGACATATACTCCCCGGCGAATGGCCCGGTGTATGTATAACCCGTAAAGAGAACTCTCCTACTTTAATCTCTTCGTTATCTTCTATAAATTTAACTTCGTGATGAACATCCCGACCGCCACGGATAAAATCAATGACCCTGCTTATTCTTTTATTCAGGTAACAATAATCATTTTTATGTATAAGAAGTTCAGCCCCTGTCTTTTTAATAAAAAACCTGTTCCCGCTTATATGATCAAAATGACCGTGAGTATTGATTATCTTTTTGACTGTGAATTTATATTTCTCAATACATTCAAGTATTTTGTCAAAATCAGAGGCAGGGTCAACAAGAACAGCTTCCCCGCTCTTCTCATCCCCTATGAGGTAGCAAAAAACCGCCATATGTCCTACAAGTATCTGCTCAATAATCATCCGCATATCCTGAATTTTATTAAAAAGATAGCTTACCGTAATAATAAATTATATCTTATCTATACAAATCATATAACATTGAACAGTATATTTTATAAAAATATACTGTTTTTTGTGAAAATTATACCATGCATTCTGATATAATAACTCATTTCAACATGAAGAATGGTTTCCGCCTTTACAGTGGTGACATAAAAAAGCCCTAAATATGACCGTTAACTGCTATAAATTCATAAAACAGCTTCTCTTCGCTTTCTTCCTCTCAGGAATAAAAATAAAAGATCTATTGACATAAAGCTCCATTCTCTCAGTATGGGATCTGTTCTCAGGGCGGGGTGAAATTCCCCACCGGCGGTATTCCCTTTAGAGGGAGAGCCCGCGAGCGCCTGTCAAAAGCAGGGTCAGCAGATCCGGTTTAATCCCGGAGCCGACGGTTAGAGTCCGGATGGGAGAGATTTAAATGATAGTGAATTCATGACAGTTTTTTCCTGTCATGAATATTCTAACTATATTCTTTTCTCCACGGCAACCATTCCCTGAAAACCTGTTTATATCAGTTTACAAAATTATTAGCACACTGTTATTCCGAACGTGTAATTCGGCAAGCTCAGCGCAAGTGTGAGGGATCTTAGTTAAAATTTAAAATAAATTCCTCAGCCGCTAACACTTATTCGAAATGACAAAAAAGTTCCTAATCTTTTCTTAAACTGATTTAATCAAAAAACAATTGAAATTCTAAAGGCACAAATATTTCTGTCAAAATATAAGTATAGTGGAGATTAACCATGAAAACAAGCACAATTCCGGAAGTAATTGAAGATATTAGAAACGGTAAAATGATAATCCTTGTTGATAACGAAGACAGGGAGAATGAAGGCGACCTTGTTATTGCAGCGGAGCACTGTACTCCGGAAATAATAAATTTTATGGCAAAATATGGACGTGGTCTTATCTGTGCTCCGATGACCCATACAAGAGCGAAGAAACTGGGACTTGAATTGATGGTACAGGAAAACACCGATAAATTTGGGACAGCATTCACTGTCTCGGTTGACGCGCAGGAGGGGACAACCACAGGAATATCCGCGCATGACAGGGCAAAAACCGTACGTGTTCTTGTCGATGAAGACGCAAAACCCGAGGACCTCAGGAGGCCGGGCCACATATTCCCTCTCGCTGCAAAAAAGGGTGGAGTTCTGGTCAGAGCCGGGCATACAGAGGGAGCTGTTGACCTCCCGAGACTGGCCGGGCTTAAACCCGCAGGCGTTATCTGCGAAATTATGAACGAGGACGGGACAATGGCGCGAAGGCCTGAGCTTGATAAATTTGCCGAAGAGCATGGGCTTAAGGTTGCCACAATCTCCGACCTTATAAAATACAGGCAGCATAAGGAGCGCCTTGTGCACAGAATATCCGAAGCGGAGATGCCAACCGCTTACGGGAGCTTCAGGATATATGCTTACGAATCGGATGTTGAAGATAAAAAGACCCATATCGCGCTGGTCAAGGGAAATATCGAAGGTGAAATGGAAGTTCCCGTTCGTGTTCACTCAGAGTGCCTCACCGGGGATGTTTTCGGTTCGCTGAGATGCGACTGCGGTTCACAGCTTCACAAATCTATGGAATATATTGAGAAGACGGGCGTTGGAGTAGTTCTATACCTCCGCCAGGAAGGACGAGGTATAGGCCTGGGGAACAAGATCAAGGCTTATCATTTGCAGGACAGGGGACTTGATACTGTTGAGGCAAACATTAAACTGGGATTCCCCTCAGACCTGAGAAATTACGGGATCGGGGCACAGATACTTGTAGACCTGGGACTTACAAAAATTAAACTGATAACAAATAATCCGAAAAAGATAATCGGGATTGAGGGATATGGACTTGAGGTTACAGGCAGAATACCTATTGAAATTACACCGCGTGAAGAGAACAGGTTCTATCTTGAAACCAAGAGAGACCGAATGGGCCACCTGATCCTTGGCAACGGGGGACAGGAAAAGAAATCTTTAGATAAAGTGGATGAATAATATTGGCAGATAACAGGCTTCCCACAATACTTGTGGTTGATGATGAAGAGATAATCAGATTCACAATACAGAAAAAGCTCTCCCGCATGGGATTTAACGTAATCTCATTTGAGAAGGGGGAGGATGTAATCTATTATATAAAGAGTTCACCGGATGAGGCTGACCTGATAATTACAGACATCAAACTCCGGAAGATGGACGGCATCGAGCTCCTCCGCAAAGTCAACGCCCTTGAAAAGCCGATACCTGTGCTGATAATCAGCGGGCATGGGAACGTGGAGGACGCGATAAGGGCTCTCCGGTATGGAGCAAGTGATTACATCAGGAAACCGTTCGATATAAATGATCTCACTTCATCAGTGAGATCCATTCTGAAACGCAAGTACGAGAAGAAACTTTTTGAAAACCTGGGGCAGTTCAAGATCTACGAGAAAGAGATACTTGTAATACCCAATGACGCAAATCTTATTAACACCATGTCATTCAACCTCACAAAGGACCTCGTTTCAGCAGGGCTGTTTAACTATACCACATCAGAGAATATAGCCCTCTCCCTTAAAGAGGCAATTACAAATGCCATGTTTCACGGAAATTACGAGATCGATTCCTCGGTGCGTGAAACAGGCGGGATGAAGGAATTCAGCGAAGAGATCGAAAGAAGAAAAAGTTTATCCCCTTTCTCCGAAAGGACGATAAAAATTACATACGAGCTTACTCCCGAATATGTATCCTATGAGATAGAAGACCAGGGGAAAGGATTTAATTATAAGGCTCTACCAGACCCCAGGGACCCGGAAAATTTCTTTAAAAACTGCGGCAGGGGCCTCCTTATCATAAGGATACACATGGATGAAATAAGTTGGAACGAGAGCGGTAACACAATCAGACTGAAAAAATACAAGGTAAATAGAAACGGATAACGGGGGATTTATGCAAACAATAAAATGGAACGGAGATTCAGTTACAATACTCGACCAGAGGCAGCTCCCTCTGAAAGAGACATATAGCACATACAGGGAACATTTTGATATAGCAGAAGCAATTATAAATATGGAGACCCGTGGAGCCCCTGCGATAGGGATTGCGGCAGGTATGGGAATTGCGCTCGCGGCAAAGAACATGAAGATGAAAGAGACCGAATCTTTCAAGGCGGAGATGGAAATCGTATTTAACCTCTTTGCCGGGACAAGGCCGACAGCGGTAAACCTCTTCTGGACAATAAACAGAATGAAAAAAGTAGTATCATCCCTTAACGATATAGATGAGATCAGAAAAAAGCTCGAAAGCGAAGCTCTCCTCATTCTATCTGAAGATATAGCGGCAAATAAGCAGATGGGACACAATGGGGCAAGGTTTTTAGAAGACGGAGATGTTGTGATGACCCATTGCAACGCGGGAGCCCTTGCCACGGGTGGTTACGGTACTGCACTCGGAGTTATCCGCGCTGCCATTGAAGAGGGGAAAAAGATAGAGGTATATGCCTGCGAAACAAGGCCTTATCTTCAGGGAGCAAGGCTCACAGCATGGGAGCTTCTCAAGGATAACATACCTGTAACACTAATCACTGATAATATGTCAGGATACTTCATGAAGAACGGAACAATTAAGAAAGTAATTGTAGGAGCCGACCGGATAGCCCGAAACGGTGATACCGCGAATAAAATCGGGACATACACACACTCGGTACTGGCGAAGGAACACGGCATACCATTCCTTGTTGCAGCGCCTGTTTCAACACTTGACCCTGATACAGCGGCCGGTTCGGACATTATTATCGAGGAGAGGAGTATTGATGAAGTCGCTTTTGTACGCAATGTTCAGATCGCTCCGGAAGGTGTTAAGATTAAGAATCCATCCTTTGATGTAACACCCGCTGAAAATATAACAGCGATCATAACAGAGAAGGGTGTAATCGAACATCCTGCGGGAAAAGGGATTACGGAATTACTTCCGTAATCAGGGCCTGCATATAGACAGGCACAATAATTTCTCACATGAGTTCGAAATGACATAGTCCGGGTATTTCGTTAACCGCCTGAATCCATGCGTTTATAAAATACTCCTATAATAAACCAGCAGAATAGTATCACCAAACAGCAGTGTAATAATAATACCTGCTGCAATGAACGGGGCGAAAGGGATCTTCAGCCTGAAATTTCTCCCTTTGATCAGGGCAAAAACAATTCCAAAAATAGCACCGGAGATAAGGGAGACTTCAAGCAATACAATACTCATCTCCACACCCAGAAGAAAACCGGCAGCTGCGTAGAGTTTAATATCCCCTCCCCCGAACGCACCCGGGAAAATCAGCAGCATAAGAAGAAAAAAAAGTGTCAGGATAACGAAACCGTAAAAATTATCGAGTATGTCATGATGCATTAAAACAGGAAATACAGAAAGCAGTATAAAGATAAAAACAAGAGATGGAGGTATAACCATACTCTTCACGTCAATAATGGCTATACATACACAGAGGGAACAGATTAAAAATACATCCAGTGAGAGAAGGTCTCTCCCGTGGAAGAGAGCAACGGCAACGGCAAGGAATCCGAAGATTATCTCCCAAAAGGGATACAGCAGTGAAATTCTCTCTCCGCATTTACTACACTTCCCCTTCGATAGAATATATCCGAAAATCGGGATAAGCCCCGATGTCCTCACTACTTCTCCACAATGAGGGCACACGGACCTGGACATCAATGCCTTCACAGGGGATTCGCTGAACATACCGGATGAGTACCTCAGGGCGAGGGTATAGAAAAAACTCCCGGCAAAAGTCCCGGCATAGAATATAATCAGAAGTTCACTCATACTCTATAGGCCCGTGTCTACAGTGTAGTTTATTCCTGCAGCGATTTCAAAAGTATTGAGCCCGATATTAATTTCAGAAGTTTCACTCTCGCTTTCAACACGCGTATTTCTGCTCATATACCGGGTATATTCAAAAAGGATTGAATAGTTCCGGCTCAGAATGGCCTCTGCGCCGAACTTCATATGGAATCCCGGGATATAACCGGAGTATGTGCTTTTCTTCTCCGGGAGATTAGGGAATGTACCCGGGTTACTCTGTATAATTTCAAGCATTACAAAGCTGACATTAAATCCGCCTGCCATGTAAAACCTGGTTCTCTTTCCCGCAGGTATAACAAGGCCAGCTGATAGCGGAAATGTGAAGCGTGAATACTCTATCTCGATCTTATTCTCCGGGTCGGCAGTTGTATCAATTGACCCGGTTTCATTATAGAAAAGAGTCGCGGCGTACTCCCACCCGAGCTGAAACATGAGCCTGTTATAAAAATACCTGAAATTCAAAGTGAGTGTCGGAGCATAATAAGCCGGGATCTCCTCCACCTGAGCGGAGGGGTCCGCAGCCTTAATTGCTCTCATCTCATGGTTCATGTCGCTGGAAATCTTACCGACGCTCCCGCCTCCTCCATCTATACCCAGGAGGAAGCCGGTACTGAATGAACCTGTAGCGTAAACCGGTACCCCGGATAAAAAAATAATTATTATAGCTTTATAAATTTTATTCATACCGGACTAATCCGCCTGGAAATCATAGTAAAAAAGTAAACCTGCCGTAAAATTAAAGCCGGTGAAATCAAGCCGCGCGTAATCACTGCCGTTTTCAATAACATCGCTACGCCCATGAAGATACGTGACTCCGCAGAAGATGGATGACATTTTCCCCAGGGTATACTCGCATCCAAGCTCCGCCACAAGGGGTATACCGTAACCGGTGAATGAAGAGTTGTACTCCATCGAAGCAGACTCGAAACTGTTGCTGTAATTGCCGTAAGCAAATGCCGCTCCCCCTCCCGCGTATATTTTTGCCTCGCTCCAGAAATCGATGATAATCCCGGCAGTAACAGGAACATAAAAATACCACAAAGAGTATGATACATCAACCTTCTCATCACCTGAACCGAAATCGTTCACAGTGGAACCGGAACCTCCGCCAAGCGCATACACAATATCTATTCCGCTTTTAAAGTAAAGGGCTTCACCCGCGTACCTTGCTTCAACACCACCAACAATACCGGTTAGAGATTCTATGGTAGAAACCGTTATCCCGTCAACAGACCTGTTGATGTCATTAATACCGTCATAAACCCCGAGGTACTCGGTCTGCCACCCGGAGCTCATGGAACCGCCCATGGCAGGAGCATACCCTCCTTTCAGCATAAGAGAAAGGGAGGATGCGTTTATCTCAGCGGCAGACGCTATAATTATAATGATTGTGATTATTCTTTTCTTCATTACTAATATCTGTTAAAGTGATAAATTACTCCGAACCGGAATCTGCTCCCTGTGTAGTCTGCGCAAAAATCATCGTAAACGCCCGAGGAAGAAGCAACCGGTGAACTCTTGGTGGCCAGGTATTCCCACTCAAATATAATAGATGCCCCGCTGTAAACCTCGGACTCAATCCCGG
>CAZVFJ010000144.1:0-8533 GCA_964625825.1 uncultured Leptospirales bacterium | reverse complement strand
TAATTTTACACTAAAAAATCTATTTAGGAATTATTACTGATTTAAAATCAGTAACTAAATAAATATAAGATTCCGATCTTTAATAAGAAGTGATTTAATAAATTTCTATTTAGTATACATTTGCAAAATAAAAAACAGATTCACCTGAAATTGCACACAGTTTAAATAGGGAGCCGGATTAAAAAATGCAAATAAAACTATGGGGAGTCAGAGGGTCCCTCCCTTCACCTATTAACAATGAAGAATATACTTCAAAACTGAGAAGAATTCTGTCAATCGCTGCAGAAAAAAGAATAAATGACTCTACTGATATAAATTCTATCATTGAATCTCTGCCGGATGAACTCAAATATATCTTTGGCGGGGATACAACCTGTGCCACTGTAAAATCAGACTCAGGCAAAATCTATATAATTGACTGCGGGACAGGTATTAGACGCCTCGGGAATGATCTGATGGAGGGTGATTGCGCGAAAGGGAAAGGAGTGCTTAATATAATGATCACTCACAATCACTGGGATCATATCCAGGGGCTCCCTTTTTTCAGGCCCATATATGTCCCCGGCAATATTTTTAACTTTTACTCCCCATATAAAAATCAAAAAGAACTTTTTGGCAAACAGATGTCTTCACCATTTTTCCCTGCCCCTTTTGAAGGTACAGCAGCAGAAAAAAACTATATTCTGATCGATAATGCTGTTAATGAACCTATACAGCTTGAAGAAGACCTGAAACTCAGTATATTCCCCCTAAAACACCCTCAGGGATGCTATGCGTATAAATTTGAACAAAACGGGAAAATCTTCATCTTCGCTACTGATACGGAATTCACTGGAGAGGCAATCGGGAAGAGGACAGATTTCTTTAAAAATGCGGATATACTCGTTCTCGATTCCCAGTATACACTTGATGAAGCTTTTCTCAAGGTAGACTGGGGGCACACAAGTTATACCATGGCAGTAAATTGCGCTATTAACTGGAATGTTAAAAAGCTCGTTATGACACACCATGAACCGGCATACTGTGATGATATCCTTCAGGAGAATTATCTCCTTGCGCTTGAACATGCCGAACAGATGGCGGACGTCAATACAGAGATACTGCTCGCAAGGGAGGGTATGATTTTTGACCTGTAAAAAGATCGTCATCCCCATTCTGCTTATATTTTTAATAGTTATAAATCCCGCATATTCACAAAGGACTAAATCCAGCCAGTATGCGGGGAGCCAGAGACATGCTGAAAGAAGCCTCAAAGACAGTATGTATTTTTTCCACTTTATAGACCCTTCCATCTCAAACCGGAATATTGAAGGTGAAAAAATAATTTATACAGAAGCGATAAGAAGGGACCTCCTTTCAAGAACACTTTACCTGAAATTTTCATTTAATTCCTCACTCATAGAGATAAAAAAAACGCAGAACCTTCTTATAGACTTATTTAAAATGGTCATTGAAAGGGATGTAAAAGAAGCTTTCTCAATGCTCAACGGGGAAGCTCCGGAGATAATGCAATCCGGAGATCCTGCCTCCAAAAAATATTTATCTCTCGGCTACAGGTCTGTAAAATCGGCTCAGACAGATGCCATGATGTCAGACAACCTCCAGGCCACAAACTACTCCATAAGGCTTTATGAATATGTAAAGGCAATAAAAAACGCAAAATATGCCAAAAGATATGCAATAATTGCTATAATAGAAAAAAGGCTTCCGCCGGAAAAAAAAGGGAAAACTAATTACAACAAGTACCCTACGGTTGCGGAGCTGATTGAAACATATCTTCCCGAATTAAAGGAGAAGTACCTGAATATTCACATGGATAATTTTTACAAAACTGAAAATTCAATATATGAAATAATAACTGCTAATCCTGAACTACAGAAGATACCTGAATACCAGAATTATATGAAGGTTAACTGATGCTAAAAAAAATAGTAATTACCGTCATATCAGCAATTATCCTGGCAGCTTCAGCATGCAACGGAAAGGATTCTACCTGTAGTATTAACTTTAATCCGTTTTATACTGCTCCCGACAAAATCATTGCCGGAATCGGGAAAGAAGATAAAAATTATATTCATAATTATATCCTTGCAGAAGCTTATTCTCAGAAAAAAGAATACAAGACAGCGCTCTTATACTATGCTAACAGCTGTTTCACATCAAGATACAATTTTTCTATCAGGCTCTTCCCTCAACCTATATACTCATTTTTAGATTCGTACTCTTCAAAAAGCCCCTATTTCAGTGACTCAGTTTTTAAAATTGCACAGATTTTCTACCAGTATAATGAACATGAATATGTTATAAAATTTACTTCATTAATTAAAGATGACGGAACAGCTCTCTTCCGGGATGCTGTCATACTTAAGGCTAAGTCGCTTCAGAGACTGAACAGAAATTCCCTTGCTTCAAAAGAACTTATTACACTGGCAGAGAAATATACTGACAGATTTTCTACTGCCGAAATATATATGAGACTTGCCTCGGTTTATGAATCATCAGAAAAATTCAGTGACGCCCTTTCATCATACGTTGCAATAATCAAGTCCACAAATGAAGCCTGGTACGATGATATAGCAGTAAAAAGAATCTTATATCTCATATCTCAAAAAGGAGTAAAAATAGCTGACAGCGGGAGCAGAGTCGCTGTTGCTGAAGCTCTTTTCAATTCAGGAAACTTTATCGGAGCAGAAACATTAGTCTCTGATATAATAAAAAAAGGGAGGGACTCCGCTGCCGATCTTCTATACCTGAAAATACTGACACACAAAAAATATCAGGACTCTGTAAAATTTCTGAAAACCTTTGAAAACAGGCCGGAGTATGATACTTTGGCCCTGGCTCACGCAAATGAACTCTGGAGTAATGGGAATAAATATTCCGCAGTACAGGTTTACACAAAGATAGCAGGCTCTTCTGACATGGAGATTGCTGAACGTGTACTCACACGGCTCTCCTTCTATTATGAAGAGAGGAATAATCCTCAACTCATTAAATATATGGGAACGTACAGACGGTTATTCCCGGATAATAGTCAGAGTGCACGATTTACATGGCTTATTGCAAGATATTACCTCAAATCCGGCAATAACAGTAATGCCGTAATTTATATGAAAGATGGGATTAAAAATTATCCCGATAACATCTATACAGCTAACTGCCGCTACTGGCTTTATAAAATTGAACATCAGAAGACGAATCCTGGCGAAAATGAAAATCTTATTTTTCTACAGGAGCTTGCATGGTATAATCCTGAATCGACTCATACATTATCACTCCTCTCAGCATATGCCGAACAGAAAGATATAACATCACTGAAAACCCTAT
Source organism: uncultured Leptospirales bacterium (assembly GCA_964625825.1). Lineage (GTDB taxonomy): Bacteria > Spirochaetota > UBA4802 > UBA4802 > UBA5550 > UBA5550. Next base: position 5,206 of record CAZVFJ010000144.1, on the reverse strand, counting down.
ATAATAAAGCAAAAAAAGAGAATAATGAAAAACGAATGTTTCTCTATCACACTCTTATTTTCATGAAGGAGGGTTATAACTCCTCCACTTTATCAAGATTCTCCGATTTTGAAAGCACACTTACAAAAAAATATAAATCATTAAACAATTTATTTGATCAGGGCTCCTTCAAGAGCCGATTCAAAAGCAGGCTTAATTCTCTTGAAAAATACTTTACGGCAGGTGATATAAATTCTGTCAACAGGGAACTCCGGATTCTACCTGATGATGACATGTCTGTTAAAATTGATACTGCACTTGCAGTCTCCAGGTTAGCACTCAAATATAAATATTATAATTACAGCACATTTTACGCCTTTAAACTTCTTGATTACATGGATACACAGGAGAATCTCCCTCTTCTATCAGAAAATTTCGCCAGGTCGCTATATCCCGATGCTTTTATCAACTGCGTAATTTCAGAAAGCAGAAAAAACCGTTTACAGCCGGAACTTGTACTCGCGATGATGAAGGCTGAATCGAATTTCAACGCAACTGCAGTCTCACCTGTTGGAGCAGCCGGGCTGATGCAGCTAATGCCTGTTACAGCCCGCGGGATAGCAAAAGAGCTTGAAATCACGTCTTTCGACCTGAAAGACCCATGTACATCGGTAAAATTCGGTGCGCACTATATAGCATGGCTTGAACGCTATTACAAAGGGAGTATTGAACTTATGGTCGCAGGTTATAATGCCGGAGCGGGTAATGTGAACAACTGGCTCACCAGATTTAAAAATAAAGAAATCGATTATATATCTGAGTTCACTCCGTTTTCTGAAACACGGGATTATATATTCCGCACTAAAAAATATATGTTCCAGTACCGTTCCATTTACAAAGCGAAATAAGAGATTATTATGCGTCTGATACTATCCATACTCCTCTTCATGCCTCTTTCATCAATGGCAGAGGTGAGTATAGGCAAACTGGTAAAAAGTGAAGGAATAATAACAAAGACAAACATAAGCTGCCAGGGGCCAGATTGCACACATAAAAAAAACCGGATCTATCCTGGCGACAGGATACTAACAGAAGAAGGCTCAAAAGTAAGCATTCTCCTTGATGAAGGAACAGCATTAATAATATACGGCCATTCTGATATTTTTATTAACCGTGTAAGATTAAAAGAACGCGATAAACCTACTGAAATTTACATTGAGAAGGGAAGCATTAAGGTTATCCAGAGAAACCGTTTTCTGGATATATCTCTTATTGTAAAAACGCCGGTATCAGTAATAAAGTCAGTCAATTCAGAACTGAATATTGTATCAGGGAGAGATGAAACTGCCCTGTTTGTATACTCCGGAAAAGCGGGATTCGCAGGTCTAACACTATCGCGCGACAGGGCTTATATTCTTGATGAGGGTGATGAATCATTTATACAAAGAGATGAAGAACCTTCAGATCCGGTTAAAGTGGATAGAGTCCTGAGAAATTCCTGGCTCGGGAGATACCTTCTGTCAGATGATGGCAGGAGAATTATCAGATACAATAAAAAAAGTGGCCCTGCTGACTGGCCCTTCATAAAAAACGATTAACCAGGTCATGATTAAAAAAAAAATAATCCCTTTAATATTACTTGCAGTCATCATACTTTCTGTTATTTCGTGTTCACTTAAAAATACTATCCTCGCAGAAGACGAATCGGCAAAAAAAAATGTTACATCCAGTATTAACGACTATGCCTCCAATGACTGGGAAGTCCGTCTTGCAGCCATAAAGAAAGCGTCGTTATACAAAGACACTATTTATTCAAAAAACATACTCCTCCTGATGCTGCTTGCGGCAGATGATTACCACCCTCTGGTTCAGATAGAAGCTTTAAAAACGCTTGGAAAGATAAAGTCATATATCGCGCTTGAAAAACTTCATGAAATCGCACGAAACGAAAAAGAAATAAATGTAAAAAGGGAGGCACTGACAGCATTACAGGACTACTCTCTTGAAACAAATATAGATATTTTTATTGCGAACATCAATGACAGGGACTGGCTCATAAGGGAAGCTGCATATATAGGGCTTCTTAAAATTCAGCCTGAGGATATTCAGAGACGGTATATAGGTACAATTTTAAAAGGATTGAATGACAAAAATATATCGGTCAGAATAGCTATACTGAATAATGTTAAGATAAAAGATCCCTCGCTTTATAATGAAATATCAGGTATAATAAGAAGGAAAAAGACCGGGATATCCCTTCTCAAGGGGGCTCTTACTGCTATTAAAGGTTACACATTTGACGAAAAGACCCGTGAGAGGTTATTTGAACTTCTCACCCACAGGAATAAGGATGTAAGAGTTCTATCCCTGCAGGCGCTAAAGATGGAAAAAATCGAATTGAACTTTTAATCAGATTTTTTTCTCCATTGATACATATACTTTATTTTTATTATCCTGTATATCTTTTTTATAATCTGACTTGTAGTCCTCTTTTATAAGTTTATCAAACATCTGATCCTTCATCTCCAGGTCCTTTTTCCTGTCAGGATCGAGCTTCATTGAATCAACATAAGCCTGGTACATCATAAAAAGATTCTGCTTTGCCATGCGGAAATAATATATAGAAGTAATCAGTCTTTTAGCAGAGCCTGTTGTCTTCTCACCTGTATATTTATAATCATCGAATATTGCACTCCCTTTTTTCAGGGATACCTTCGCATTTTCAAGATACTTATCCATAACAGCATCCCTGTTATTCCCGTCAACTTCCCTTTCAATGTTCACCTGAACATTTTTCTTAATACCTTTAATCATGAAGGCCGCGGAATCTTTATTATAATCTCCCGCGATTTTTTTTGCTATCTTGAAGATCTCTCTTTCATTTTCAGTAAACTTCCCCGCAGCTTCCTCAGTCTTATCCTGGAAATACAGAGCAGTCGCATCTGCATACTGATCAATCAACTTCTGAACCTCAGCCTCTCCTCCACCATAATTAAGTATCGCAGCCCTTAAAAGTTTTATATTTCTGAAATTTTCATAACTGAGTCTCTTTACAACTGATATAGGGCTGTATTGAGCGTTATATTGTTTCTCTGTTTCCTGCGCATGTGCTTCATAGCTGAAATAAAAAATATTTATAAAAATAGTCAGTGTAAGGAAAAATCTTCTAATCATAAAATCCCCCATATAATTAAAGAAAAAAAATGGTTAAGCTGATTTTTAATTGAACGTTTATAATAGAATCTAATTAATGGATAAAGTCAAGAAAAAATGGTTCTGTTGACATTAAAATAACGCAATGAGGTCTTCATGCTACCCGAAAGTGCCATCATAAAAGGCTCAGGCCTTCAATCAATGTCGTTAAAGATTGCAGGTTTATATCTCCTGGAAAGGAATATAATGGTTCTCTCAAGAGCCGGAATTAAAAAAATATCCCTGCTGCTCTCAGAAGAGGAGGAAATTTTCTTTAATAAAAATATACTCCAGCATATTAAAAATGCCGAAGCAGACATAGCCATAATGTGCGGGAAAACACCGTCAGATGGTTCGATTGTGATACCCTCAAACGCATTCATTCAGCAGCATTATATTACAGGCCATGAGACATATTTTAAAAAAAATAAAAAAAACCTTGAGCCCCTTTACAGCGACGAGCTTTTTATCGTTGAAAATAAGGCGGAATGCAAAAAGGCTGAAAAAAAGATATCTGAATATATTATCAAAAACACAGGAGGCTATATAGCCCAGAAAATTAATAAAAGGATATCTATACCTATAAGTCTAAGAATTGCACCTTCAAGGATTCACCCGAACTATCTTACAATCTTTAATATGTTAGTAGGTGTTCTAAGTTCCGTATTCATTTTTATGGCTTCTTCAAAAAACTATTCACCAAATACAATATACTTATTTATGATCCTTGGCGGATTTCTTTTCCAGGCAGCCTCAGTTCTTGACGGAGTTGATGGAGAAGTTGCCAAGTATACACTTAAAGTATCAAAAATCGGGGGATGGCTTGACACATTCAGCGATAACACAACCCTGATCCTTTTCCTGATATCCAACTCATACCTTTTCTACACAAAAATGGGAGGTCTTACTTCCCTGGTAACTATTATGGTTCTCTTTGCAGGGCTTGTTATTATGCTGGTGAGTATTGTCAGTTATCTCAGAAAATACAGTGACTCAGGCTCACTTGTCGCCTACGATAAAGAATTTCTTCAGAAACTTCCTGATACTGACAAACTTGTTAATTTTGCTCTTAAAATGAAATATATCACTAAAAAAGAATTATTTTCAATTTTCTTCTTTTTATTCGCATTTACAGGATATATTTATTATATAATTCCGCTTGCAGCACTTGTGCTTCTTGCGGCATCAATAATTCTTGTTGTTATAAACAGAAGATATTTGACTGATTTTGCGGAGGCCGGAAAATAGTCTAATCAGCTATTTTTCTGTATCTTCCTGTGATCAACATGAATCGCTTTAACCTGTCTCTTCTTGATTTTGGGGGCTCCTTCAGGATTATACTTCTCCTGAACATCTTCAATTGAATTGGTTACAAGCATCCTGACTGCCTTTTCGGTTTTATTCAGAACATCAATAAGAAGCAGATTCTCATCAAAAGTGAAATCCTGAAGGAGATAATCATCCATAGTAATCCCTTCAGGACAACCTCCGACTCCTACTCTTACTTTGGCAAATTTGTCTGATTTAAGCGCAAGAGCCATAGAATCGACACCCGCATGCTCAAGATCTGAATACATATAATCCACTCTGAGTTCCCCCAGATCAAGAGATGAGTCCTCCACAATACAGATTATATCCCTTACGTTGATACGCAGAAATGAGGCGATGTACAGAACTGACTCTCCAATGAGATTGACAAAAGTCTGAGGCTTGAGGAGAACCACGTCATTTTTCGCGATTTTCCCCCGCCCTATAATAGACTTTTTTTTCTTGATTCTGACATCAATGTTTTCATTGTTCGCAAGAATATCGATTACCTTGAAACCGATATTCTGCCTGTTATTAGCAAATCTTTCCCCCGGATTACCAAAGCCGACTATTAATTTCAATAATTATGCTCCTTTAAAAAACTTTATATCAGCAACTTAATGAGACAGCAAACCGACTTCAAAGTTTCATAAATAAATCAAAATAGAGATCCGGAAAGCTGAAAAATGGAAAATATTATTCCGCTGCAGGAGTTTCTTCACTCTCT
>CAZVFJ010000143.1:803-8534 GCA_964625825.1 uncultured Leptospirales bacterium | reverse complement strand
GCTCAAAAAAAAATTATGCATATACGATGGAGCATGTCCGGCTCAACCTTCAGATAATTGAAAGGTTCGGTCAGGCTGTTGAGAAAACATTCAGAATAAAAAAACTTACCGAAGCTCTTAACTCCTATATGGAGATGTTGAGCTTTGTCAGTCATGAGTTAAAAAGCCCTCTCGATTCGATAATCTCACTTGGTAATACTCTTGCGGCAGGTTACTTCGGGAAAATGGATGAAAATCACAGAGAATATGTTCTCCGGATGGTTACTAAAGCCAAATTTCTCAGGGAAATGACATCAGAGTATTTAACACTTTCACGTTTTGAAAACGAGAATATCGGGGCATACATGCAGGAATGTTCATTTAAAAAAGATATAATCGATGAAACAGTAGAAATGGTTGCTCCTCAGGCTTCAGAGAAAAAAATAACTCTGAATTTAAATATGAAATCTGAAATACTCCTGGAGTGTGACATCAATCTCCTGAAAATAGTGATGAACAATCTTTTGAGCAATGCTGTAAAATATGGTAACGAAAACGGTAAAATTGATACTACAATAAGTGAAGATGGAAGTATAATTACTGTTTCAGTAAAAAATACAGGACCGGGTTTCCCTGAAGAAGCTAAATCAAAACTCTTCAGAAAATTTTCAAGAATCGAAACTGATGAACTTATGAAACGTAAGGGGACAGGAGTCGGGCTCTATACAACCTGGAAGATTATACAGATGCATAAGGGCACGATAAAAGCTGATTCAAAACTTAATGAATGGGCTGAGTTTACTTTTACACTGCCGTTAAGGCAATCGGTTCTGAAATAGATCTTTTATGATTTTATTATATTCATAATAATATTATTATTTACTAAATAATTATATCCCTGTCATTTTGAACGACTATCAGCTATGAGAAGAAATCGATTCTGATAAACTATTTTTTTATCAGACATATTTCATATTTTCCGGAAGAACTGCCACTATATTTCATACTTTATTGTGAGAGCTTTTGTATTAATTCAATTCTAACAGGATTATAGTTGAAGAAAGGAGTTAACTGATTAAATATGAAAGTTGAAGATTTTAAAGAAAAAGGAATGATATATTTTACTGAATCCCTGAATAGTGAGCGTGCTACATCTTCTGCCAATACTTTCATATTATCAGTCAATGGAAGAGAATATATTATAGATACTTCCTTTGGTACGAAGAGATATAAAGGGATTAAAAAAACACTTAATACGGGCAGAACATATTCCATACTCTGTACCCACTACCATAATGATCATATAGCAAATAATGGCCGTTTAGCGGGAGCCGGTTCGCCTATTATATATCATGAAAACGCAGAGAGTAAAGTATCGTATCTCAGGACAAATGCCTCCGGCCAGATACTGAAGATGTACAGGGATATGCCGAAGGAAGGGTTCCTCCGCAGGCTCGGATTTTTCAACGATAATTTTATAAGAATCCTTCTGAAAAGAAAAATCTATTCAAAATTTGCAGTGGAACCACTGCTCTTCATTACATCCTACCTCTTTTCACTGAAGTCTATCGGGCGGATATATTCCGGCAGGAGATATGTAAAGTATCTTAAAAAGATCGACCGCGAAACACTTCCGCTTAACAGTCTCAAGGCGGAGGGATGGATAATTGATAATTCTTTATATGCCCTTGAAGCGCCCGGTCATACTGACTGCCATATCGTCTATTATCTCCACAGCAGCAGGCTTCTTGTTGCGGGTGACTCTCTCAACTTCCTGTCGCCTAATGATATCCAGTTCGGCACACTGAAAGAAACAATCGAAACACAAAAGTTTCTTCTTGAATTTGCGGTTAAAGAAAAAGTTGAAATTCTCTGCCAGGGACACTACCCTCCTGTAACCGGGAATAAAGCGATAATAAATTATATCTCAGAAATTATAAAAAAACATGAGCATGTTCACAGGACACTGAAAAACTATGCCATTGAGCAGAGCGATGGTCTCTCTTTTGACGAGCTTTACGGTAAAATATGCTCACTCAATGACCCTGTTATAAAGAAGCTTGTAAGGATTACATTCCCCCGTTCAACACTTGTTTTTCTTGACGTTTATCTTCTTAAAATACTCGAAGAAGCCGGGAAAAAATAAAGAATGGAACGTGAATAGAAATTCAATGAAAGATAGAACATTCTATAATAAACTTAAGAAACTCCGGATTGAACTGCTCTACCTGAACTCATATCAGAGTATCGCCCTTTTAACTTTTATTACGGTCATGATTTCAATGCTTTACGGAAGTGAATACGGAGAACCGGGATATAAACCTTATGTTTATACAACATGGCTTCCCTTTGCATTCAGTGTATACTTTTTAAAATTGTTAATTACAATAATCTACAGAAAAAACCTATTTATTACCGGCAACGATCGGTTTTGGCAATTTGTTTTTTACTTCAGTACATTTCTGACCGGCCTTGTTATCGGTTTGTCCTCCATCTTCGTATTAGGAATGACGAATGAAATAGATAAACTGTTCATTGTGCTTCTCATAAGCGGAATATCTTCCGGTTCCACCAGTATGCTATCAACCAGTATGACCTCATTTTTCATATTTAATTCGCTTTCCCTGTTTCCCTATATATTTTATTACCTTTTATTAGCCGTTCCCGATTTCAGAGTTGTAGGGTACCTGCTTTTTATATTTATGTTTACAATTATTTTTACTTTCTTCAGAATATATAAAGTACTGAACAGATCACTCAGCCTCAAGATAGAAAATGATTTAATTATTGAAAAGCTCCTGCAGTCAGAAGACAAATTCACCAAATCATTCTATTCCGGGATAGCCCCGATGGCAATGATAAATGTTAAGAAAGGGATAATAATCGATGTTAATAAAGCGATGTCTAATCTTCTTGAATACAGCCGGGAAGATTTCATAGGCAAGAATCCTTATGATTTTAGTATCAGCGAACGCCCGGTGGATTTTATTGATATTGTACTGGATACCGCCAGAGAGGGGAAAATTTCCGGCAGAAACATGACGCTGATTACAAAAAATGGCGTTATAAAAAAATGCCTGATAAACATTGAAACTTTCAAAGTGGAAAATGATGTAATTGCCTATTTCATGCTGCAGGATATTACAAAAATGCTTGATTATGAAAAAAATCTCGAATACGAACGCGACCGTGCCGAAGAGGCCGCAAAAGCAAAAGCAAATTTTCTAGCCTCAATGAGCCACGAAATCAGGACACCTATGAACTCGATACTTGGCATGACATCCCTTGCCATGATGAGTGACAGCGACACTGAAAAAAATAAATATCTGAATACAGTTAAAGACTCCGGAGAGTACCTCCTTGCACTTATTAATGACATCCTGGACTTTTCAAAAATCGATGCGGGAAAAGTTGAAATAAACTTAACTGATACCAGTCTGCCTAAACTGCTGGATAGTGTCTACAGGATGATGGAGACTCATATACTTAATAAAAAACTTGAATTCATAATTAATACAAATATCAGTGTTCCAGAATTTATCAAATGCGACCCGGAAAGGCTGAAGCAGATACTGATAAACCTGATAGGAAATGCGATAAAATTTACACCGGAGGGAAGTGTCATGGTAAATGTACGACTTTCTGACGGTTCCGGTTTCACTCACATATCCGCTTCCGGTGAATTCATTGAGTTTTCTGTAAAAGACACAGGTATCGGAATTCCTGAAGATAAACATGAAGAGATATTTAAAAGTTTTACGCAGGCACAAAGCAGCACATTCAGGAAATTCGGAGGTACAGGCCTGGGCCTTACAATATCACGACAGCTTATAAGACTTATGGAAGGGGATATAAAAGTTATCAGTGCGCCGGGAAAAGGGAGCACATTTGCTTTTATTATTCCTCTTATACACGGAGAGAAGGTAGTTGAAAAGACTGTAGAATTTCCTGTCAGTTTGCCGGGTGAGAAAAAAAGAATTCTTGTGGCTGAAGATAATCATCTTAACCGGAAGCTTATCGAAGCCTTCATGAAAAAGCTCGGTCATGAATTCGCCCTTGCAGAAAATGGAGAAGAGGTAATTAAACTCCTGAAAAACAGATGTTTTGACATTATCCTTATGGACCTTGAGATGCCGGTGATTAATGGATATGAGGCAATGAAGCGTATCCGTGATGGAGAGGCCGGTGATGAAAACAGGAACATAATAATACATGCCATGAGCGCTCATGTGATGCAGACTACAATTACAAAATGCATTGCGGACGGATTTAACGGTTATATAATAAAACCTATTGATTTAAAAAAGCTTAAAAATGTTTTAGAAAAACATAATAATATTTAATATTTTTTCACGCGTAGTATCCTGAACATTGTGACTATTCACAATAGGGAAAAAACTGTTAAAACCAGCTCATTAAAACAGTTGCGCTCATTAAATGATTACCTAAGATATGTTTCAGCAGTTGAAAATAATTCCACTTATGTATCAGGAGATATTAAATGAGCTACGAATTCTATTCCGTTGAAAAAAAAGGGCCCATAGCATGGGTATGGCTTAACAGGCCTGAAAAAAAGAACAGTATGAATCCTCCCGCGTGGACAGAAACAATTCCGATCTTTAAAGAGCTCGATGAGGATGATGAAATCCGTGTAATTGTAATGGCAGGAAAGGGGTCCTGTTTCTCTGCCGGAATTGACCTTCTTTCAATGGTTCCTCTTTTCGGTGAACTTATGGAAAAGCAGCAGTATGGCGGCATAAAAAGAAAATTCTTTGAAAAGATTGTAATGCTTCAGGATGGAATTTCGGCAATGGAGAAATGCCGCAAACCTGTAATAGCCGCGGTCCACTCTTACTGTATCGGTGGTGGCCTCGATTTGATTACAGCATGTGATATAAGACTATGCACAAAAGATTCTACATTTTCACTGCGTGAAGCCGCAATTGGTTTTGTCGCGGATGTTGGAGTTCTTCAGAGGATACCGACAATCGTCGGGCAGGGAGTGGCCAGAGAACTGGCTTTCACGGCAAAGGATATTGATGCGAAGAGAGCGAAAGAGATAAACCTTGTAAATGAAGTTTATGAAAACTACGAAGAGCTCCTTATCGCTGCCGAAAAAATGGCTCAGGATATTGCTGATAACTCTCCATTGGCCGTGCAGGCCTCGAAGTCTGTGCTTAAATATGGAATAGGCAAATCAATAGAGGACTCACTGAAGTTTAACGCGGCTGTCAGCAATTACACTATTCCATCTAATGATCTTATGGCTGCATTTGAATCATTCGCTAAGAGAGTCAAACCCCAGTTTCCCGGAACCTGATTTATATTTCTGACATTACGAACGTTCACTCCCGGTGTTCGTTCGTAATGTCAGTTTAAAATTTTTCTTTTCAAATAAAAAACAGACAGCTTAATTCAAGCTTTACTATTCAAAGAATATTAAACGCCCTGCCTTAAAAAAATTTGTATATATACATTAAAAAATTTGACACTACTCCAATATTTTGTTTATTATTATAGCATATAAGAAGGAGGCCATATGCAATCAGAGAAAGGTGCTAAAGAAAGATGGAATATTCAGGAAATGACCTGCCCGGAAATGCTCCACAGAAACGCGGTGATGTTCGGGGACAGAAGATTCCAATGGTGGCGTACAGGAAAAACCGGAACAGCTGAGAATACATTCGCAGAGGTCTGGAGACTGGTTAAAGAATTATCATCAGGTCTTATCAGCACTGGTTTTGAAAAAGGAGACCGCGCGGCCATTATAAGTCATACAGCGCCTCAATGGTTATGGGCCGACTATTCAATCCTCTGTGCAGGTGGTGCTACGGTTTGCATTTACCCCACCCTTTCAGAGAATGAGATTAAATTTATATTGAACGATTCAGGCTCAAAGGTTGTCTATGTTCAGGATGATGCAATGCTAAAAAAAGTTCTGGCAGTCAGGAATGAAACTCCTGCACTCCAGAAAATAATCCTGATGAACGATACAACATCAGAAGCAGTGAAGGATGTTACAAATTTTGCGGAGATGAGAAAAATCGGAGTCTCTCTCCTCACAAAAGACAGAAATATATTTGAACAACGCTGGCGTTCTGTTGCAATAACCGATCTTATGACAATAGTATATACTTCAGGTACAACAGGTATGCCTAAAGGCGTTATTCACACACACCAGAGTTTTAATACGGCATGCTGCCGAGACATGAAGCAGGTCCCCTTTCTGGGAGACAATGAAGTCTGCCTCTCATTCCTCCCCCTTGCGCATACATACGAAAGGGAGTGCGGGCACGGGATAGCAATGATGTCAGCCTGCACCATTGCTTATTCATCTCCCGTAACAATAGTTGAGGATCTCCAGATATTTAAACCAACTGTTTTTATGTCAGTGCCCCGTATTTATGAAAGGATATACATGGCCATGAAAGACCAGACGTCAAAATCTCCTATTAAGAAAAAGATTTTCGAAGGAGCCATAAACACCGGCCTGAAGGTCGTAAATGCCCGTAGTGACAATAAAGGATTCGTTGATATGCGCGAAGGAGTAGATTTTACAGAAGGCCTTGGATTCTGGCTGAAATTCAAATATAAGCTTTTTGATAAACTGGTATACTCCAAAGTAAGGCACCTCCTCGGAGGAAGATACAGATTCGCATTTTCCGCAGCGGGGAGCCTGCCGGCAGACCTGTGCAAGACTTACATGGCCATGGGCGTACGTATATTTGAAGGTTACGGCGCTACTGAAACCTGGAACACAATAAATCTTAACTGGGACAGGAAGGTTCTTCCCGGTTCCGTGGGATGCGTATGTATCGGCGTTGAGGGAAGAATCGCCGAGGATGGTGAATGGCAGGTCCGGGGAGACAATATCTTCACCGGTTACTGGAATAATCCTGAAGCAACGAAAGACGCATTTACTGAAGACGGATATTACAGGACTGGAGACATTGTTGAAGAGATCGCTGACGGATATATTAAAATCGTTGATAGAAAAAAAGGTCTCATGGTTCTCGACACAGGTAAGAATGTTCCTTCTAATAAAATCGAAAGCAAGTTCGCTCTGAGTAAATGGATCGATACGGTTGTCCCGGTCGGAAGTGAAAGAAAATTCGTCTCTGCCCTGGTAATACCTAACTTTGATGCTTTCATTGAACTTTTTGAAAAAGAGAAGATCGATTACGATAAATCAAAGTTGATAAAAATTACCGAACCCGCTCCTATGTGTTTGGCTGTCGGTGATGACTTTGTCGCGAAGGATATTCTTAAGAAGATGATCGATCGTGATATTCAGGCTGCAAACAAAGAGCTTGAAGAATATGAAACAATCAAAAAATACACGATACTCACAAGAAGGCTTACAGTTGATGACGGAGAAATGACTCCGACATTAAAAGTTAAACGGAAAGTGGTGTTGGATAAATATAAAGATTTAATTGATAAGATATACAGTTAATTATATCTCGCCTACAGATAACTTCAGCGGGGGTAATACCCCTTGCTGAACTTACCCTCATACTGCATAATCAAAATATTGAGCCGGATAATATTTTGAGTTTACCATCGTTGCCGGATTACTACTTAATATAATCAGATGATAATAAAATTTGTTTTTCCCTTTTGCTCAAATAAATTTCACTTATAGCAATTCAGCTAAACACTCCATTTAAAAAGAGAGGCTTTATATGAAAAAAAGTATGATCTCAATATTAACAGCAACATTTGTATTACTCACGATGGCGTGCAGCAAGG
>CAZVFJ010000143.1:0-790 GCA_964625825.1 uncultured Leptospirales bacterium | reverse complement strand
ACAATGATTAATGACCTTGCGCTGACTGATGAACAGGCTGAAAAAATTGCGGCAATTGATACTAAATACCGCAGGCTCTATTATGAGAACAGGGGAAGTTATGACAGAATCGACCGTCTTAGACAGGATCATCGTAAGGAAATAGACAACATCCTGAACGAGTCACAACGCAAAAGATTCAGTAGCGTATATGACAGGAGATGGAGCAGCTGGGGCCGTAATTACGGGCGAAGGCATATGGGAGATTATTATGGCCATGGTTACGGTATGGGATTCTGCTCAGGCGTATATTCTTCAAGTGATTATATGCAGAGGAACCTGGATCTGACCGCTGAACAGGTAAAACAGATTAACGATGTCGATTTAAAGTACAGGGATCAATATTATAAAACCGTAATGATTTTGATAAGATAGATTCACTTCGCCGTGAACACCGGAAATCCATAGAAAACATACTTACTTCTGAACAGCGTAAAAAATTCTCAGATTTCTATGAAAACAGATGGCGTGGATGGGGAGGCAGAGGTATGGGGCCCGGAATGATGGGATACTAATACATTCGGAATTACCGGAAAATTAATTTTCCCTTATTTAAAATCCTGCACCTGAAAGGACAGAAAAAAAGGGTCGCCAGATGTATTGCCTCCCTTTTAATCAATTATGAGAATGAAAAACCGGTATTAAGACTCAATTTAATTCTTAACTGAATGGAATACTATAATTATTTGGATGTTATAAATTCTATTTCACGAGTATGGTAATATGGTAGCACCTGCGGTCATCCTCAAGG
>CAZVFJ010000142.1:0-8559 GCA_964625825.1 uncultured Leptospirales bacterium | reverse complement strand
AGCAGCTTTTTCAAAGCCAGAGAGGAGTTCATCCCGGCCGGGATTCTCTTTTCCGAATTCCGGTATTTTACCTTCAAAAAATTTCCCTGCCATATTGAATGTACGGTTGACGAGATTTCCAAGATCGTTCGCAAGATCATAATTGATTCTGTCTATAACAACTTCCTCGTTAAAACGCGCATCAAGCCCGAATGTCATTTCGCGGAGAAAGAAATACCTTATCTGGTCATTACCATATCTGCTCACCAGGTCATGGGGAGTAACAACATTTCCCAGGCTCTTGGACATCTTGGCTTCATCCATATTCCAGTACCCGTGAACATTGAGATTCATATACGGCTCGATCCCTGCAGCCTTAAGCATTGTTGGCCAGAATATCCCGTGAGGTTTAAGGATGTCCTTGGCAATAATATGCTGAACAGAGGGCCAGTATTTTTTGAATCTTTCATCGTCAGGATACCCTATTGCGCTCACATAATTTATCAGTGCATCAAACCAGACGTATGTGACAAATTTTTCATCAAATGGGAGCGGTATACCCCATGTCAATCTTGATACCGGACGTGATATACATAGATCCTCGAGGACTTCACCCTTGAGCATGGAGAGGACCTCGTTTCTGTACCTCTCGGGCCTGATAAAATCAGGATTTTTACTGATATGATCAATGAGCCAATCCTGGTATTTACTCATTTTAAAGAAATAGTTTTTTTCTTCTATATATTGCGGTGCCTTATTGTGCTCCGGACATTTCCCGTCTATAATTTCCTTGTCCGTAAGAAACCTTTCGCATCCAACACAGTAGTTACCACCATAACTTCCAAAATATATATCACCGTTGTCATAAACCTTCTGAAGTATATTCTGAACAACTTTTTTATGTCTCGGTTCAGTTGTCCTGATGAAATCAGAATACTTAATACCTATATCATCCCATGTAGATCTGAATTTACCACTTATTCTGTTGGAATAATCCTGTGGAGTTGTATTATTAGCTGATGCTGCGGTAAAAATTTTATCTCCATGTTCATCAGTCCCCGTGAGAAAGTATGAATCATAACCTGTAATATTATGAAGTCTGGTGATAAAATCAGCCAGAATAGTTGTATAAGCGTGCCCTATATGCGGTTCAGCATTAACATAATAGATCGGTGTTGTTACATAAAAAGTCTTATTCATTTTCATCCTCTAAAATTCTAACAGAAATCTATATGATTATTTTTAGAAACTATTTTCCCGAGTCGTCTTCGACTTTAAATATAGCTTCTACAACATCATCTTTCACTTTATATTTCCCGTTTTTAACTATCATATCACTATTTCTGACCTCAAGGAATCTGTCACCATCTTTAATTGTAACAGACTCTTTCAGGGTATTGACTGAAATAACAGTATAAGACTTATCCCCGGCAGTAATTTCAGCCTCAAGATCCGGGAGTCTTTCATTGAGTTCCTTATATGTATTATATTCATACCCGAGACAGCATAGAAGTCTGCCGCACATACCGGATATTTTCATTGAATTAAGGTTAAGATTTTGTTCTTTCGCCATCTTTATAGAAACAGGTTCAAACTCCTCCCTCTGGTAGAGGCAGCACATCTGCTTTCCGCATGGACCATAACCTCCCACCAGCCTTGATTCATCCCGTACGCCTATCTGTCTCATTTCGATCCTTGTTCTGAAGACAGCCGCAAGTTCACGCACCAGCTCCCTGAAATCTATCCTGTTATCAGCGACAAAGTAGAAAATAATCTTTGTCTTGTCAAAAAGGCACTTAACAGAAACAAGCTTCATTTCAAGATTTTTAGCCTTAGCCTTCTCTTTGCACACAGAAAAAGCCCTGTTTTCAATAGATTCAAGATCAGGAATCTTTTTAAGATCCTCTTCAGTTGCTCTACGGATAATCTTTCCATTCACAACAATTTCAGGATTATTCTGGTAACCTTTGATCTTTACCACTTTCCCCAAATCGATACCATGTTCAATTTCAACAATACAATCCGAATTCTGTTTGAAAAAAAACTCATTCGTATCAACAAAATATATCTGATAGCTATTTCTTAGCTTAACAGCTGAAATTTCCATACAACTCCTCAAGTTTTATATTATAACCACGAAAAATCGGGTTCATAAAAACCGGATGATTTCATCCCTGAAACAGAATAGATCATCCCCTTTAAAATATTTTTAACATTAAGATTATTTTTTAGCCCCTTTTTTATAGCAAGCAGTATTTTAACCAGTTTTTCCGCCTCTTCAATATCAATCAGGACATCCCCGGGGAGACTATTTCCCAATCCTGCTATATGTTCACGTATCATTAGACTGTATAAATTGATAAGCACTGTAAGTATAAAACCACTTTCACTCCCACCCGGGATATCAGGAAATTTACCGCCTATTCCACTCCCCCGAAGCAGAACTTTCATCTCACGGCATATATCCATCACCTCGTTAAAAACCTTTTCATCATGGAGCAGGAGTGCTATATCCGCTGAACCTCCGCATATTGACGAGATAATTTCTGAATTATTCCCTTCGGGGAATTTTTCAGCTACAATCTCTTTTATATCTGAAACCTGAAGAGGATTAAAATTAATTTCAATACACCTTGAAACAATTGTAGGAAGTATCCCGGATTTACTCTCGGCAATCAGAATTATGTGCGCTCCCTCACCTGGCTCCTCAATTGTCTTTAAAAGAGCATTCTGACCGGCTTCAGAAATTGTTTCCACTCCGTCAACAATGGCTATATATTTCCCTTTAACTGAGCTCAACATAAGTCTGTCAATCATCCACCGGACTGAATTAGGCCTGTCGCTGCTCCCTATCGGGATCTTCCCCTTGTCATCTCTTTCAAGAATGATAAAATCCGGGTATGTGCCGGCTTTCATCTGGATGCAGGAGAAACATTTACCACAGGGAGAATTTTCTTCAGAGCAGAAGACTGATGTTGCAAATAGTTCCGCAATAAGCCTTTTGCCTATCCCCTGCTGGCCTGAAAACAATAGAGAATGAGGGATATTTCCTCCACTTTTTATTCGTGAAAGATATTTAAGCTGATTATGATGCCCTTTAATATTCTGAAAATTCATATGTCAGTCCAGTTACAATCCGGATATTATCATTTAATTTTTTTAAACAGCAGGATGAGCGGGAACACGCCCGGTTAATAAAACAGTGAGATAGAAGAATCTTATTTATAAACAGATAAAAATTGAGAAACAGATTATTATATAAATTATCGGACTTTAATTCTTTAATAAACAAGATCAAAAATAAGACCCCGGATCTCTTCAATCTGTTTCATCAGATCAAAGGCATTGCTGGAGCGGGTTATCATCTCCGAAAGCCTGATAAGACCATCATCAATCTGTTTTACTACTGTTTTCTCCGCCCTGCCGAGCCGTTTTTCCCTTAATGTAAGATCAAGTTTCTGAGTCTTAAAACCTTTTTCAAGGATCATTTTGAGTAAATCGCGAACTAGCTTTTTATATTTCTCAAGCTCATAAAGGGATTGCAAATCAAGAAAACGTTTCTCCTGTTCCAAAAGATCCCCGAGCAGTTCATCCATCTCAACCTTCATATCAGAGCTGATTCTGCTCTCCAGCTCGGAGGTGAATTTTGAAGAGGATGCACTACCAACTGCACCTTTTTTCCCTGGTTTACGATCAGCTCTTGTCTGTTGCCTCAGGTTTGTTCTCGGGATCTCAATCATGCGTTACTCCTCAATCTTTTTATTTATAACGCAATTCCCTTCAAATTTCACACCTTCCTCCATTACAAGACTGGGTGTAATTATATTACCCTTTACATCACCTGTGGAAAGGAGAATCACTCTTTCAGTTGCATAAATATTCCCCGAAACACACCCCCCCACAACAACAAGTCGTGCTTTTATATCAGTCACAGCATCTCCGGTTTGACCGACAAGGACCTTGCCGTGTGTATCTATAGTTCCCTGAAATTTCCCGTCGATACGGAGAAGGCCATTAATCTTAAATTCACCTTTAAACTCAGACCCGGCTCCTATAATACTGTTAACAATATTATCTTCATCAATTCTATTTATTCTTGGCATTTTTTCTACTCATGATATTATATAAGAGGCATCATTCACATTGTAAGTTTCATTTCAAGCAATTTTTATCTTACAAAAAACTGATTGAGGAATGCATGATATATTTTCTTTTTATAATATTAATTACTCATCCAAATACTAATTCTCTGGCATAATAAAATAATTACAGCTCTTTTTATTATAAGTTGACAAATAATCGTTTCAGATATTTCAATAAAACAGTTATAAGTATTACATTATAACTTCATTGAAGCTGCTGATACAATATCTTGTTGAACTTCATGTTGAGATTATAATTATTTATCACGACAGTTTCAATACTTTCAGGGGTTACTATTATGAAAATAAAAATAATATTTCTTTTGTTCCTGCTTTCTTCTCTATCATGTTCGACATCAATGCTTCTGAAAGAGAAAATTTCAATCAAAGATCTGCTTATCGAAAAAGATAAAATTGATTCCAGCCAGAATCCTGCTGAATCTTTTCTACTCCATAATTCTCTCTCGCAAAAATTAATCGTTATTGAAAATATTTCAGTTAAAGATATTATATCTTCAACAAATGTAGATTACGATTTTTGTGTATTGTCAGAAATACAGACAGAAAAAGGCCTGATAGAAGTATATATTTACACAAAAAACGTAAGAAGAATATCTCAGCTGAAAAGGGGTGAAACCATCATTAATGTTAAAGGAGAATTTTCCAGATTTTTTACAATGCTTGATTCTTATTACACAAAACTGGAGATTATCAATTCAATAATTGAGATCAGGAACTAGATCAATAGCAGACTACGGGATTTCGTATCCTTAATATTATAAAATGGGTCATAAGCTATGACATTAAAAAAGAAAATAATCATTTCATTTACAATAATAGTTTCTGTTTTACTTCTTACTTCTGCCGTTCTCTATATTACTTTCCGTATTGCAAAAATTTCATATGATGGAATTGATAAAGGTGAAGTTACATCTGATGTAATCATTACAAGATCAGAGAACGGAACTCCGTATATAACTGCTTCGACCCCGGAGGACCTCTTTTATGCGCTTGGCTATGTTCATGCCCAGGACAAAATCAACATCATGGAGTACGAAAGGGCCCTCGCAAACGGAACATTTAACCAGTTCATGAAAAGTCCCGATAGTGAAATCCTTGATCGTTTATCATCCATAATTGGTTTTACAAAAGAAGCTGAAACTCTCTCAGATAAACTTAATAAAGAAATGATGGCTTATATCAGCAGCTATGTAAATGGAGTGAACCATATAAGGCACACAAGACACCTTACTGTCATTGGAAAAAACGACTGGACTCCTGCCGATGTATTGTCTATCCTTATAATGAAAGAATGGGCCAATGCATATCTTTCAAATACTGAACTCATTTTTAATTTCAAAGAAGCAAATAAGACTCAACTCGCCAAAATCTTCTCACCCTCAGAAATTTTTTATTTTTATAAAGATGAAGATACTCAATATATCTATATATTACAACGGCTAAAAAGTCTGATAGAACAATATGTAGGAGAATTCAATCAAGGTTTTGCAGCGTATATCAATCCATCAATGAACTCTACTGATAACAGTAGTTTGTCTGCATTCAGTTATACCGGGAATTATAAAACCTATCCGGGTTGGTATCCTGTAAATTTTAAGTTAAAAGAAAGTACTGTATCAGCCATTACATATAGCGGGCTCCCTTTCTTCTTTATGTTTAAAAAATCCGATACTCTTTTTTGTCATTTTAATATTAATGCCGATTCTCAGGACTTCACTTTATTCCCCACACGAAATATAAATAATTACCAATATAACTTCAGAGGAATATGGAGAGATTTTAAACCTGTAAGAATACCTGATGGCAGCAATAAATCACTTCATACATTACGCTGGGTTACAGAAAAAGGTCCCATACTGAGTGACCTGCTGGGCTCTGAAAAACAAAGTGACCGAATACTTTGTATTAACTCTGTCCTGCCCGGACCAGATTACCTTAAGATTATTACATATGGCCCCTTCGAAAATAATAACATAAAACTAAAATCTCTGATCCTATCTTCTGATGGATCTTTGAAAGGATATATTCTACGCAAAGGGAAAGAAACCTACAGAATATATTCAGGCTTTACCACATCAAATAGCCTGGCCAGAAACGTTTTACAGGATGGAACAGTTTACTCCCGGCCTGATTTTTTAAAAATCTCTACATCAAAAACAATTACCAGTACAGACTTTATCGGCTCGGATATAACAACCCCCGCTGAAATACCCGCTTTGAGAACAGGAATACTGATTAGTAACAACCTCAAATATTATAGAATAAAAGAATTACTACCTTCCAAAAAAATATATAAAGAAGAATCGGTTCAAGAACTTACCTCCGACACCCGTTCTGGTGCAGCCGAATTATTTATTCCGCTATTCAGGCAAATTTTAGATTTCAATCCTCTCACTTCAGCAAAGATGACAAAATTATATTACAGCGAATGGGACTTTACCTCAAGATATAAATTACAGGCACCTTCAATCTTCTACACCACCCTTAATTTTCTGATAGATGAAACTTTTAGAGATGAATTTGGAGATGATACCGACATTTTTATAAAATACTCTTACCTGTTCTATGATAAATTTTACCATATTTTCAACAGAAATCTTTCTACTGTCTTCGATAATATAAAAACAAACCAGATAGAGACCCGGGAAATGATTTTTGACAAAGCATTTCTGAGTTCGATGCGATATCTTAACCGAAGAAAAGGCCCTTTAATGGAAAACTGGAAATGGGGTGAATTTAACAGGAGTTTTTACAAAATACCAGATATTAAAAATAGCTTCTTTTCTTATTTCTTCGAAATAAATGAATTTCAATCAAATGGTGCTCCCGATACATTATACTACTCAACTTTCAGTCTCGATCCTGATTTCAATTCAATTGCATCTACAGCCCTTACAGGGTCTATGACAGATAAATCTTTCAGATTCAGGATGAACTATGGCTATTCTTCATCAATATTCTCAGATTTTTATTATGGCAGAACCAGTAAAGTCCATTCAAGTGAACCATCGAAGGATAATCCTTCTTATAAAAAAGTTATTCATCCTTATTAAATTTAAATAAATGAAAAAGGCTGCCTTTTCAGACAGCCTTTTTCCTGAATTAGTACAGTCGCCGATTACGATTAGTACATTCCCGGCATTCCGCCCATTCCAGCGCCAGCACCTGGCATCATTGGTTTTTCTTCTTCTTTATCAGTAATGAGAACTTCTGTTGTGCAGAGCATACCCGCAACTGAAGCCGCATTCTGCAGAGCCGAACGAACAACTTTAGCAGGATCAATGATTCCAGCTTCCATCATATCAACCCATGTAAGTGTATATGCATTGAAACCAATTCCAGGTTTTTCATCTTTAGCTTTTTCAACAACAACGGACCCTTCAAGACCTGCATTAGAGGCAATCTGTTTCATCGGATATTCAATAGCTTTTGCTATAATTTCAGCACCGATCTTTTCGTCAGCTGCTAGTTTAGAAGCAGCTTCTTTAACAGCTTTTTGTGCATGGATAAGAGTGAGTCCGCCTCCTGGAACAATCCCTTCCTCAACAGCAGATCTTGTTGCAGATAGAGCATCTTCAACTCTTGCTTTCTTCTCTTTAAGTTCAACTTCAGTAGCAGCACCGACATTGATAACTGCAACTCCTCCAGCAAGTTTAGCTTTTCTTTCCTGAAGTTTCTCAATATCATATTCAGAACTGGATTCTTCAATCTGTTTCTGTATTTGGGAAATTCTTCCCTGAACGTCTTGCTGAGCTCCTGCTCCTTCAATAATTGTTGTGTTTTCTTTATCAACAATTATCTTCTTTGCTCTTCCCAGCATATCAATAGTTGTGTTGTCGAGTCTCATACCGAGGTCTTCAGAAACAACCTGCCCTTTTGTAAGGATAGCAATATCTTCAAGCATCGCCTTACGTCTGTCGCCAAATCCCGGAGCTTTAACAGCAACGCAGCTGATTGTTTTTCTTAAAGTATTTACTACTATTGTAGCAAGAGCTTCACCTTCAACTTCTTCGGCAATTATGAGGAGCGGTTTTCCTGCCTGAGCAACTTTTTCAAGAACAGGGAGAAGATCTTTCATAGTAGAAATCTTCTTATCGTGTATAAGGATGTAAGCATCTTCAAGAATTGCCTGCATTGATTCCGGATCATTCGCCATATATGGAGAGATGTATCCTCTGTCAAACTGCATACCTTCAACGACATCAAGAGTTGTTTCAATAGATTTAGCCTCTTCAACTGTGATGACGCCGTCTTTACCGACTTTATCCATAGCATCCGCGATGAGATTACCAATTTCCATATCGTTGTTCGCAGAAATAGCAGCAACCTGTGCAATTTCTTTCTTGTCCTTGATTTCCCTTGATGTGGAAGCTACAAAATTAACAGCAGCTTCAACCGCTTTATCTATACCCCTTTT
>CAZVFJ010000141.1:5357-8617 GCA_964625825.1 uncultured Leptospirales bacterium | reverse complement strand
GTAAGATCTTTATGCTTCCCGAGATTATCGAAAAGAAGAAAGTAGGGATTTCCGTAATATTCCCCGCTATATTTTTCAAAAGCATGGTTTATAATCGGCCTGGCACCCAGCCTTTCGTAAAATTTCAATCTTTCACGGTTCTGCCTGAGAATTTTTTTGTCACCAAACCACTGCGGATCATCAGACATACATTCAATAAAAATTCCGCATGCATGAAGATGAATTACCTCCTCCCTTACCCTATTGTAAAGAGCTTCCCCTATCCCCCCGGTCCTCTTTTCAGGATTATTGGCCAGCAGATCAAGAAAACAAAAATTAAGATCTATGGCATGAGACATCTGGGCAAACCCGAGTATTTCTCCACGATTATTTTCAGCCGCGAAAAAATAATGCCTCATTCTGTTTACTACAGGGCATGTAAAAAGAGAGCGAATTTTATCAAGACTTTCGTCAGTCATATCAGCAATTTCTGATGCTGTTATCCTCAGAATCTGCTCTATTGCTCTTCTATTAACAGGAAGAAAATCATCATGCACCCCTCTTATTCTGAAAGACATAAATCCTCCATTTAAAAATCAGACATTCAGATTAAATAATCTATCTCAGAATTGACATTTCCTGATAGTAATTTTAAATTAAAAACAGTATTTATTACTTACGTTATTTCTGGTAAAAAATGCTCTATTACTTTTTAATTTTAAACAAAAAAATTTATTTTGTTATTATTGAATTAAAAATACAAAAAATTACAGGTTTATTTTATATGCCTTAACACAATTCAGCTTCATTTTTTACAAAATAATATTTGAAGAAAAAACTTAATCCAAAGTCTTATAAAGAGGAACTTATAATGGCCACGAATCTCTCAGAGAAACTTAAAAAAATATTAAACATGGATAAAACTCAGCCTTCAGAACCAATCGTTTCAAAAAATACTACACCAGCATTGAATAAACCTGATGATAAAAAATTTAAACAAAACAGTTCACATTCAATAAAAGAACCTGAAGCCGAAAACGGAAGAGATGTAATTCATGTTAAAGATAAAACTTCATCCCGGGTAGATGGAATTAAAAATTTCATGGGTCATATAATTGAACCTGAAGAAAGGACTTTAAAAAACTACACTGATATCGGTTTCTGGAAATCAAAAAGAGAGCTTTACAGGGAATTGCGGGAGAAGGAAAAACAGGACCAGAATGTTTTCCAGAACCTTTCTAACGGTGCGCGCCCTACTCTTGAATACTACATACTCACCGTGCTTTCATGTTTAATTGCAACAACAGGACTCCTGCAGGGTTCAACTGCAACAATAATCGGAGCAATGATAGTTGCACCTTTAATGACACCTATACTTGCATTCTCCCTCGGTGTGATTTGGGGTGACATCGGGCTGATCAGGACTTCGACGTTTTCTTTATTCAAGGGTATAATCATCTCCCTTGCAATATCCTCCGCGCTTGCCTTTATAATTCCGATGGAGGGATACTCGTCTGAGATTACAGCACGTACATCCCCAACCATTTTTGACATCATTGTAGCTTTTGCCTCCGGGCTTGTCGGAGCTTACGGAAGTGCGAATAAACGGATAAGCAATACACTTGTTGGTATTGCAATCGCCGTTGCACTCATGCCGCCACTCTGTACAATAGGTATCGGCATCGGAACATTTAATAAAACAATAGCTACGGGAGCCGCACTCCTGTTTCTTATAAACCTTGTATCAATATCACTTGCCGGGGCGATTGTATTCTGGGGAATGAGAATTCACCCCCTGGCTGTGCAGGACGAAGATGTCAGCAAACGGGCCATCTACCAGATCGTGATATCTATTATTATACTTACTGCTATTTCAATACCTGTAGGTATCTATATGAAAAACGGTTTTCTGATGAACCGTGCGACACGGACAGCTGGTGAAATAATTCAGAGTGAACTTCCCGGCATAACTATGCTTGAACTTAAAAGAGAGCCTGCCGGCGAACGCTATTTTTTTACTGCGACAGTAAGCGGAAGTGAAAAACCTGAAACCGGAAAAGCAGCGATAATAACTAAAAAGGCTTCAGATAGTGACTGGAGGATCGCAGGGATTAAACTGATGTTTATTAAAACATCAGAAATCGAAAAGATTGAAGAATAACCATTTTCCTGCACATCTGCCATATATCACAAATGGTCCGGGATTTACTCTTCTATCTTTTATAAGGAGGAATATATTCCCTGTTAAATTCCCCTGTATAGAGAGCCCTAGGCCTGAATATCCTGTTGTTTTGCTGATATTCAAGTATTCTTGCGGTCCAGCCTGATACCCTGCTTACGGCAAATATCGGGGTAAACATTTCACTCCTTATACCCAGAGCGCTGTAAACAATTCCTGAATAGAAGTCAACATTGGGAAATATCTTTCTTTCCCTCCCCATTTTTAAGAGAACTTCCTCTTCAAGTTTCCTGGCTATCTGAAATTCATGCATAATATTACCGTTCTGTTCGGCAAGATATGCTGCGAGAGGTTCCAGTATCCTTGCTCTTGGATCATATGCCTTGTACACCCTGTGCCCGAAACCTGTAATCTTTTTCTTTAAGCTCAGTCTTTTATCCAACCAGGGACCGACATTTGTTAAACTGCCGATCTCACGAAGCATTTTCATCACCTCTTCGTTTGCTCCGCCATGGAGAGGGCCATTAAGAGCTGCGATACCGGACCCCACCGATAAATAAAAATCTGACAGTGTTGACGCTACAACCATTGACGCAAATGTACTCGCGTTCATCCCGTGATCAGCGTGCAATATAAGGGCAACATCCAAAATTCTTTCTGCAACAGGATCAGGTTTTTTGCCCGTTATCATATATAGCAGGTTGCCTGCATGACTCAATTTTGAATCCGGTTCAATGGGAATATTCCCCTGGTGAAGTCTTGATATTGCTGCAGTTATAGTAGCAACACCTGAAATCAGGTGGTAACACGTGTCTATATTGCTGCCGTCATCAATTCTTTTTTCCATTTTCCTTTTTTTTGTGCCCTTCATGCTTCTGAACTTTCTGCCGAACCTGAATTCAAAAGTCGCGTTTTTGCCGCCGGCAGGCTGCGTCTCCATAGCGATTGAGTCATCATCTGAAGCTATGGCCTCCCCTTTTACCGGGGCATCTTTTTCAGCATCGAGAAATGTAAACTCCTGTCTCATCATGTTCGTACCAAGCCTCAGGGCAGCCATCGCACTCATATTCTCAATAGGAAATCCAGCCATCAGCCTGAGGCT
>CAZVFJ010000141.1:0-5347 GCA_964625825.1 uncultured Leptospirales bacterium | reverse complement strand
TTTATTCAGATATCTGTATTTTCTGAGTTTTGTGATAAACTCCTCAAACTGCTTTCTGGAAGGCAGGTCGCCGTGAAGAAGGAGATACGTAACCTCCTCAAAATTTGAATACGCGCAAAGATCAAATATATCATACCCCCTGTAGATGAGCCACCCCTTGGCTCCGTTTACATAACCAATCTTGCTTTCACAGGCAATTGCGCCTTCAAGTCCCGGTCCGACTGTACATTTAATAGGCCAGGACGCCGCTCCTGTAACCTTAGGTTCAGGCTCATTTAAAGTCTCCATTCTTGCTTTTTCGGAAGCATTAAGAATTATATCCCTGATTATATCACTCATGGTTATCCCCTTTGCTAAATATAATTTCAGATTAAAAAAATACTATTTTTTATAACGATTTGAATTCAGTTTATTTTTTCTTTAAACTTAATATAGCATTCCGGAGATTTCCCGAAAAGTTTATTTTAAATGATACCGGAATGTGATAAACTTAGAATTATTTAATTAAACTTTTTCAGGTGAACAGTTATTTTATTTAACATTGAATTTTTTTGAACAATCCTGCCTGTAACAGGTATTATGAATTAATGAATATGCCGTATAATTTAAAATATTATACGGGAAAAAACTCATTAGAATTATTCTCAACAGGAAGGAGGTTCCTATGAAAGTAAAATTAATATCCATAGCATTGATTTTAAGTGTAGCAGTATTAGCAGCATTTTTACACATGAGGATGGACATTGCCTCTCCTGTAAAAGTTCAGGCATGGTTAGATACAGGCGCTCTCATTGTCGATGTACGCACAAAGGAAGAGTTTGCTTCCGAGTGTTATGATGGGGCAGTAAACGTCCCGCTTGCGTGTATTGAAAAAAACATTAACAGGTTCGGGAAAAAAAATAAAAAAATTATTGTCTACTCCTCTACCGGGAACAAAAGCCGAAAGGCAAAACAGATATTTAAAAAAAATGGCTTTATGAACGTAATCAATGGAGGCGGGCTTCGGGATATGCCGAGATAAAATTATACCGGCAGAGAACCTGGCCCTGCCGATATAACCGTTTATATTAGCTGTAAAGTCCTTTTATCTCTTTATCAAGATTAGTAAGTATAACCTTCCTCTTTACTTTCAGTGTAGGAGTCATCTCCCCGGATTGTTCTGTAAATCTTCTGTTAAGAATCACATATTTTTTAATCCTCTCGTATGACTCAAGATCATGGTTTATCCTTTCAACCTCTTTATCAATAGTCTCTTTAAGCAGCGGGACATTTATAAAGTCATCGCCGACTTTTTCACAGACATTAAGTCCGTTCAGCTCAAAGTATTTAACAGCTGATTTATCATATTCAATTCCTTTCTGATCAAAAAGAGTTATGAACTCCTCAAAATTGGGGACTATCACCGCGCCAATATATTTCTGGCTGTCACCCACTGCGAATGCCACATCAACATAAGAACTTGTGGAGAATGCCTGTTCTACTTTTGATGAAGCAATATTCTTTCCTGTGTCGAGGACGATAAGCCCCTTCTTTCTGTCTACGATCTTAATAAAACCTTCGGGGAGCATTTCCACTATATCACCGGTCTTGAAAAATCCATCTTCAGTAAAAGCCTCCTTTGTTGCTTCAGGATTGTTCCAGTATTCAAGGAAAATATTGTTACCCCTTACGCACCACTCACCGTCTTCAGCTATACGCCCTTCAACCCCGGGGCATGCAGGTCCAACCGATCCGGGAAGTACACGGTGGACCCTGTTCATGTTGATGGTATTGCAAGTTTCTGTTGAACCATAACCTTCGTAAATAATAAGTCCCATTGCCAGGAAGAGTTTGCAGAGTTCCGGTGACAGGCTCCCTGCCGCGGAACAGGCGAATATAAACCTCCCCCCCATCATCTCCCTGACTTTGCTGAACATCAGTTTATCAAACAATTTATATTTCATCTTGAGGATGAAACCGGCATTTTGTGTTAGGTCCATCCCGGGATAAACATCAATAAATCCGTTCTGGTCTGAAATTTTCTCGACGACTTTAAGTCCTGTCGAAATTGCCTTTTCGAAAATAAATCTAGTCACTGCAGACTGCGATGTCTTAGCCCTGAGAGCCATATAAATCCTTTCATAAATCCTCGGCACAGACATGAACACATGCGGCCTGAACTCAGCGAAATCTGCGACAAGAGTCTGGGGAGATGAATAGGCGATTGTTGCCGTTGTCTGCATCGCAAGAGCATTTCCACATTCCCGTTCATATGTATGCGAAAGAGGAAGAAATGACAGCAAGACACAATCATTTTCAATAAATGGAGAGAAAGTAAGGTCCCTGAGAACCGCAGCGTTTATACTAAAATGAGTATGTACTGCGCCTTTTGGATTTCCAGTTGTGCCTGACGTATATACGATAGTCATCCTGTCAGTAAGCTTTACGCTTCTCCACCTGTGCTCAAAGACAAACCTGTCGCGCACGATTAAGCTGTTACCCAGCTCCCTCAGGGCATTCAGGCTCATCACCTTTCCGCTATTCAAATTTTCATCCGTATCAATAACAATTATTTTTTCAAGAGACGGGACGCTGTCAGCTATTGTAAGAGATTTATCAAGTCCGGCTTTATTTTCAACAAACAGTATCTTCGTACCGGAATCGTTAAGTATATAGGACATTTCATGAGCACTCAGAGTCGGGTATATGCATACTGTAATCCCTGCGGCACAGAGGATCCCGTAATCGGACCACAACCACTCTGCCCTGGTGTTACACATAACAGCAACCCTGTCCCCCGGTTTAACACCAAGTTCTATTAACCCGCAGGTTATCTCTTTAACAACGCGGCCAAGCTGAGCGTAATTCAATGATACTATTTTACCATTTTTGTCTTTCCAGACCTGCGCTTTTTTCGAAGCAAATTGCGTAACATTCCGATTCAAAAGTTCAGGAAATGTCTGCTGTGTCAGATACCATCTGTATTCATTCTGCTCTAAATATTCCATAGTAAGCTTCCTCTTTAAATTTTTATATTTAATCTTTAAAACATTCTATCCGGACGGTATTTTAAATTTCAACTCAAATTCAAAAAAATTCAGCCAGCCGGCTTAATTTTGACTAAATAATAAATATTTCAAAGAATAATCAGGCCATAAAACAACATGTTAGAGTTAAACAGTATAATAAGAAGTTTATTTTAATTTCACCTTCAGTTAATATATTATATTAAGATATTTTATTAAAAAGAGAATATTGATGAGCCAGTTAAGATATATCTGCGTGATTCCGGTAACAATATTTATATTCATATTCAGTAGAAGCGGCTTTGCTATTGATAATACTGGTGAGGATAAACTTCTCTTTTTTCCTGAAGCCAGAATAGCAATTTCATTTTCAACAACATCGGAGAATAATAACAGCTCCTCAGCAATTCTCAACCGGTATGTTGCTCTTGACCTTCTCAGGTACAACCTGCTTGCCTTTTCATTCAGCACATACGAGATAATGAATTATGGTTATAACGACTCCGGGACAAATTTCAAGAGTATTTATTATGACATGGAGTATATAAATTTAAGGCTGGACTCACCTTATGGGAGGGCCTCCGCTTTTATAAATCACCGCTGTGAAAATTACGTAAATCAATATGTATCAGATGAAACAACACTTCGCTGGTACGGTTATGGGTTCAAATGGGAGAGTCCGGGAATGATGACTGGATATAAGGACCGCAGATACGGGTATTCTGTTCTATCAGAAAATGATTGACATGACAAAGGCGAACGTATAGAATAATAAAAGTCGGTTTTGACCGAGAAATTATTCATTTGATTATATTGCGGGCCTGTCACTAAGGTATGACTTCTATTTAACCGGCTATATTATTCCATTTATTTCAGGAGAGGCGGGACTATTATACTCTGCTAATCCCGGATGGAATTACTCGGCAGGTACAGGGATCAGACTTTTTTTTGATGGAGTTGACATCATACCTTACGCGGAATTTTCATCTATCTACAGGGACGACATCGCGAAAGGAATCCAATACTGGGAAGCCGGAGTCAAATTCGAATCTATTTTCACTGAACCGGATGATGACGTCGAGGAAAGTGCAACACCGGGTATCCCCCGGTTCATCCATCCCGAACTTCACATTCGGGGCTCCTACAGCAAATACATAGAGGATGAATACCGCAACTTCAGAAGCGACATACTTCTCGCACTTGACCTTACCACGTCAGAAAACCTCTCCATCTTCTGCAACACTTCACTGGTACACTCCTCTCCGCAACTCGGACACGAAACCGGACTCTACCCGAGGTACATCGATTATTTTTACGAAGCAGGAATATCACTTAACAGCCATTGTAATATTTTCATAGAACCGCTGTACAGGTATAACGGCTATGGTGAAGGAGATACCGATACAAAAGCTTCTTACAGCTATCACATGACGGCAATGAGGATTATAACAACCGGCATGAAACCCGGTTATATTAACAACCGTATTGTTACCCGTTTAAGCGGAAACTCTGCAATACTTTTAAATACTGAAGCAGAGATAACCACAGGATGGATTTATAATAACAATCGGGAAAACGGCTGGATAATTGAAGGTACAGTCAGGGAGGATATTCTGAACTATAAATCAGCTGTAGGATATCTGGCATTTAATGCAAAAATTGAGAACAGGGCCATCCCGGGGAATAAAGGGACTTCCGGAGAAATCATGCCTGAGCTTGGAATAAGATTTAACAGAAAAGTTGTGTTCATGATTTTTTACCAGTATATCAGAAAAAGTTCTGATAATCCGGTTTATGATATTAATCGTGAATATCATCTTGTCGGCGTAAGGATTGATATATGAAAAAGAATATATTGTATCAGAAAACATCGCCCGATTTTTCATGGTACTTTCTGATAAAAGCGGGTAAAAACTTTTCTAAATCTTCAATAATGATATAATCCGCAACAGAAAAAATCGCAGCATGGGGATCGTTGTTTACGGCAACAATACACTGTGAGTTCTTCATCCCTCCAATATGCTGTTGCGAACCGGAAATACCAAGAGCCATATAAAGTTTAGGAGATACTGTTTTTCCTGTAATACCAACCTGGTGCCTGTACGGAAGCCACTTATTATCACAAACAGGACGTGATGCACCAATTGCGGAGTTATCAAAAAATTTTGCAACATCCTTCACAATCAGAAGATTTTCAGGTTTCCCGATACCCCTTCCCGCGGCGATTATCACATCAGCATCTTCAAGGCTCGATTCATTGTCCCGGTCTCTTTGAAGGGAAACTGGTTTATACCCTGTCAACTCAACATCAACCTTTTTGGAAAAAACACTCCCTTCTTTAG
>CAZVFJ010000140.1:5455-8731 GCA_964625825.1 uncultured Leptospirales bacterium | reverse complement strand
TGACGGTTACAAATCAACCACTTATATCACTGATAGGCTCGGCAAAATAAAAATTTTCCACACGTTAATCTTTCAGATAGTCGATTAAATTGGGAGAAGTCTCTATCCTGCCGGTCATGTGCAGAGGAAGCGGAGCGGAAATAACCATGGAGTTATGAGTCATTGGATGAGTGAAACAGAGATAATGTGCGTGAAGTGAAATTATTCCTCCGTCTGTTATCTCTCCGGAGCCGTAAAACCGGTCACCGGCTATTGGTGAACCAAGAGATGCGAGCTGAACGCGTATCTGGTGGCGTTTCCCTGTTATGAGTTCTATCAGAATCAGACCGCAGGCAACCGTAGACTGCATAACTCTATACCTGAGAGAAACAGAGACTGCCCCCTGGTCATTTTTGCCAACTATATATGCCCTGTCCCGC
The DNA here is from genome assembly GCA_964625825.1 of uncultured Leptospirales bacterium. Taxonomy (GTDB): domain Bacteria; phylum Spirochaetota; class UBA4802; order UBA4802; family UBA5550; genus UBA5550. Next base: position 8,312 of record CAZVFJ010000140.1, on the reverse strand, counting down.
CTTCCTAGCAGGTACTGGTTCAATTCGTTCCAATCTTCAGAAGACGTTGTTTCGGGAGCCGGGATCACTATTGCACAATAAAATTTTTGTATCTTTCTATCTCTGATATCATCCGAGAGTATTCTGGCAGCCGTCAAACTCTTAGCGAAAAGCATTGCTCCCGATACCGGCCTGTCAAGTCTGTGCAGGGCTGAGAGGTAGATGGAGTCACGTGTGGGGGACTTTTCTTCCAGATAATTCAGGACAATTCTGCTCAGGGACAGACGGCCTGTACTGTCATCCTGGGCAAGCATCCCTGCCGGTTTATTAATTACGATTATACTATCATCTTCATAGAGGATAAGCGGCACAACTGTATGATCATTTGCTGATTGAGAAAAGTTCAAGATAAAAATCCTTCTCCGTTACCTGTGAACCATTTGTTTTACAGGTAAAGAGAAATAGAAAGTGCTCCCTTTCCCCGGCTCAGATGAAATAGATATTTCTCCACCGTGTTTTTCAATAATTTTCTTTACAATGGCAAGGCCGATTCCCGTGCCTTCAACCTCTATATCATGAGTTCTGTAGAATTCTTTAAAAATTTTTTCATGGTTTTTCTCTGCGATACCAATACCATTGTCTTCAACATAAAAGCGGCAGAAGCCATTTTCGACTGAATCTAAGCAAACAACTACGCATGGTTCCTGTTCATCATCCATAAATTTTACTGCATTGGTAAGTAGATTTTCAAAAACCTGAATAACCTGGCTTGGGTTTGCCATCATGGTCGGCAGTGGCTCCGGCAGAGAAATTTTAACTACAAACTCAACTGAATTCTCTTCAAAAAAATATCCAAACCTGTCTGAAATATCAAGTAATAGCTTCAGGATATTGATCTCTTCGACATTTTCATATTCCACTCCAATCCTGGAGAGAGTGAGCACATCCTTTATCAACTCCTCCATTCGAACAGTTTCTTTTTTTATCTGATATAAAATTTCCTGGCCCTTCTGGTCCATTTGTTTGACATAACTTTTAATGAGCATATCCATGCACAGCTTCATTGAAAACAATGGAGATTTAAGGTCATGAGTTACACTATAGACGAAACTTTCGAGTTCTCTGGATGATTCTTCGAGATTTTTATATAGAGTATTTTTTTCTCTGAGCTCAATAGTCAGCCTGTCATTGGCATATTCGAGTTCTTCGGTTTTGATTTTTACCATGTCCACGAGATTTTCCCTGTACAGGGCCAGTTCTTCCTCACTTCTTCTGTGCTGGAGAATTATCCACATCCCCTGCATCAATAACTTTATATTTTTTATAACACTTTCTTCATATGGGGACTGCCTGTTCCCAAGGCCAACAACCACTGCCACCTTTTCTGAAATAACGACAGGGATATCTATATGTCTTTTTAGAATCAGATTCCCGGTTGCATACATATTGCCAATTTTTTTGAGTTGTTGTTCTTCTTCTATAATGAGAGGGCGGCATGTAGCTATTACATCGGATATTGTTTCAGTGTCACTGAGGTCATAATAAAGTTTCTTATTTATACAATTTTCATTTGAAGTTTTTTCTGGAAACAGAGTTGTAAGTTCAACATAATGATTTTTTTCGTTAATAAACGCTATATAACCTGTTTCACTTTTTGAGATCCTGACGGCCTCTCCCAGCGCAAACATACTCATTTCCTCAAGCGATGAGCCGGTAATTTTACTAAAATCGGAAATGGTTTTAATTCTGAGTTCATCAAGTCTGAGTTCTTTTTCGGCTTTTTTTCTTTTTTTTTCTATATCGAGATTATAAAGAGCATAAGCCAGCTCATCAGATATACTCCTTAACAAATTGACCTGTTCATTATCATGCATGGCATTTCCTGACAGGAGTACGGAAATTTCGCCATATATCAGTCCTTCATATTCAAGCGTATAGGCAAGGCATGTTGAATTTTTATTATCACACCCTTCACACGCTCTGCATAGAGTCACGGATGGTTTTGTTTTATTAATAGCATTTCCCTGACGGCATGTCAGCACTGAGTCTGAAGCCGGGATATTACCACTATATCTGATAATTTTTTCATCAGGCTCTCCCTTTTCGTTAAAGAGAGTTATTAGGACAGAAATACATTCCGGGCTGTCAGCAATTACCGCTGCAATACCTTCTGAAAGCCGTTTTCTGTCAAATTCCTCCATAACAAGCCTGTTTACGTTATGAACCAGGCCTACGATTAAATTGAGATAATTAATTTTTTTTTCAGCACGTGTAATTTTTTCACCAAGAAAAGAAACAGAAAGAGGAACAATAATAAACATCACAGCTCTGAAATAATCATTAATTGTAATTACATAGTCGCGAAGAAAAAAATGTCCGAAAAGGAGAAATGATGCCAGGAAAAAGGCGACAGGCAATCCCCGTTTTTTCCACCAGAATGCAGATAAAATGATAGGAATATAAAAGAAATGGCTGAATACGGTTCCTTTGTTTTCAACAAGGTGAAAGTAGATAGTCAAAGCACAGGAGAAAAATACCAGCATGGTTATAAAAAATATTTTTGATGATTCTTTAAGGAAATAAGACTTCCAGCCGCTGGCAGTAATCAAAATTGAAGTTTGCTTTTGAGTATTAATTTTATCCATTGAGAGTGAGAGGAAAATCCCCACAAAAGAAAAAATTCCAATCCTCAGATAATCGAAATATGATATTTCACTTCTGAAAATAAAGTTATATGCAATCAGTAAAAATAATGAGAGGAATATAACAACGGTTACACCTTTTTTTTGCCACCAGAGAGATGCAAGAAAAATCGGGATGTAGAAAAGATGTGTATATACTGATGTAGTATTCAAAACAAGGCTTGAATAAAAAGTAA
>CAZVFJ010000140.1:0-5355 GCA_964625825.1 uncultured Leptospirales bacterium | reverse complement strand
GGAGCTTAATGTTAGTGAGCCTCCTCCCAGTTTTTCCCGGTGCCGATTTCAACCACAACAGGGACATTGAGCCGGATTGCGCTTTCCATTTTTTCTTTTACAATTTTTTTCATCGTGTCAAGTTCATCCTCATGAACTTCAAATACAAGTTCATCATGCACCTGCATAATCATCCGGGACTTCATCCGGTTCGCAGAGAGTTCACGGCTTATGTTTATCATTGCTATTTTTATCATGTCAGCGGAGGTCCCCTGAAGCGGTGTGTTTATCGCAACACGTTCCGCTCCTTCACGCCTGAATACAGTGTCAGAATTAATTTCAGGTACAGGTCTCCTCCGCCCCATAAGTGTCTGTACGTATCCGTTTTTTTTTGCAAATTCAATTGTTGTATCAATATAGGTTTTGAACCCGGGGTATGTTTCAAAGTATTTCTTTATGAACTCTGCTGCGTCCCTCATGCTGATTTCTGCCTGCTGTGAGAGACCGTATGGTGAAACGCCGTAAATCGTGGCGAAGTTTATTATCTTTGCCTGCCTGCGCATATCAGGTGTTATCTGGTCAAATGGCACGCCGAAAACGGATGATGCTGTCATGCTGTGAATGTCTATCCCGTCTTTAAATGCAGCCAGCATATTCGCGTCATTGGAGTAGTGCGCCGCAAGGCGGAGTTCAATCTGTGAGTAGTCGGCAGACATCATAATAAATTCTTTTTCGGGTACAAATCCTTTTCGGAGCTGTCTCCCGAAATCATCCCGTACCGGAATATTCTGTAAATTCGGATCAGATGATGATAGTCTCCCTGTGGCAGCGACCGTCTGGTTATATGAGGTGTGTATCCTCCCTGTAGCCGGGTTTATCAGCTTTGGGAGCGTTTCTATGTATGTACTCTGAAGTTTATTCAATGTTCTGTATAATATCAGGTGGTCAATAATTTCATGACTGCCCTGGAGAGTTTCAAGAACCTGGATGTCAGTGGAAAAACCTGTTTTGGTTTTCTTCACAGTTTTCAGGCCGAGTTTATCAAACAGTATTATCGAGAGTTCACGTGTGGAGTTTATATTGAATTCCTGTCCCGCCAGCGTGTAGATATTTTTTTCGACTTCAACAAGTTTCCCGGCAATATCCTTCTTCATTTTTTCAAAATGTTTTGTGTCGATCTTTACTCCGGTCAGCTCCATATCCGCGAGCACCGACATCAGTGGCATTTCAATTTTCTCAAAAAGTTCAACAAGTGAATCCTTTTCAAGGAGCGGTTTAAAAATATTATAGAGCCTGTATGTAATGTCCGCATCCTCTGCTGCGTATTCGGCGAGGCGGTCGAGAGGCACCTCGGTTATAGGTACTGCGTTTTTACCTGAGCCTGTGAGTTCTTTATATGTTATTGTTTTATATTTCAGGTATTCCTCTGCGAGATCATCCATATTGTGTCTTCGTTCTGACGGGTTTATGAGATATGAAGCGATCATTGTATCAAATGTAATGCCCTGCATCTCAATCCCGGCACGTTTGAGGACAAGAAGATCATACTTTATATTTTGCCCGATTTTTTTTATTTTCGGATTTTCAAGGAGCGGTTTAACCTTCGGGATTGAAACTGAGCTGTCAGGGTAATCCTCACTGAATAAACCACGGCTCATTACCGGGAGGTACCATCCTGATTTTTCCTTAATAGAAAATGACATTCCTACAAGGTTTGCCTCAACCGGCTGGAGCGAATCGGTCTCTGTATCCACAGATACTATCCCGGCTTTATTTATTTCAGAGATCATGTTGTCGAGATCTTCTTCTGTACGAATAATTTTATAGTCCTTCTTTTCAGGCCGTGGTTCTTCCTGAATTTTTTTCTCTCCATTCTGAAAAAATTCAGTAATGATAGAGGCCATCTCAAGCGCGTTAAAATACTCAGACGCCTTATCCGGGTCAAGTCCCTTGAATTCCATTTCCTCAAGTGTCTGATCAATAGGTACATCCCGCCTGATTGTTACAAGCTCACGGGAAAGCATGGCCATGTCGCGTCCGTTTTTAATAAGCTCCCCGATTTTCCCTTTAAGAGAGCCGGTGTTGTCAAAAATATTTTCAAGTGAACCATACTCTGTGATTAGCCTGAGAGCTGTCTTCTCTCCTATCCCTTTAATACCGGGCACATTGTCCGATGTGTCACCCATAAGAGCCATGTAATCTATTATTTTCTCGGGGGGCAATCCGACTTTATTAATCACTCCACCCCTGTCATATATCTCATATTCAGAAATGCCCTTTGTGCTCGCGTATATTTTTACATTATCATGAACAAGCTGGTACGCGTCCTTGTCACCTGTTACAAGGTAAACATCAACATTATTCGATGAATATTTTTCAGCCACAGTGCCGAGTATGTCGTCAGCTTCAAATTCAGGGAACTCAAGGAGGGTAAGGCCAAAAGTTTTCACCATGGTTTTTATCTCCTCAATCTGGTTCCTCATGTCGTCCGGCATCTTCTGCCGGTTAGACTTGTACTCTTCATAAAGCCTGAACCTGAAAGATTTCACCGGCGGATCAAATGCTACTGCGAGATAGTCGGGTGACTGTTCCCGTATTAGTTTGAGGAGCATCCGCGCGAATCCGAATATTGCCGAAGTATTCTGTCCGCTTGAATTAATAAGCGGGTTTCTTATAAATGCAAAATATGCCCTGTAACAAAGGGCGTGGCCGTCAATTATGAAGAGCTTTTTTTTCATTATATACCTGTATTTTATATTGCCTGTGTCTGTTTGAGCCTTTTAATCTCACTTATTTTTCCGACAAGGATCTCGTCGGTTTTGGCAAGTCTCCTTGCAAGAATCTGCACCATCTTCGCGGCAAAAGCGGGGTTTTTAATCAGGAAAGCCTTAAGCTGGTTTACATTGTCTATATAGGCGAGTTTTACATCTCCAAGTGACCTCACTGTTGCACTGCGGGGGTGGTCTATGAAGAGGGATATCTCACCGAAAAAGTCACCTTTTTCCATCGTTGCTACAACAAACTGTTCATCACCGCTCTGGAGAATTATACTGACGCGACCTTCGAGGATTATGTACATCCTCTGCTCCTGCTGTCCCGCTTTTATTATATTCTCACCATTCTGATAATACATGATGTTTTTTGACATTATATTATATCCTCCGGAGTGTTTTATGCTTATATTATTATCGGTATTATATCAATAAATCTCCAATGTAAGAAATTCTTTTAAATGATGTTTGAAATTGTATTAAAACGAATTATAATAACATCATCCATCCTTTTTTAATATTAAAAAATATAAAACATGAGGGTGGATTTTTTAAATGATTTTTACTATAAAAATTTAAACAATTCAAGGAGAAGTCTTATGAAAAAACGTAGCATGGCTTTTGCACTTGCACTTGCACTTGGTTTTACATCATTTCAGGGGTGTATCGGGAATTTTGTCCTTACGCGTAAGATCCTAAATTTCAACCAGCATCTAGGCAATAAATGGGTTAATGAAATTGTCTTTCTGGTTATGGTGATTATCCCGGTTTACGGAGTATGTGTCCTGATTGACGGTATTATTCTTAATTCGGTTGAATTCTGGACTGGCTCTAATCCTCTTGCTATGAACGAAGGGCAGAGTGAGACAAAATATGTAGGCGAAGGTGACGTTAAATATAAAATCGAGGTTACAAAAAATCACTACCATTTTCTCCAGGTAGAGGGGCCAAATAAGGGGGAGGCTGCCGATCTATTCTACAACCCCGATACAAAAACATGGTCTCTCGGTAATGGAAGGATAAATAAACGGATCGCACAGGTCGTAAACGATAAGGATATGAAGATATTCATGAGAAATGGTAAAACAGCTGTTATAAGTAAAAATTCAACTCCGGAGCAGCTGGAAATAGCTCTCAGTGCAGGTATTTAAAATCCTTCAGAAAATGGGGATTTTTGCAAAATAATTTTACCGCCCTTGATGAGAGGAGTTCGGGGAGGATAATTTTTAACAGTTGTCAAAATCAGAAGCTGTTTCACTCCGCATGACCTTCGCAATCAAGGGCCGTGATTTTTTAGATTTTTACTCAATCCTTTTTTTAATACCCGCTTCACGTTAAATCAGCTTTTTATAATAATTTAATTTCTGCCTCCCGTGCAGGTGGATTTCTCTACTACATACATTATATTGAATTCATAAAAAAATCTGCTGGCAGGAGTCTGCTGATGGAACGGTATAACCCATTTGAATTAAGAAAATTTGTCGCTCCCGAATTTCTGTTCGGAAGCGGCGCCATTGAGGTAATTGATCGTTACATAAAAAATCTCGGTGTGAAAAAAGTTATGCTCGTAACGGATCCGGGAGTAATCAACGCGGGGTGGGCTGAAGTAGTGGAGAGGCTTATAAAAAACACGGGTACACCGTTTGTAATATTCAGCGGGGTGACTCCTAATCCGAAAGACTTTGAGGTGATGGAGGGGGCTAAAATATATAAACGTGAGGATTGCGACATGATTGTTTCTGTGGGTGGGGGGAGCCCCATGGATTGCGCGAAGGGGATAGGTATTGTAAGCACTAACGGAATGCATATCCTTGAGTTTGAAGGAGTAGACAAAATTCCCCTTCCAGGGCCGCCGCTTATCTGTGTCCCGACAACTGCCGGTTCATCTGCTGATGTGTCACAGTTCGCGATAATAAAGGACTCTTCAAGAAAGGTTAAAATAGCAATTATAGGCAAGAGCCTGGTGCCCGATGTGGCGTTGATAGATCCTATAACGACAACAACCATGACACCTGAACTTACAGCAGAGACAGGGATGGATGCCCTTGTACATGCTTTTGAGGCATATGTATCCAACGCGAGTTCTCCCGTAACTGATCTGAACGCACTGAAAGCGGTTAAGCTGATAAGCCACAATCTTGTCCCGGCATGCGAGCACCACTATGACCTGAGATACAGGGACAGGATGATGCTGGCAAGTATGCTCGCGGGTCTTGCTTTTTCAAATGCAAGCCTGGGCCTTGTACATGGCATGGCTCACGCCCTTGGAGGATTTCTTGGGCTGCCCCATGGAGAGTGTAATGCGTTGCTTCTGGAGCATGTAGTAAAATTTAATTTTTATAGCGTAGCTGACAGATACTCTGATCTTGCAAGCGCAATGGGAGTGGATATTGAGGGGATGGGGCCTGACAGGGTAAAAGATGCTCTGGTCAATGAGATCTGTTCTCTTCGCCAGAGGGTGGGTATAAACAAAACGCTGAGTTCGCTCGGTGTAACAAATGATATGATCCCGGAACTCGCGCGGTTTTCCATTGAGGACCCATGCGTGGTGACTAATCCACGGGAGCCCTCTCTCAGTGATATTGAAGGGATTTATGGAAAAGCC
>CAZVFJ010000139.1:0-8835 GCA_964625825.1 uncultured Leptospirales bacterium | reverse complement strand
TATTAAGAAATACTACCATGTATGGAACGTTAACCTGATTAGCAAGAAGTACGTGTTCTCTTGTCTGAGGCATCGCACCGTCTGTTGCAGCAACAACAAGGATAGCCGCATCCATCTGAGCAGCACCTGTAATCATATTCTTGATATAGTCAGCGTGACCCGGACAGTCAACATGTGCATAGTGCCTGTTAGGTGTCTCATACTCCTGATGAGAAGTAGCAATTGTAATACCTCTTTGCTTTTCCTCAGGTGCATTATCTATTTCGTCAAAGTTAACCGCTTTACCTGTACCATAAGCTACATGAAATACCTTTGTAATAGCAGCGGTCAAAGTTGTTTTACCATGATCGATATGGCCTATTGTACCTACGTTTACATGTGGCTTGGTTCTTGAAAATTTTTCCTTAGCCATTAGAAGTCTCCTTACTTATTTAATTTTTTCACATTATTTCGTTTTTATTATTAAACATGCAATTTAAGATAATTGCCATGTAACTACATAATTATATCGCTACTCATTCTACAAGCGAGTTTTTGAAATAAAAAAAAAACTCGATATTCTGTCAAGTAAAATAAGCTAAAATAGCCTGTTATTAAAAAAAATAATTAACAGAGCTGCCAATTTCAAGAAAAATGTCTTTTTTTTAACGATTGCAGTAAAAATTCACCGCCCAGACACTCTCTGAAACAATAATATTTTTGTAAAACAAAAAATATATTAATTCAAAATATTCCGCTAATCCTGCCAAGAATTCTGTTCATTACGCTTTCAGGAACCAGATCATAATGAGAAAACTGAAGTGTGTGAGTGGCTCTACCCTGACTCATAGACCTTATAGCAGTTGCATAGCCAAAAGCTTCTGACAAAGGTATTGTTGCATCAATCACCTTTAATTCCCCTCTAAAATCAATATTTCCTATCTTTCCCCTTCTCTGGTTCAGATCATTTATTACATCTCCTGTATATTCATCAGGAGACACTACCTCCAGTTTCATAATTGGCTCCATAAGAAACGGTTTTGCTTTTCTTGCACCATCTTTAAAAGCCATATTTGCCGCTATTCGATATGCCATGCTGGTCGATTTAAGTTCATTATACTTTGCTTCAAGAAGAGTAATTTCAATATCATCCATTTTATAACCAGCGATGACACCTCCCTGCATGGAATCATTAAGTCCCGCTTCAATATCCTTTATAAAAATAGCTGGAATATCCTCTGTGGGCACCATATTATGAAAAACAAATCCTTTCTCAGAGCCTGCCGGACTAATTCTTATTTTCACATGCCCGTAATTATCCTTACCTGCAATTTGCCTTTCGTATGTATGCTCTTCAACTGCCTCTTCTGTTACAGTTTCTTTATAGGTTACCTGAGGTTTACCTACGTTCGCTGGAATATTGAATTCTCTTAAAAGCCTATCCACAATTATATCAAGATGTAGTTCACCCATGCCTGATATAATAAGCTGTCCTGTATCTTCATTAACACGAGATGTAAAAGTAGGATCCTCCTCCCCTAGTCTAGAAAGCGCTGTATTAAGTTTATCCTGGTCGGCCTTGGATTTTAATTCAATTGCAATTGATATAACCGGTTCAGGAAATATCATTTTTTCCAGCAACACTGGTGAATCAGCTAAAGTAACAGTATCTCCTGTTCTTGCACTTTTAAGACCTACTGCTGCTATAATATCACCTGTATAAGCCTCTTCAATCTCCTCTCTGTGATTTGCATGCATACGTAGGAATCGGCTTATTCTCTCTTTTCTATTTACAGAGACATTGACTATCTGTTCACCACTCTTTATTGTACCGGAATATATACGCATATAAGTAAGCTTACCCACATGGGGGTCGGTCATAATTTTAAAGACAAGAGCACAGAAAGGCTCTTTGTCATCAGCCTCCCTTGTAAGCATTATTTCATGATCGTTAACATCATGCCCCTGCACTGCCGGTATATCTTTAGGTGAAGGAAGGTAATCAACAACAGCGTCAAGAAGAGGCTGTACACCTTTATTACGGAGAGCCGAGCCACAAAATACAGGAAAAAGTTTAGTGCTTATTGTAGCACGCCTTATAGCCTGCCTAATCTCGCCCTCTCCTGGAGTAATACCCTCGAGGAACATCTCCATTATATTTTCATCATAATCTGCGAGTTTTTCAATCATGCTTCCACGTTTAGCTTCAGCAATTTCGAGCATATCAGGAGCTATATCAGTCTCTCTGAAATCTTTTCCTGTAGGATCGTCCCAGAGGAGCATTTTCATTGTTACCAGATCAATTACCCCGACAAAAGAGGACTCTACCCCAACAGGGATTTGCAATGGAAGCGGTTCTGCAAATAGTTTCTCTTTGATCATTCGGAGGCACATTTCAAAATCCGCTCCGATTCTGTCGAGTTTATTGACAAAGCATATGCGTGGTACATGGTACCGATCAGCCTGACGCCATACTGTTTCAGATTGAGGCTCCACTCCTGCAACACCGTCAAAAACAGCAATTGCAGAATCCAGTACCCGAAGACTTCTCTCCACTTCAATAGTGAAATCAACATGTCCCGGTGTATCAATTATATTAATTACTGCATTTTTCCACATGCAGGTGGTTGCGGCAGCGGTTATGGTTATTCCTCTCTCTTTCTCCTGGATCATCCAGTCCATTTCAGCAGTTCCTTCATGGACCTCACCCATCTTATGGGTTTTACCAGTATAAAAAAGTATCCTTTCGGTGAGAGTAGTTTTACCCGCATCGATGTGTGCCATAATTCCGATATTTCTTGTCCTGCTTATCGGTAGTTTCCGAGCCATAATACCCCTGTGAATAAAATTAAAATATATTTAAAAACAACAAATACCAGGATATGCCTGGTATTTGAAATTATATAAGATCAGTGTATCTACTAAAATTTAAAATGAGCGAAAGCCTTGTTTGCTTCTGCCATTTTATGTGTATCTTCTTTCTTTTTAATTGAAGAGCCGGAATTATTAAAAGCATCCATGAGCTCACCCGCGAGTCTCTGATACATTGTCTTTTCAGATCTTCCTCTTGAATAATTTATTATCCATCTGATTCCAAGAGCCTGTCTTCTCTCTGGCCTGATTTCAACCGGTACCTGATATGTAGCTCCACCAACTCTTCTTGATTTAACTTCAACAAGTGGTTTAACATTTTCAAGAGCCTGAACAAAGACTTCAATAGAGTCTTTCTGGGTCTTCTGGTTTATAATTTCCATAGCTTTGTAAAAATTTGTTTCAGAAACACCTTTTTTCCCATCATACATCATACAGCTTATAAATTTTGATACAAGCTTACTGTTGAATTTAGGATCTGGAAGTACTTCCCTTTTTACTGGTCTCCTTCTACGCATATATTATCCTCTTAACAATTTCTCTTATAATAGCTTAATTAAGCCTTGGGCCTTTTTGAACCGTATTTTGAACGGGCTTTTCTTCTGTCAGTTACACCGAGAGAGTCTAGTGTTCCCCTTATAATATGATATCTAACACCGGGAAGGTCTTTAACCCTTCCACCCCTGATGAGCACCGCGGAGTGTTCCTGAAGATTGTGCCCTATACCCGGAATGTAAGCAGTTACTTCGATTCCATTTGTAAGCCTTACCCTTGCTACTTTTCGGAGTGCAGAGTTAGGTTTTTTTGGTGTAAATGTCATGACCCTTGTGCACACTCCCCTTTTCTGAGGGCATGATGTCAATGCAGGAGATTTTGATTTTTTCAGTTTGTTCTCTCTACCATTCCTTATTAACTGGTTAATTGTTGGCATTTCTACTCCTATAAATCTACTTTTAAAAATTAAATGATTATTTCAAAACAAATGAAAGCTCCGAATTTGAGTAATCCTTAATTCAGAGCTCCTTTTGTCAAGAAATTAATAAAGAACTGCCTATTTTTCAGCACTATCAAAATCAGCAGCAGTTAATTCCGGATTTTCCTGTCCACTTTCAGTTTCAATCACCTCAGGTGCAACTCCATCCAGGTCTCCCGGTTCATTCTGGTAAACATTTATATTATTATATATTCTGACCCCTGTTCCCGCAGGAATAAGGTGCCCGATAATAACATTTTCTTTAAGTCCTCTAAGGTGGTCAACCTTCCCTTTTATAGCAGCGTCAGTAAGGACACGTGTTGTCTCCTGAAACGATGCCGCAGAAATGAATGATTCTGTGTTAAGAGCTGCTTTAGTTATACCCATAAGAACCGGTATTGCTGTCGCAGGCTTACCCCCCTCTTTTAATACTCTGTCGTTCTCTTCTATAAAATCGAATTTATCTACAACCTGTTCTATAACAAAGTTGGAGTCACCCTGATCCGTTACTCTGACTTTCCTTAGCATCTGTCGTACTATTGTCTCAATATGCTTATCGTTAATTGCAACACCCTGAAGCCTGTAAACCTCCTGAATCTCATTAACAAGAAATTTCTGAAGTTCGCGTGGCCCTTTAATTCTGAGAATTTCATGTGGATCTACAGGGCCATCGTCAATTTTCTCTCCCTTCGTGATCCAGTCTTTGTCCTGAACCCTCAGGAATTTTGAAACAGGGATAGAATACTCTTTTTGCGTTCCATCTTCAGCTGTAATTATAATCTTACGCTTATTCTTTGCGGTGTCTCCAATTGTTACTGTACCATCAATTGCGGTAAGTGTTGCTGCATCTTTTGGAGTTCTTGCTTCAAAAAGTTCCGCAACTCTGGGAAGACCTCCAGTAATATCCTTTGTCTTTTCAGCTCCTCTCGGAATTTTAGCAAGAACAACCCCGGCATTTACAGTTGCCCCATGATCCACCATAAGGTTTGCACCTTTAGGAAGAAGATATGTTGTAGGCTCATTCGCTACTCCGTAAACATTAACCCTGGGTTGAAGTTTCTCGGTTTTGTACTCAACAATAACCCTCTTTTTAACATTTGAAACGGGGTCAATCTCTTCAATGAGACTTTTGTTAAGCTCAACGTCAACGAACTCAACCCGTCCTGTAATCTCTGTGAGGATCGGCTCAAACCACGGGTCAAACGATGCAATAATCTCATTTGCCGCATATGGTTTCTGAACCGCTTTAAATAAGCCGCTCTTTTTGTCAAAATCAAGTTCAGCAATTATTTCAGTTCCTACATTGATTGGAATTGAATAAGGATCTCCAAGGATATATGCCTTTTTTTTGTCAAATTTCAGTATACCCGTATTACTAGCGCGATATTCTTCTTCACCTGGAATTGACGCAAAAACCTTTCCGGCATAAACTTTATCACCGTCATTTAGTACTAATTCTGTTTTTGATTTAAGATCTGTTTCAGAAATAATCCTCTGAACTATAACATATCCCCTTCGGACTGTGATAATTTTTTCATCTTCTGTCTGAATAATTTTGGATGTAATTTCTTTGATAAAAATCGGGTAATTAAATTTAATTTCACTCTCTTCAACTGACCTTGAAGCAATACCTCCGATGTGGAAAGTTCTCATTGTCAGCTGTGTTCCCGGTTGCCCGATTGACTGAGCGGCTATAATACCTACAGCCTCGCCAATCTCAACAGGTCTTGATGTGGCAAGGTTTCTACCGTAACATTTTGCGCATACTCCGTGTTTTGACTCACAGGTAAGTACAGAACGTATCTCTATAGAATCAATCTCGATCTTATCAATCACATCAGCAATTGCTTCATCAATTATATCATCAGCTTTGGCGAGAAGCTCCCCTGTAACTGGATTTATCAAATCATAAAGGAGAGTCCTTCCCAGTACCCTGGAACCCAGTGAATCAATTACCGTATCACCCTCTTTGATTGGATAAATATCTATGCCTACTGTTGTACCACAATCTTCGTTTGTAATTACCACGTCCTGTGCGATATCAACAAGTCGTCTCGTCAGATATCCCGCGTCAGCAGTTTTAAGAGCTGTGTCCGCGAGCCCTTTTCTCGCGCCGTTTGTAGAGATGAAGTACTCCAGTACAGTCAGGCCCTCTTTAAAATTCGCACGGATTGGAACCTCAATAATCTCACCGCTCGGTTTTGCCATGAGTCCCCTCATTCCGGCAAGCTGCCTGATCTGCTGTTTGCTGCCTCGAGCACCGGACTTAGCCATAATCCATATGGTATTGTGGCCTTCCATATTGGTTTCAAGCTCTTTAAACATCTCATTGGCTATCTTCTCATTTGCTTCAGTCCAGAGATTGATAACCCTGTTATAACGCTCTTCATCAGTTATGAAACCGTTCCGGTATTCATTTTCAATTCCTTCAACTTTTTTATCCTCTTCAGCAACAATGTTTTTTTTGCTTTCGGGAATTATAATATCAGATATTGAAATTGTAGGCGCAAAATATGTGGCATATTTATAGCCGGCCTCTTTGATATCATCAAGCATCTTTACAGTAATATTTGGACCGTAATTCTTAAATACATTCGCAATAATTGCAGATAGGCCTTTATCTGTAACAACCTCATTTACATAACGAAAGCCTTGCGGCATAAGCCTGTTGAACAATAACCTTCCGGCTGTTGTCTGAACGAATTTTTCATCCATGAGGTAGTTTATTCTTGTTCTGTATTTTATCTGACGATGATCCACTGCTCTCATAACGTCATCAAAATCATCAAAATATTTATCCTCTCCAGGACTCCCTAATATCATATCTGTCAGATAGTATATTCCGAGAACAATATCCTGCGAAGGTGTTGTTGTCGGATGGCCGTTTGCGGGAGACAGAAGATTGTTTGTTGAAAGCATAAGCGTCCAACACTCAAGCTGCGCTCTTGGAGAAAGTGGAACGTGTACCGCCATCTGGTCACCATCGAAGTCGGCATTGTATGCATGACAAACGAGCGGGTGGAGTTTAATTGCTTTACCCTCAACAAGAGTCGGTTCAAAAGCCTGAATGCCAAGCCTGTGAAGGGTCGGAGCACGGTTCAGCAGAACGGGATGTTCTTTGATAACTTCTTCCAGAACTTCCCAAACTTCATCACGTTCATTTTCAACCATTTTCTTGGCTGATTTTATATTCTGGACAAAATCTTTGTCCACCAATCGTTTCATAATAAATGGTTTAAACAGCTCAACTGCCATTTTTTTCGGGAGACCGCACTGATGAAGTTTCATCTCAGGTCCTACAACAATTACAGAACGGCCAGAGTAATCGACCCTCTTCCCGAGAAGGTTCTGTCTGAATCGTCCCTGTTTCCCTTTTAACATGTCACTGAGTGATTTAAGAGGCCTGTTTCCTTTTCCCTTAACCGCTCTTTTTCTTCTACTGTTATCAAAGAGAGCATCAACTGCTTCCTGAAGCATTCTCTTTTCATTACGGACAATAATTTCAGGTGCACGAAGCATCAATAGCCGCTTCAACCTGTTATTTCTGTTTATTACCCTTCTGTAAAGGTCATTAAGGTCAGATGTTGCGAAACGTCCACCATCGAGCTGAACCATCGGGCGGAGTTCAGGAGGAATAACAGGAACTACATCGAGAATCATCCAATCCGGTTTGTTTCCTGACTCTTTGAATGCTTCAATTATTTCCAGACGCTTTATCAATTTTTTGTCAATTTTGGCATCTTTGGCTGCTTTCATATCGATCTCCGCTCTGAGGGCCCTTGACTCCTCATCGAGATCTATATTTAAAAGTAAATCCTTAATGGCTTCAGCTCCCATAGATGCGATAAAATTATCGCCATACTTTTCATAAAGATCATAGTATGCATCTTCATCAAGGATATCTCCACGTTTAACATCATCCGCTTCTGCATCACCCGGATCTATTACTATATATTTTTCATAATATAGAACAGATTTCAAGTTGTTAACAGTTATGTCCAGAAGAAGTCCCATCCTTGAAGGAACTGACCTGTAATACCATATATGTGCGACAGGAGCGGCTAGTTCTATATGACCACCCCTCTCCCTTCTTACTTTGTAGTGTGTGACCTCAACACCGCATCTATCACACACAACTCCTTTATATCTTATCGATTTGAATTTTCCGCAGTAACATTCCCACTCCTTTGTAGTACCGAATGTTCTTTCGCAGAAAAGACCGTCCCGTTCTGGTTTCAGAGTCCTGTAGTTAATTGTTTCAGGCTTTTTAACCTCGCCGTAAGACCATTCCCTGATCATATCAGGTGAAGCAAGCTTAATCTGAATAGAACTGAAATCGTTAAAGTCCCTCATGATTTATCCTTAAACAGTAATTTAATATAACCCATGCGCCTTTTGACAGGCACACCATTTTACTCAAAATCTTCGTTTTCAAGAGTTTCAATATGAATCTTTCTCTTTGGTTTGGTGAATCCTTCACTCCACTCAGAAAGGCTTATCTCATTTCCATTGTCATCATAGATTCTGACATCAAGAGCGAGACCGCGGAGTTCCTGGATGAGGACGTTGAATGATTCAGGTATACCTGGAGAGGTTGTATTGATCCCTTTAACTATCGCTTCATATATCCTTGCCCTTCCGAGCATATCGTCAGATTTGACAGTGAGTAGTTCCTGAAGAGTATAAGCAGCTCCATATGCCTCAAGTGCCCAAACCTCCATTTCTCCAAGTCTTTGACCTCCAAACTGAGCCTTACCACCCAGTGGCTGCTGTGTCACAAGAGAGTATGGGCCGGTTGACCTTGCGTGAATTTTATCATCAACCATGTGGGCAAGCTTAAGCATATAGACATAACCGACCATTACCTCACCTTCAAAAGGCTGGCCTGTTCGTCCATCGTGCAGAACTGATTTTGATGTTTCAGGGAGTCCCGCTTTTCTCAGGCTCTCTTTAACATCTTCTTCTGTTGCACCATCAAATATAGGAGTTTCCATAAGCGCATTAATCTCATG
>CAZVFJ010000138.1:0-8850 GCA_964625825.1 uncultured Leptospirales bacterium | reverse complement strand
TTTAATTAATAAGATATTTAATAATTGTATATAATGAATATTTTTGCAGTAATTATTTTTATCTTGATATCCTGTTAAGGTACGGCATTGGATCAACAAATTCTGTCCCGATCTTTACCTGGTAGAAACAGACATATTCTGTTGTTTTCCCTGTTCGGCCAACGTAACCGATAACTTCACCTTTAAGGACTTTCTGCCCCTGCTCAACAGATACTCTCTGGCAATGGCTGTAGGATGTGATAAATCCATATTTATGCCTGACAGAAACAGTAAGCCCGAGGTCTGAGTCCCATTTAATCTCACTTATATTCCCCGGAGCTGTAGCCCTGATCTCTGAACCGGGAAAAGCCTCAATATCGATACCATAATTAAATTCTGTTTCGAATGTATAAGGTGAATTCCTGTAACCGTAACGTGATACAATATATCCGTCAGCAGGCCAGATTGAAGGGGTATTTTCTATTATTTTTTTCCTGTAATTCAGGAAGTTTTTAATTTTTTTAACAACGTCTTTTGTGGTCCCAAGCTCCTGCCTGACCTCCTGTATATTAAGGAGCTCAATTGAAGGGGCGTTCTGTTCGCCCGCTGTGCTTTCCGGGCTCGGATTAGGATTCGGGATTCCTCCTTTTGCCCAGAGAGAGTCAATATTGCTGTCAGGTGTAAGTGAGTAGAGATAAGTGAGTTCCGGTTTGAATTTCTGAAATATATCGTGGAGTTTATTTATCTCATCTTTATAAATCTTAATCTGAACTTTAGAATCAGCCCCGTCTTTTTTAAGAATGGAGACCTCTTTTACCGTGGAGGAGTGATTTATTATAAGAATAGAAGTTATAATAAATGTAATAACAACAATTGTAATTATAGAAGAAATTGTAAAAATTGAGATATGAAAATTAATAATCTTTTTTTCGGAATGAGGGATAAACATGACAGTAATCCTCTCCTGCCCTTTTTCCCTTAATCTCTTCCATGAAGCTTTTATTTTTTCCCTTGTATCGCCAAAATAATCAATAAAGAGCTGCCTGATATTCTGTTGCAGGTCTTTAAGGTCTGTATCTTTAAAAGGATTTATCGTCATTATTTCACACTATATTTCTGATTAGTAACATTAAAAAAATTTGTAAACAAACTTGGGCTTTTTTACAATATCGGCATGTAAATGTCAAGTTTATAAGTAAAAAAATAGGCGAAAAGGGGAGTCGCCTTTCTTTACCAGAAGGCCATCATCTGTTCTTTGAGCTTTTTGGCGATATTTTTTCCTTTGACCATTTCTACGATTTTGAGAGCAAAGGGGATTGCACAGGCAGCGCCTTTCCCTGTAATAATGTTCCCATCTACTGTAACAGATTCAGAGGTATATACTCCATTTTTAATCTCATCTTCATATCCCGGATAACAGGTGTATTTTTTGCCTTCAAGAATTCCGGCTTCAGCAAGTACTATGGAAGCAGCACAGATTGCAGCTGTTATTCCCCCTTCTTCATGTATTTTCTGTATAAGTTTTATAATCCGGGGGTCTTTTTTCAGATTTGTACTCCCAGGCATTCCTCCGGGAAGTGCGATTCCCTCAAATTTTTCATCATCGCTCAGAATTATATCCGTTGTTACAGGAACCCGATGTGCTCCAGTTACAATCGGTATATGGAGTGATGCGGTTACTGTTTCAATTTGGGCTCTTCTGAGGGTGTCTATGATTGTTAATGCTTCTATTTCTTCAAATCCTTCTGCCAGAGGTACGAGTATTTTCATATAATCCTCCTTTTATTTAAGATTAAGAGGAGCTTCACTCTCCTCAATCCGGGTAAGCTTTGCTTTAAGCTCATTTTCAAGTTTTGTAATTTCAATCTCAGCCTGGGCTCTCTTTGTACGCCCCTCGGCCTGAATCTTTAATGTTTCATCTATTGTAGATATCAGGCTTTCATGAACTTTTTTTAGGGTTTCAATTTCAACAATCCCTTTTTCAGATTCCTTTGCTATGTCGATGCTGCCTGTTTTAAGGAGATCCGCATTTTTTGTGAGGAGGTCATTTGTTGTTGCAGAAACCTCTTTCTGGAGTTCAAGAGCCTTCTTCTGTCTGAAAAGGGATATTGCAATAACAACCTGGTTTTTCCATAAGGGGATTGTGTTAAGGATTGAACTCTGGATTTTTTCGACAAGGAGCTCATCGTTGTTTTGTATAAGCCTTACCTGCGGGAGTGTCTGCACAGAGATTATTCTGCTGAGTTTCAGGTCGTGAATTTTTTTTTCGAACCTGTTTATCATCTGGGAAAGATCCTGCACTGTCTGCGCCTCAAGGGCATCGTTTGATGCTGTTGCTTTTGCTTTTAATTCGGGAAGGACTTGTTCCTGGAGTTCCCTTAACTTAATCTCTCCCGCGAGAATAAATAGCTCCAGCTCCTTCATATACTCTTTATTTTTTTCATACAGAGCATCGAGAAGTGTTATATCTTTCAGGAGCCGCATACGCGCTTTGCTGAGCTCGTCTGTTATTTCTTCGATATGGTGCTCAATAGACTGGTACTGTGCAACGAATCTTTTAGCGCCTGATACAAGATTTCCAAGGAGCGGAATCTTAGACATAAAGCTTTCATTTGAAAGTGATTCAACGTCGAGGCCTTTCACTGTCAGCATAAGGTCAGAGAGTGTTTCCCCCACATCTCCTGCGTCTTTTGTTTTTACCTGCGCAAGCACATTGTCCGCGAATGAAGAAATATTACTCTGGGCTCCAACTCCATACTGAATTATACCCTGAGAGTCATTTATGTCAATCGATGCGGAGATCTGTTCAACCTTCTGTTTCTGGTCAGGTGTAAGATCGTTTAATGATACCTCTTTTTTCCCATCCTGAACGATTGATTCCATCTTATCCCCCTGTTATTTAAGATTTTCAATGATAAATAATAATTGCTGAAGTTCATCCCTCCAGTTTAATAGTCTTTTCCAGAACTTTAATCTCTGTATTCAGATCCAGGAGATCATCCTCCAGAAGATTATGAAGCTGTTTGGAGTAAGTATTCTTTATAGAATCGAGAACTCCTTCAACATTTGCTATAGCCTGCTCAATTTCGCCACTCTTCTCTTTCCGGTTTATAAATTCAATATACTGGGTAACGATTTTTTCAGTAGCATCCAGATAATAATTAATAAATTGTTTCGCCTTTGTCAAATCATCGGGATTTTTCTGGAGATAATCAAAAATTTCAAGTCCGGTTTTACAGATATCCTGAATTTTTGCCGCAACTTCATTATCCGGGACCAGGCGTGTCTGTGACCTTATATTGCGGAGCCTTTTCGTTCCCTCCCTTACAGCTTTTTCCGCCTGCATGGACCGAAACGGGTCGCCTTTAACTGTTTCATTTTTTCCTCTTTTCTGTATCGATTTTATAACTCTCCATGTCAGGTAATATAAAAGAATACCTATAAGAGTAGAAAGGAGAAATTTTCTGTAAATGAAATCATAAAAAATATAAGCCGAAAGAAGGCCGGCAATCATTGAGAGAAGGAGCCTGAAAAACATCATTTACCTCGCGGTCTGGTTGTTATGAATGGATTATTGCCTTCGCAGGAATGACATTGCAGACCCGGAATGCAGACATTATTGATAATATAAGGTAAATAAAATCGGCTTAATAATCAAGTTTAATTTGAATTGATCTTTTTTATAATGGATATGATTAACTCTGTTGCGGTTGGAATAAGTTTTGATAAAGCATCATTTTCTTCTCTGGAAAAATTAGAAAGAACATGATCTGCAACCTCCATCTGCGGATTGGAAGGTCTCCCTATCCCGAATCGTATCCTGTGAAAATCAGCTGAGCCTGTTTCTGTTATAATAGAGCGTAATCCATTGTGGCCTTTATGTCCTCCCCCGAATTTTAATTTTATATCACCGAAGGGGAGTTCAAGTTCGTCATGTACAACAATAAGTTCAGAGGGCTTTACGTTATAAAAATCTATTGCTTTTGCTACTGACTTTCCGCTTTCATTCATGAAAGTCTGGGGGAAGAGAAGAAGTACATCAATTCCGTCGATTTTTCCTGTACCTGTTTCGGCGCTGAACGTTTTTTTATTTATTCGGATGCCGGCGGATTTAGAGAAATATTCTCCAACAATAAATCCGATATTGTGTCTTGTACGTGAATATTTATTCCCCGGGTTTCCCAGGAATGCCAGAATAATCATGTCAGTTCTCTCCGGAGCTTATACAGATAAATCGAGTGTGGTGACTGCTTCCTGCAGATTATTAAAAATCTTTATCCTCTTGTCAAGGCCTGTGATTTTAAACATCTGCATGATGTCATTGTTTATATTAAGAAGTGCAAAGTGCCTGTTGTTTTTTTCAGATTTTGTGTAGTATACTACAATGATTCCCAATGAAGAACTGTCAATAAATGTCAGGTCTGACAGATCTATGAGTATATGGGATTTCTGTTCAACGCACCTGTTCACGAGAGTTTCAAATGGTGAAATATTTTCAATTGAGAGCGTACCTTTGACGCTTATCAAAATATAGTTTTCTCTTTGCTCTGAATTGACTTTCATTCTCATACCGTTTAAATGCTATTCACATTTGTAATTTAATTATCGTCAAAAAGAGCTTTAAAGTTTGCTTTCTTCTTTTGTTTTTATAAAAAAAATGTATTTTTAAGTGAATTTTTAAACATTTTTTATATAAAAAACAGTTTTCTATCGTTTTGACTGTATTTTAAAGCCTTTTACGTAATAGAAAATTTCATGTCTGTTATTGTCAATTTAATAAATTTTTTTGTCAATGTAAAGGTAAGAGGTTTAAATATTAAAGTTGACATATGTTTTTCTGAATCTACGCTGACAGGTGTAAATATAATCATACATCTATGGGGCAATAATATGCCGAGAGCAAAAATCTGGGGCTTTCTGGTCGTAATACTCTCTGCCGGTCTGTTCGCATTATCAGTCTTTTCATTTTTTTTCATTAACAACGGAGACTTCTCTTCGTTCTCTTCTGTTGATTTAAACGGATTAAACAGCTTCACATACTATTCAGCAGCAATACCCATCGCTGTTATAGCTTTATGGGTCCTTGCTACAGGATTCTGGATAGGATGGGTAATTCTTACTATAAAGGTGGTGCCTCCAATGCCTGAAATTGTTGAAAAAAAAGATAACTCCAAGATAAAGGCTTTTTTCCTCTGCCTTATAACAGCTTCTCTTGCTGTTTTTCTTGTGTATGGAGTTTATATAAGAAGTTTCTGGTCGCTCGTGGTTCCGGCTCTCGTAATATCTGCTGTAATACTTGGTGCAGTCTTCTGGGTCGGGATGGCGATTATTACAACAAGAGCTACTCTGCCGGTAAACAAAAAGTAATTATACAGACCCGGGCATATGAAAGTTCTTATTGTCGGCTACAGGGGGAATCCCTATTGCGGGGGGCAGGGCATTTATATTTACAATCTCTCAAAGGAGCTTGCGAAGCTCGGTGCGGAGGTTGATGTAATTGTCGGCCCTCCATATCCTGATCCGCTTGAAGAGTGGGCTGATGTCTACAAAATTGAGAACCTGAACATCTGGTCAATCAAGACTAAGGATATACCCTACGAAAAGCTGAAGAGGATTTTTTCTCCATGGAATTTCGCCGACTATGTTCTTACAAGGCTCCATATGTTCCCGGAGATGGAGACTTTCAGTTTCAGGACATTTTTTGCCCTGAAAAAAATTCTTAAAACAAAGAGATACGATATTATTCATGACATACAGTCCCTCGGGTGGGCTACAGTTCCAATGAAGGGTTACGGAATTCCAATCGTTACAACAGTGCATCATCCTCTTACAAAGGATCGCGAAGCTGACCTTATGGGAAACCATGGTCTTTGGGACAGGGCAACGACCATTCTCTTTTATCCCCTTGTTATGCAGAGCTTTGTTATCAGGAGGCTCGACAGGGTGATCACATCATTCAGGGAGGGGATAGATGAATTGCAGAAAGCTTTTCGCGTAAAGCGCGAGAGGGTTTCAGTGGTTTATAACGGGATGGATGTTGATCTCTTCCAGAATACCGGAGAGAAGAGGGAGGAGAACGCTCTTTTATTCGTAGGGAACACAGAGGACAGCAAGAAGGGGCTTGTTTATCTCTTTGAAGCAATGACCCTGCTGCCGGAAGAGGTGACTCTTACAATTGTAGATGACGGCCCGCCGAAGAAGATGTCCGCGGCGGATATGATAAAGAAATACAAACTGGAACAAAGGGTTAAGTTCACCGGAAAACTGAGTTACGAGGCTCTTGTAAGCATGTATAGCAGAAAGACAATACTTGTGATGTCTTCACTTTTTGAAGGGTTTGGGCTTCCTGCTGTTGAGGCTATGTCATGTAAGACGCCGGTCGTTGTAACAACATCCGGTTCGCTGAAGGAAGTTGTATCTGAGGATTGCGGGGTACTTGTTCCTCCTAAGGACCCCATTGCGCTTAAAGACGGGATCATTAAACTCCTCGGTGATAAAAAATTGAGGGAGAGAATGGGCGAAAACGGCAGAAAAAGAGCCGTGGAGAATTTTTCATGGCCTGTCGCGGCGAAGAACACCTTTGAGGTTTACAAAGATGTAATAAGAAAATACGGGAGCGGGAAATGAAAATCTGCCTTCTAACATACAGGGGAAACCCGTACTGCGGCGGTCAGGGTATATATACCATGTATATTGCCCGTGAGCTTGTGAAACTTGGTCATGAGGTTCATGTTATTCAGGGCCCTCCTTATTTCCCTGACATGGAAGGTGTGCATAATCACCGGGTAAGCAATCATAACTATTTTAATATAAAGAAGAATTATATAAAGCCGCACAAGCCCTTTGCAACTTTTGAACCTTTGAATTTTTATGAGTTCGTTGCATCGAAGTTCGGGATATTCCCGGAGATCGAAACTTTTTCGGTAAGGGCATTTCTTAAACTAAAGGAACTTCAGAAAATCCATAAATTCGATATAATCCATGATAATCAGAATCTCGGGTATGGTTTTCTGCTGATTAAACTTCTTGGGATACCGTTTATTTCAACGATTCACCATCCGCTTTCAATAGACAGATCTACCTGGTTTGAATACCCATCCGATTTCAGGCTGAAGATTAAAAGGGTTCTTTACTATCCGCTCATTATGCAGGGTTTTGTAGCAAGGCATCTTGATCACATACTCACTGTATCTGAGGATTCGGCAGTTGAAATCAGCAAGGCCTTTGGGGTCAAACAGGAGAATATGAGTGTTGTATATAATGGCCTTGATACTGAAATTTTTAGACCGATTCCGGGGATGAAGAAAAAGCCTAACAGCGTGATATTTGTCGGTAATGTTGAGGACAGGAAAAAGGGAGTCGTCTATCTCCTGAAAGCTATGACTCTCACGAAAAATAAATTCCACCTTACTGTTGTTGATGGTGGGGCGCCAAACAGGATGTATGTTACAAAATGGATCGACAGGTTCGGCCTTAATAGCAGGATACACTTCACGGGAAAAATTCCTGGCGAGAAACTAATAGAACTTTATTCACAGCACCAGGTTGCTGTTTCTCCTTCACTTTATGAAGGTTTCGGATTCCCCGCAGCTGAAGCTATGGCATGCGAACTTCCGCTTGTTTCGTCAGACGGCGGGGCTCTCCCCGAAGTCGTGGGGAACCACATGGAGACCGGATATGTTGTGAAATCACGTGACCCTTATGAACTTGCAGAAGCAATAGACTATCTCCTTGATAATCCGAAAGAGCGTGAGAGGATGGGAAAGGCTGCACGAAAGAGGATTACCTCAGTCTTCACATGGGAGAATGCCGCAAAAGAGATGGTAGAGGTTTACCGGGAGGTCATTAATGCTTACAGTTGATTTTGACAGACTTACAGTGCGCGAGGGTGACGTCGTGCTCGACGCAGGGTGCGGCCTCGGGAGACACTCCATAGAATTCATGAAAAGGGGAGCATCTGTGTTTTGTATGGACCTTGATCTCGACTGTCTCTTTAAAACACGATACACAATCGCCAGTATGATGAAGAGCGGGAATGCCCACACGAAGAGTGCATTCATTACGCATATAGGTGATGCGCTTAACCTCCCTTTCAGAAATGAGACATTTGACAGGATTATTTGTTCCGAGGTTATGGAGCATGTAAATGATGACTTCCAGGCGTGTGCGGAACTTGCGCGTGTCCTGAAAAAAAACGGGCGTATTGCAATAACTGTACCGACATTCATAAGCGAAATAGTTTATGATGCTATAACATATGAGTATTTTACTTCACCCGGCGGTCATGTAAGAAAGTATCAGCCCTATGAGCTTGCTGATATAATGAGAGAGAACGGGCTTGAAGTTTACGCGGTGGGATTTAAACATTCATTCCATACAATCTGGTGGATGATTCGTGGAGTTGTTGGCCTCCACAACGCAGAGCACCCTATTACAAAGGGCTACCATACGTTTCTTCACCTGGGGCTTATGTCAAAGTTCATGAGGAAAGCAGAGAATTTTTTTAACAACTTTTTCCCCAAGAGTGTTGTCCTTTATGCATGGAAGAAGTAGTCTTTAAAATTATTTTTTTTTACATGTACTGTTTTTAAAAGGCACATAAAGCGGACAGAAACCAATCACACTCGTTGCAAGAAAAACAATTTTTAATTATTATTCCTATGTTACAGGGGAGACTGAAGCTACATGCGGGTTATAGCGTACTGTATATGCATAGGTAATATTGGAAGGCTCGCTCCCTGATAATCTTAATCAGATGGTAGAAGTTAAAATCAACGTAAGCGTCAAATTCCCCGCATATCGGAACTCTTCCGGGAAAGCATTTCGTTAGAAACAAAACAAGGCAGAAGCATCATCATATCTTCTCTGGCT
>CAZVFJ010000137.1:7606-8853 GCA_964625825.1 uncultured Leptospirales bacterium | reverse complement strand
AATGATAGGATATATGTTTTTCGTGCTGACTCTCGTTCATGATGCGCTTATGATGAACAGGATTATAATGTCGTACGCTTTTCTTACCAACATAGCATATCCAGGATTTATACTTTCATTAGCCATAATCCTGCTGCGCCGGATCTCCATACTAAATGAAAGCCTTGTCGTTTCCAAAGCCGAAATTGAAATTAAAAATTCAAATCTTGAAGATATTATATCAAATATAGTGGAAGCTGCTGACGAGATTAAGGGGATCGCGGACTCGCTGAGTAAAACATCAGATATGTTAAACTTACAGATGGAGAACCAGACAACGAGCCTTGCCCAGACATCTGCGTCGACGGAGGAGGTATCTACTTCTATATCTTCAATTGCACAGCATGCCTCGGAACAGAATGAACTTGTAAAACAGAGCGGCACAGTGCTTGATGCATATCTGAATTCAATAAACCGGATAACCATTGCGGCAAGGCTTGCATCTTCACTTGGAGGCAGGAGCCGGGAAGAAACAGATTCTATAAATGATAAACTCCTTATGGTCAGGGATGGAATGGTAAAAATCAAAGAATCCTCCGCAGCTATTGAACAGATTGCAGATATAATTAATGAAATTGCGGATAAGACCAACCTGCTCTCGCTTAACGCAGCGATAGAAGCCGCACGCGCCGGTCAGTCCGGACGGGGTTTTGCAGTCGTCGCTGACGAGATAGGAAAACTGGCCGACCGTTCTGTGGAACAGGCAAAGACAATTCAGAGGATTGTCCAGGGAGTGGTGAGCAACATAGAAACAGAAAACAGACTGATAATGGAATCTACGGATTCAATAACTGCTCTTAAATCTGCGGCGGATGACGTAAACAATGCGGTTGGCGAAATAATGAGCCTGTGTGACAGTCAGGAGACACTGACTGCCAGTATACAGGACGGGATGAAAAATATATCAAAAGGTTCATCTGAAATATCATCCGCCACAAAAGAACAGCAGATAGCTATGAACGAAGTGATGACAACCGTACTTATGCTTACCGATGTCGTGGAGCAGGTCAATCTCAACACAGTAAAGATGCTTGGTATTTCACAGAAACTTTCAAGCAGGGTAGATATCCTGAATAGTCTCGCTGCGGTTAAATAACAATTTTTTTATTGTTTTAGTGAAAGCTGCTATGGCTGCTGTAGAAATAGAAATAATTATCCTGATGAGGGGAAGATAGCACTCTTTCAATCGTAATTTCAGATTATAAACC
>CAZVFJ010000137.1:0-7596 GCA_964625825.1 uncultured Leptospirales bacterium | reverse complement strand
TTTAAGCGTAAATTTAAATCCCTCTTTTTCGATGTATGGCATGATTATTTCCCACCAATTGCGTTCATGAAAATCCCGGTCGCTGAA
Organism: uncultured Leptospirales bacterium; assembly: GCA_964625825.1. GTDB lineage: Bacteria > Spirochaetota > UBA4802 > UBA4802 > UBA5550 > UBA5550. The sequence continues at coordinate 7,509 of CAZVFJ010000137.1, read as the reverse complement.
GTCTTCTTTAAGGGAGGAAATAATTTTCAGATACATTAACTTCTTCTCCGGAGCGATCCTTATCGGGGCTATTACATCTGGTAGATTGTATTTTGACGCTGCTCTCATCATGTTTTGCCTCTGAGGTACAAATTATATGAGATTTTCAGTAATAATTCCTAAATATATTTTTTAGTGTAAAATTAAGAATTATATATCCCTACCACCTTTGGCGGCGGGGATAATAGAACATTTTTTACCAGAAATAACTTAAGGAATAAATACTGTGAGATTTTATAGTTTTCTATTTTGGAAATATAATACTATGTTTATATAAAATTACAAGTGTTTTTTATGCTAAAATTTTGATATTAAATGGTGGACAAAACGTTATTTTAGATCAGTAATAATTCCTAAATATATTTTTTAGTGTAAAATTAAGAATTATATACCCCCGCCGCCTTTGGCGGCGGGGGTAATAGAGCATTTTTTACCTGAAATAATTTAAGGAATAAATACTGAAAATTAATTAAATTAAAAAAAAACTAATTATGAATTGACTTTTTTTACAGAAACCTTATAAATGTTGTAAGGATGCTCAGGTTCATTAAATTTTTTCTACTTCTTTACCTCGTTTTTACAGTAGAGCCGCAGAATATTTTTTTATGTACCATGTCCGAAGGGGTCGCCCCTTAACAAAATCTCAGGAGCTTAATAATGTCTCAAGGCACAGTAAAATGGTTTAACGATCAGAAAGGCTACGGCTTTATTTCCGCAACAGACGGAAAAGATTACTTCGTTCACCACTCAAGTATAGTTGGTGAAGGCTTCAGGACACTCAAAGAAGGAGCAAGAGTTGAGTTTAATATTGAAAAGACAGATAGAGGACCAAGAGCCGTACAGGTCACTTTGATATAAACTTATCTATATCCGTTAGATAAAGAGCCCGGATTTCTATTCGGGCTTTTTTTATCCCTGCATACGACATAGAGATTAATTATGTTCATGTTCATGTGATTCCTTCTCATGCATAAAGTGCTCATGCATGTGTGATCCATGATAACCGGGCTTTTCACCTTCACGATCAGGCCCTTCAACAAGCTCTTCATCATCTTTGAGTGTATGAGTATGTTCGTGACTATGAACATGCTCATGTTCATGAATATGGACTTTCCCATCATGGTGATGTTCATGGACATGGACATGTGAGTGTTCATGCGAATGACGGATTTCCTTATCATCCTTCATTATTCACCTCCTTTCACTAATCCTTTAGCTTTCAAGCACCCTTAAAATCGCATCCGAAAGCCTCTGAAGCGTAAATGGTTTCTGTATGAAGCCGTTTATCCCCATCTCTATCCCCTCCTGTATCCTTTCATCATTCCTGTAACCGGAGCAGAGAAGCACCTTCACATCACTCTTAATCTCTTTAAGCTGGCGGTATGTCTCGATCCCTGAAATTCCGGGCATTATTATATCAAGAAGCACAAGTTTTATCTCTTCTGCTCTCTCCCTGAACTCCTTTATCCCTTTGTAGCCGTCAGATACAGTCACTACTTCAAATCCGCACATTATGAGGAGTTCCTCCGAAACCTTCCTGATTACCTCCTCATCATCAATTACAAGGATTGTACCCGATCCCTTTATGAGCTTTTCACCTTTACAGGGTGCTGACGATTCCACGCTCTTGCTATAAACCGGCAGGTAGACAATAAATTCAGAGCCTCTCCCTTTTTCAGTGTATACGTCAATAAACCCCCCATGATTATTATACACGATATTATATACCATTGTGAGGCCAAGGCCAGACCACCCTCGCTTACCCTTTGTTGTAAAAAACGGGTCATATATCTCTGAAAAAACCTCCCGCGTCATACCAACACCATTGTCTTTAACCGAAACTTTCCAGTATTCATTTCCGGCAGATGATTCTGTATTTGTTTTGAGAAAAAACTGGTCAGGCCTGACCCTTGAAACAGAGAGCGAAAGGACTCCCCCCCTCTGTTCCCCCTCCTCCTTCATTATGGTCATCGCGTGAGCGCCATTTACGCAGAGGTTTAGTAGAGCCTGCTCAATCTGGGCGCTGTCACCCCTGATAAGAGCCGCTTCACTGTAAGGTGTCACAACAATTTCAATAGATTTTTCAAAGCTGCTGGCACATATCTTACTCACAGAAGTTATTATCTCATTCAGATCAATCTCGGAAAAACCGGTATCATGCGTCCTTGAAAGAGCAAGAAGCCTTGTAATTATTTCTGCGGATCTCTCTGTTGACTGTTCAAGATACCCGAGGTATTTTTCATAAACCGCTCTCAATTCATTAAGATCTCTGCTCCCTACAGTTTTAAGCTTCAGTATTGAGACAGAACCCTGTATACCTGCAATTATATTGTTGAAATCATGAGCCAGTCCACCGGCAAGAGCTCCTATAACCTCCATCTTCTGTGCCTGCCTCAGGCTCTTTTCAGCCTTCGACAGAATTGTAATATCATCGAGCTTTATTACTACTCCATCGTTTTTATCTGATGAAAGTGGAAATATAATTATATTCATTTCTGTAGCTGAATTAGTTCCGGAAAAACTTTTCTTAAGCTCAAAGCTGCTTCCCGTGAGTAGAGTCTCATGGTAATTTTCTTTTATTATACTGAGCTCAGGGAATACATCAAATAGCATATTCCCAACAGCCGTTTCACAGGTTATTCCTGTAAATCGGACAGCTGCGTTATTCCATTCCTGTATCACTTCCGCAGAATCTGTTGAAATTAATAATGACGGCATAGAATCGATTATATTCTTCAAGTAGTTGCGCATACCCTGCATCTCTTTTTCCTTCTGCTTCAGGTCAGTGATGCCGGAACTTATCTGAGCGCTCTTGGTGTTGAATGTTTCATAAAGTATGTTGATTTCTTTCATCCTGGAGAGAATTCCTGACACCACGATTTTATCGCTTCCGGGGCTCCATCCACTCATAATAGAGATAAAATTCTCCAGCGGTTTAAAAAAGAGTGAGATGGAAAAAACTATCTTTATCAGAATTACAGCTAATAATACCGCGATAATAAGGGGATAATATATTTTCATGGATTCAATTATACTATATACAACTGAGACAGGTGTAAAAATCGCGATAGTGCAATTAATAGCCTTACTCCTCCCCCTGCTCATTATATATTTTTCATCAGCCTTAATCTCTGTAAAATAAGATTCAGGCAGGACCTGCAGATTTATTCTATCTGATGTCTTTGCAAGGATATAGCCTTCCGCTGTAGCAAGAATAAGTATATTACTGCTGAATTCTGCAAACATCTCAAGAGTATCTGTAAGCTCTGAAAGGTCTACCCTTCCCACAAGAATTCCCCCCGGTGTTGCCGAAGCCATATAAAGGCTCAGCGATTCCCTCTCCGGAGATCTGAACATCTCTGAAATAACCGGGGTTGACGAACTCACTCCCCTGAAAAAATCAGCCGTCTGACTTGTACTGAAATCATAACCTCGGAATATTACGCTCTCTTCATCCTTTTTTATTATAGCCGTTATTTTCAATTTGCGGTTAATATAATAGATATCTGAAAACCCTGACATAAAACCTCTGGCACTCAACCTGTTATCAATTTTGCTGTACTCGCTGAAGATAGAATACTCTCTCTCAATAAAGTCTTTAATAATCAGATCAACTTTGCCTATATCCTGCTTCTGCATATTTATATAACCTGATGTAATATGCTTCTGAAGAAATAAAAAAATGAATATAAATAAAAGAGTCATCACAAAGAAGGTCAATGCCTCCGAAAGAAGCATGGCTGTTCTTGCTGATTTCATCATTTGAATTCCTGCCTGATATCTGTTATAAAATAGAATGGCAATTCAGTATCTCCAAACCGGTTAAAGGTCATAGTACCGAAATCTGTCCGGAATGTCCTGACGCTTTTAATATATTCTTTTATCGAATCGGGGTCTTTATGTCCCCGGTCAATTGCCGATTGAAGTATCTGAAGAGCAGAATAAACATTCAGGCTGATAAACGTGGGAGTAGATTTAAATTTATCCCGGTATTTCCGGAAATGTAAATCAACGCCGGGATTAAGGGATCTCTGCTGATAAATCGACGGGAAAATGCTATTATTTATAGAATCACCTGCTGTTTCAATTATAGCAGGTGTCTTTATCCAGGGTGTATAGACAATCGGAATATGCGGCCTGATGTTGTTTACGAGCTGTGCGATTGAACCTGCTGCAGTTTTATAACCTCCGATGAGCAGGTATAACGCGTCAAATTTTAAATTTTTCACTTTGCCTGCAAGCTGTTCCGGATCAAATTTTGATAACTTTACATCCAGAACAATCATCTTACCGCTTTTATAATAATCCCTGAAATAACGCAAAGAAGGTTCAGAGTATGCCGGATTTTCAATATTCCTGATTAGTAAAAGAGATGATATATTGAGAGTTTTTATATATTCGGCAATATTTTTCTGCTCAAAACGCACATCCTGTATATTACGGATTATGTAATCATCTTTATCCGAAAGCCTGTCCGTAGCAGAACCGGTTACAAACATCAGGACTTTATCTCTATTAACGGCATTACTTATTGCCACGGCACATGAGGAGGTATGGCTGGTAACAATTATATTTATGCCGCTCCGTCTCACTGCCTCATAAGCTTTAACTGTTTTATCCGGCTCCCATCCGTCATCAAAAGGAACTATCTCAATATTCTTTACCCGTTTTTCTTCAATAAACATCTTTGCAGCATTTGCTTCGCTTACACCAATAATCGAACCGGATTCAAGCTTGGTCATAAGGGCTATCTTTACCTTCTTATCACCGGAACATCCGGATAGTAAAATTATAGCAGTAATTACTATTCCGGAAATTTTTCTTTTATTCATATAATCACCCAGGGAGCAGGAGAATTTCTTAAGAGGGTATTGTCTCCTGCAGTTATACATAATTTACATAATTTTTACTTATTAATCAATTTTCCTGTAAAATAAGGAAGGGGTTTTTCTTGACGGTATAATATAAGAAATTTATATTACTATCCGGGTCAGGGTTCAGAATTATATTATTTTTTAGTTTTGAATACATACCCATGCTTAGTGGCGACAGGCATATTTATTATCATTTTAAAATTTTCAAAAACCTGGTGTATATATGAAATATAAAAGTCAGTTTGTGTCATATTTAATTCTGCTCATCCTTTTCATTTCCATTGCGGTAACATGGAACACTTCTGGGGAGAGCGCGGAGACAGTGTCAGAGATTATACTCTACGGAAATGAGAAGTGCGGTTACTGCCGTGATACAAGACGCTGGCTTAAGGAAAATAATATTCCATACATATACCGCGACGTTGAACTATACGGGACGTTTCAGGAGGAGATGTATAAAAAACTTTCAGGGGCAGGTATCGCCCGGTTCCCTGTGCTTGACGTCAAAGGGCAGATTCTGATACGGCCATCAACAGGGGATATTCAGAAAGCTCTTCGTGGAGAAAAGGTCATGCACAATGAAGAGAGAAAACTCAGGTCTCCGTTATGGAGGCCCGAAAAGCAAAAGTCTATTAAATTATCATTCGAATCAGTCAGGCCGAAGCTCGCTCCATCTGACCTGATACTCTTTACTGATGGAAGTGCGGATGGGAACAAACTTGCGGCGGCGCTTAAAAAAGAGGACATCCCCTTTACTCTTAAGGAACTTAACCTTATGGGAAACGCGGCATTCTTTGATCTGAGTTCACGCCTTGCTGATAATGGTTACGGCAATACTCTCTATTTCCCTGTTGCCGAAGTACGCGGTGAATTCATCATGAAAGCATCACTTGATGATATAAAGACCCTGATTATCGAAGTAACTGCCGAATAGTCATAATAATTATATCACTTAGCTATTGGGTCAGTGTAAGTATTATCACAGTGAGGATTAAATATCGGTGTAGTCTGTTCTGTTAATACTCTTCTTTATAAAAAATACAGACCTTTCATTAATAGAACGACTCACTGCTTTGCAATTACGAAATACTAATCAAATCAAGTCTATCAAGAAGTGAATACATAATACTGTTATTTTCCCTGATATGTTTCATGCCGGAAAAGATTTGCTCCTCCCCCTGAACATAGTCCGATGGTATAAGCTCCCCCCTGCAATTATCGATCATTTCATGAAGCAGATGAGGTGTTACCTCCATGTGAAACTGTAACCCTAAAACCCTTTCATTGTAAAGAAACGCCTGGTTACGGCAACAGTCCGAATAAAACCCGTGGATTGCCCCCTTCGGTATATCAAAGGTCTCACCGTGCCAGTGAAAAACCTCCATCCCGTCAGGTATAACATCAAACAGCCCGATGCCGGAAGTATCATCTATTCTGAATATTCTATGCCAGCCGATCTCTTTTTCGCTGTTATTCCTCACTTCACTACCCAGTACCTCAGCTATAAGCTGTGTACCAAGGCATATTCCAATGACGATCTTGCCAGAAAAAATTGCTGAATGAATAAATTTTTTCTCATTGATAAGCCAGGGATAATTTACGGTATCATGAACAGACATCGGCCCTCCCATAACAACAAGCCAGTCTATCTCATTAATTTCCGGAAGAGGTTCATCCTTATATAAACGGGTAGTAGTTACAGGATATCCCATGTCCTCCACCCAGTGAATAATACATCCTGGAGTTTCGAAAGGGACATGCTGGAATACGTGAATTCTTTTCATATTTTACCTCCCGGGAAAAGAATAATTAAAATATTCTACACCGGCAAGTAGCGGCAAACATAAATTCCGTGGAATACCATTATTTAACTTAATGTTAATACGGGCCTGTTATTTTTGTGAAATATTAAGGGCCTCATCTAGCGCTTCGATTATATCATCAGGATGTTCAAGCCCTATCGAAAGGCGTATAAGATCGGGAGTGAGCCCGCCCGATCTCTGCTGTTCCTCTGAAAGCTGCGAATGTGATGTTGATGATGGGTGGAGTATGAGGCTCTTCGCGTCGCCTACATTTGCCACATGTGAGAAAAGCCTTATATTGTCTATTAATTTAACCGCTGAATCATAACCTCCCCCGACACCAAAAACAACCATCCCTCCAAATCCATTTTTCAGATACCTTGATGCTGTTTCATGAGACTGATCTGCAGGAAGACCGGGATACCTTACCCAGCTGACCCTGGGATCTTTGCTCAGAAACTCCGCGACTTCCATAGCGTTGGAGCAATGCCTTTCCATCCTTAAAGGGAGTGTCTCCGTTCCCTGGAGAAATATCCATGCGTTATCAGGGGACAATGCTGCCCCCAGGTTGCGGAGCGGCACGGTGCGGAACCTCATTGCAAAAGGGATATGATTAGTTTCCGGCGGCAGATCCACTCCCCACCTTAAGCCGTGATAATTCGGGTCAGGTTTACTGTACAGAGGTAATTTTTCGCTGTTCCAGTTAAAGTTACCTGAATCCGTTACTATTCCGCCGATTGCAGTACCATGACCGCCTATCCATTTTGTAAGTGAATTAATTACTATATCAGCTC
>CAZVFJ010000136.1:0-8989 GCA_964625825.1 uncultured Leptospirales bacterium | reverse complement strand
TTAATCCGGCTCCCTATATAAACTGTGTGCAATTTCAGGTGAATCTGTTTTTATTGTGCAAATGTATACTAAATAGAAATTTATTAAAGCACTTCTTATTAAAGATCGGAATCTTATATTTATTTAGTTACTGATTTTGAATCAGTAATAATTCCTAAATAGATTTTTTAGTGTAAAATTAAGATTTATATTCCTCCCGCCGCCTTCGGCGGCGGGAGGAATATAAATCTTTTACCAGAAATAACTTTAGGAATAAATTAATGTAAATAATAAGAATTTTTTGTCAAATATATTAGAATTCTTAAAATATAATGTTGCTTATTTATTTTACATTTTATATAATATTTCAGTTTTCCCGATAGAATAATGGAGAGTCTTTTTTGCTTCCGAAAATATAAAGAAGTGTAATTATGAGAAGGCATGATGGAATCTCTTAATATGAAATAAGCAGGTTTTATGTTCACTCAACAGAAAAAAATGATTTATGACAGGATAAACTCGGATGAGCCGGTAAAGATAAATTTTAAATATGTATCTGAAGATATACTTATGCTCATTAATAGCATAATTACAAGGGTACTGGCAAAAAAAAATCTTCTATATCACATGCATTCTTTAATTACAATAATCAGGGAACTTGTAGTAAACTCCCTTAAAGCAAATGCCAAGCGTGTTTTTTTCGAGAGGGGTGGTCTGGATATTAATGATCCGGTTCAATATGCAAAGGGGATGAACCTGTTTAAAGAAAAAATTATAGGTGATTTTGAATTTATAAAGAGTGATATAATTACAAGCGGGCAAAAGATACTCTTCAGCGTTAATGCGGGAGAGGACGGAATAACTTTTTTTGTAAAAAACAACACGGTAATATTGCCCACTGAGCAGGAGAGGATAAATAAAAGGATCGCCATAGCTGCCCAGAATGATAATTTTGCGGATATATATTCACACCTTGAGGATGATAGTGAGGGAGCCGGGCTTGGATTAGCTTTAATTATAATGTTTCTTAAAAGTATGGGGCTTCCAGCATCTTCTTTCACCTTGTGTAGTGATGATAAAATGACTGTAGCGAGCTTATATATTCCATATTTACTTCATCCGCCTGAAATTATAACCAGGGTAAAAGAAAGAATTCTTAACGAGGTTAATGGGTTACCGACTTTTCCGGAAAATATTATTGAACTTCTCGATATGTGTACCTCCCCGGATGCTAATATTTTTATAATTGCAGAGAAGATTAAACTGGATGTTGCTCTTACTTCTGATGTTATCAAGCTGGCAAATTCAGCAGGATTTATCACTATCGGGAAAACCGATGACGTACAAAAGGCTATTGTGAAGATCGGCCTTAAAAATCTTTATTCAGTTCTTATTGCAAACAATGCAAGGAAGATACTGGAGAATAAATTCAGCAGGTTTGAAGAGATATGGGAACATTGTGCAAGAGTGGCTTTTTATTCAAGGATTATCGCGCAGAAGTACAAGCTGCATGATATTGCTGAAAATGCATATATAACCGGACTTCTACATGATATAGGGAAGGTGATACTCCTTGCTGCTGATACAAATACTGTTAAGCAGATAGCAGAAATTGTAAAAAAAAGGGATATGATTAACACGAATTTAATAGAGGAATTATCGATCGGTATAAGTCATTCTGAAATAGGGTTTCTTATTTCTGAAAAGTGGAATTTTCCTGAATATATGATTGAAACTATCCGGTACCATCATAAACCTCTCCTTGTAGCAGAGAAATACAGAGATGTTACATACATAGTCTATCTCGCTAATATGATCTGCGAAATAGAAAAAAGGAATTACTACTATTATTATATTGAAGAACAGGTGCTTGAAAGATTCGGCATAGAAAATAATGTCCAGTTTGCCTTGTTACATGAATTTTTGCTGTCTGAATTTAACAAAAATAAATCTAAATAATCTTTTGAGCTTCCCTCATGGCGGAGTTATAAACTTCTTTTAATGGCACATCATTTTCTATTGCAGCTATCCGGCACTCTTCATATTCAGGTGAAACAGTAATTATCCTGCCGTTTATTTCATGGATCTTCACGCTTATAATGCCGAAGGGAGTTTCAACCGGTTGGATTCTCCTGGCGAGTAGCCTCCTTTCTGAACGCCTTATTCTCAATCCTGAAGTTGAAGTTTCTGTAAATATTCTGTTTATTATTGCCTCGGATTTTTCCGGATGAGCTGTCACTTTAAGTATATGGCCGGGCCTGTTTTTTTTCATCATAACAGGTATAAGCACGACGTCCAGGGCTCCTTCATCAAGGAGAAGGTTGAAGAGGTAGGAGTAGAACTCGGGATTCATGTCATCTATTGCTGTTTCAAGTTCAATTACTTCATCAGTTAAAATTCCTTCAGAGGAAACTGTTTCGCCAATATATAGACGGAGGAGATTGGGAATATGGAGATCTTTTGTCCCGGCTCCATACCCGATACTCTGAACTTTCATTTCAGGGAGGGGTAAGTATGACACGGCATAATAAGAGAGAATCGCTGCACCGGTGGGTGTTGTAAGTTCAGACTCCGTATCAGTTGCATAGATCGGGATACCTTTCAGAATTTCCGCGGTGGCAGGTGCGGGTACAGGTAATTTCCCGTGAGAAGTATCAACATAACCCCTTCCGGTATTTACCGGTGATGCGATGACCTTCCCGATATCCATCGCATGAAAAGCTGCCGCTGCTCCGCAAATATCTATTATTGAATCCGCTGCGCCTATCTCATGGAAATGTATTTCATCAATAGATTTTACATGTATACGCGCTTCGGCCCTTCCCAAGATTTTAAATATTGAAATAGCGTCGTTTTTTACTTTGTGTTCAAGGGAGCTGTTTAAAATGATGCCGGTAATATCTGATAGCATACGGTGCGGTTGGTTTTCAGTCACTTTAACAGTAAAAGATGTTCCGGATATTCCGTTTTTTATTTTTTTTACGCAAAAGAGTTCATAACCTGAAATTCCGAGAGATTCAATGGCCTTTTTGATGTATGAAAAATCCAGGCCGGCATCAATAAAAGCTCCTATAACCATATCGCCGCTTATACCGGAAAAGCAGTCGAAATATGCTGTCTTCATATCATCACCCCTGGTTTATTATAGATGCAAGATAACCGGCTCCAAATCCGTTATTAATATTTACAACCGAAACTCCCGGAGAGCAGCTATTAATCATGGTAAGGAGGGCTGAAAGGCCGTTAAAATTTGCTCCGTAACCGACACTTGTGGGTAGCGCGATAACCGGCCTTTTCACAAGGCCCGCAGCAAGTGTAGGAAGAGCCCCCTCCATCCCCGCAGCAGCAATAATAACATTCGCTCCCGTAATAATATCAAGCTTTGAAAGGAGCCTGTGAAGGCCCGTGATTCCTACGTCAAACAGTCTTTTTACAGCCGAACCCATTGCTTCAGCGGTGAGTGCCGCCTCCTCCGCAAAAGGGATGTCGGATGTTCCACCGGTCAGTACAAGTATATATTTATCAGTAACAGGTTCGGGGATCTCCCCTATGATTATGATTCGCGCGTGCCTGTTATAAATTATTGAATCAAATGAGTTAAGGAGATAGTCATAGAGTTCCTCTGATGCGCGTGTGGCAAGTACGATGCTGTTGTTATGGTGAAGCCTTTCAGCAATTTCTCTCACTTGCTCAAAAGTTTTTCCTTCAGAAAAGATTACTTCCGGAGTGCCTGTTCTGAGAGCCCGGTGGTGGTCTATCATCGCAAAATCTATATCCTCATAGGGGAGGAGCGTGAGTTTTTTAATCGCATCATCTGTCGTGAGGCTGCCGTTTTTTACATTTTCGAAAAGTGATCTGAGCCTTTTCTCATCCAATAAGGTCACCTTTATTATTTTTGTTCATGCTGCCGGTTCTGTACCCGTCAAGGTCAAGAGATACATAATCGAAGCCGAGTGATTTAATATAGCCTGAAATTTCTCTCCGGAGATTATTTTCTGAAAGCAACTGGATCTCTTCCTGCGGAACTTCGATGCGCGCAAGGTTTCCATGCAGGCGGAGCCTTACTAAGCGGAAACCTCTCTCCCGGAGAAAGAGTTCCCCTTCTTCTATCCGCCGCAGGTCGGATTCTTTCAGTGTGGTGCCATGCGGAATCCGTGTAGCAAGGCAGGGGGAGGAATCAGCATCCCATGTAGTGAGACCGTAATAACGCGCGAGTTCCCTTATATTCTCTTTTCTGAATCCCGCGTCTTTAAGAGGGCTTATTACTCCAAGTTCAGATATAGCCTTCAGCCCCGGCCTGTATTCGTTAAGGTCATCATGATGAGTGCCGTCAAGAACATGCGCTATTCCTCTTTTAGCTGCCGCACTGATAATTTCTGTAAATATGAATTTTTTGCAGTAATAGCATCTGTCCGGAGGATTGGAAACAATCTCTTTTTCGGAGAGAATATCCACATTAACTATAATGTGGTCAATCCCCAGGGCTGTTACAAATTTAACGGATGAAGAAAATTCATGTGAAGATATAAGTGGGCTTTTTACTGTTATAGCAACTACTGACAGCTTTTCAATACCGGCCGCAGCTTTAAGAAGGAGAGAACTGTCCGTTCCACCCGAAAAGGCCACGGCAATATTCCCGAGCTGGGATAGTCTCTCTGCAAGGTCTTTTTTACAATTTTTTGTTTTATCAGAAAGGGTATATATGTTCATATATCCACCGTTAATGTTTTAATACTATTTATTATTAAGATATTACAGCAATAATTTTTAAACATATATTTTTTATAAAAAAGGATTTTATTGATGACACCTTTAATCCGGTGTTTCTAGATTCTGATAATTTTCTGATCATCACGGGGTTAATTCATGGCAAAATTTTTTGCAGGGCAGGTGAATATTGCGGGTAACATTAAAGATCTTGCGGGGATAACTGCAGGATGCGCCATAGGGGGCTTCGGTCTATCTCTATTCCTTATTCCGTTTAAAGCGAGCCCCGGAGGTGCTGCCGGTGTTGCCCAGATATTTTACTATCTTTTCAATATTCCTGCCGGTGTAATGATGTTTATCATTAATGTCCCCCTTTTTATAATGGGTGTGATAATTTTCGGGAGAATGTTCGGATTAAAAACGCTCTGCGGGATATTTCTTCTCTCCTTTTTTACCGACCTTTTTAATTCAGAAACATTTCTGGGCGCGGAGTTTCTCAGGGATTTTATATTCAGAATAAACGAACAGACAGTATCTTTTACAAATGAGATATTCCTCGGGGTGGTTGCGGGATCTCTCCTGCTCGGGCTTGGGGCCGGAATTGTGATCAAATTTAACGGATCGACAGGCGGGAGTGATATTCCGGCCCTGATGATACGAAAATATTTTGGTTTTACAGTAGGCATGTCATACCTGATGATAGATAGTGTCATCATATCAGCCGTTGGAATGGTATTTAAGAATCCGAACCTCATTCTCTGGGGATTTGTATCACTTTACATAACAACTAAAGCTACTGATTTTATAGTTGAGGGACTTTCCTATACAAAAGAACTTTTTATCATAAGCTCCAATTCTGATGTCATTAAAAAATTTATTCTGAAAGATCTCGACAGGGGTTTCACACTCCTTAAAGGGGAGGGGGGATTTACCGGGGAGCAGAAGGATATAATATATGTTGCATTACATACACGGGAGCTCCCCAGAATTAAGGTAAAGATTAAGGAGGTTGACCCTGGCGCTTTTGTTGTGGTCAACGATGCATATGAAGTCTTCGGTGATTTCAGGCGTTAACTGTTCATTTTCTCTTCCAGCACGGATGATATATTCATCAGGTTATTTGCGCTCTCCTGGAGTTCCTGTGTATTATCCGCGTTCTCCTGGATTGTTTTGCTTGTATCTTCAATGGCGAGTGCAATCCCTCCGACTGCAACCTGTTGTTCCTTCATCGCAATATTGATCTGTTCGGTTTTATCTTTTGTTATCTTTGATTTCTGAACCATATCAGATTTTAGCTTTTTCTGTTCATCAAGTGCTTTAATTGTGTCAAGCGCAGCATTCTGGAGTGAGTCAAGGGAGAGCATTATCTCATTGATAAATGCGACTATCTGGCTGATGATTGTATTGCTCTCATTTGAGTCAGATTTGTTTTTGTTAATAAGCTCGCCGATTCTGTTAAGTTCCTGTGTTGAATGGTCTGCAAGTTTACCGATCTCTTCCGCAACTACAGCAAAACCGCGTCCATGCTCTCCTGCTCGTGCAGCTTCAATAGTAGCGTTAAGTGAGAGGAGGTTGATTTTATCGAAAAATTCTTCAATTATTGTAATAACCTCTGTCATATCATTGGAGTTCTGTAGAATCTTTTTATTTATAGTTTCAAGCAAACCGGAAGCATCGCTGCCTTTTTTAGCTTTTGCCGTAAAAGAGAAAAATGTATCCTTCATCTTGCTGCCGTAAACTTCAATTGAGTTAATAGAGTCAGAAAGGGCATTTATACCTGAGATCAGCTCTTCAATTGAACTGTTCTGCTCAAAAGTTGCCCTTGTCACACTGTCGGTTCCGGCTGAAATCTCTTCAACTGTAGCTGAGAGTTCTTCCATTGAAGCCGCCTGACTCTGAGCATTATCAGAATATTTTGTTATTATGGCCTGGTTGCTGTTAATCGATTCATTGAGTTTTCTAATCGTGTTTTTAATCGTATCCATGAGGGCTTTGATGCGTGAATAGTTCTCTTCGTTTTTTTGAGACTGCTCAACCGCAATATCAACAGCCCTGTTGAGAAACCGGCTTGTTACATAACCTAGAATGAAGATCAGGGTCAGAGTGATTAAACCGTCTATATATGTAGAGTTTACAGTATCTATCAGGAAATCCACAGCCTGCGGCTTTGCTATAAAAAAGTAGAAATATGTATGTGTGGTTATAAAGATAAGTAATATTGATATTGATATAATGGGAGAACAGTAGAGTGTTGCATATGCGAGGTCAAGGTGCATAAATAAGCCCATTGATGATCCTGCAACATAGTACGGTCTTGTCAAAAAACCTGCGGAGGCAATAAAACATGCTGTATAGGCCAGAAAGTTAGCGGCCAACTCCATTTTCCCGAATCTGACAAGAAATATAATAATTATACATGAAAACAGGAGGAGTGAAGTTGAAAAGAAAATCTGTCTGAATCTTTCCGCGTCAAATGTTATAAAAGAGAAGAAAATCAAAGCAAGAAGACCTATTGATATTGATATTGCAAATATACCGGTATATTGTGCTTTTTTATACCTGACAAAATCCTTTTCAGAGTATTTTTGAAGAATTGTTTTAAAAATGTTATTCATGTTTTTCCCACTCAAGATGTTTATATATATATATTAAATTATGAATTGTTTATCCAAATTTTGTGCTTAATTCTTCTGCCAAAATTTTGATTTTTTCAGAATTTTCACGCAGAAGTTCGGTATTTTGAGCGTTTTTTTGCACAATATTACTTGTGTTCTCAACAGTAGCAACAATATCACCTATTGCTATCTTTTGCTCCTGCATTGATACGTCAATTATATTCGATTTTTCTTTTACAAGTTCAGCACGTTCGTTCATAGTGTATTTAAGATCTTTCTGTTCTTTTATCTCCTGAATAGCATCAAGCGATTTACCCTGTATATGCCTGAAATTAAGGAGCAGTTTCTGGATAAAATTCAGTATATTCTCAATAATTGTACTCCCCTCCTCAATATCTCTGCGGCTTTTTTCAATCAGAGATGAAATCTCTTTCAACTGCTGTTGTGACGTATCAGCAAGTTTACTTATTTCATCAGCAACAACAGCAAAACCTCTGCCGTATTCCCCTGCCCTGGCCGCTTCAATAGACGCGTTCAGGGCAAGAAGGTTTATCCTGTCAAAAAAGTCCTGCATGATTCCTGTTACTGTTTCTACTTCTGTGGAGTTATGCGAGATCTTAGAGTTTGTAATATCAAGTTCTTCGGATGCTTTTTTTCCTTCTTCTGCAAGAAGAACAAAAGTTTTGAATAATTCATTAATCTCTTTTGAATGAAGCTCGGTAAGATCTATTGACATGGCAAGTGTCTCAAGACAGTCAAGGAGTTTAAGTAGAGCTTCATTCTGTTCTGTCGTCTGGATAGCGACATTTTCTGTTCCGGCGGAAATTTCTTCCAGGGTGGATGTTAGCTCCTCAACAGATGCCGCCTCGTTCTGTGCGTTTTCAGTATATGAATCTATGAGCTGTGAATTAAGATTTATTGATTTGTGCAGTTCATCAGAAGTTGATTTTATAGTGGCCAGAAGATTGCGGATATACAGAAGCTGGTCGCTGTTTTCACGGGAATCTTCTTCGACCTGCTGCATTGCCTTCTGCATCAGGCGGTTTGTAAAAAATCCGACTGCATATACACATGTAAGTGTTATTATCCCGTCAAAATAAGCTGTTTTTGCTGTTTCAATAGCAAGCCCTGACGCAAGGGCGGGTGATATGATGAAAAAATATACTGATTGAACAATCAAAAAAACTATAAGTATAATTGCTGATAATATTGCTGAGCAGAAAAAGGACGCATAAACAAGATCGAGATACATGAAATACGCGAGTGATACACCGGCAAGATGAGGAGGCCTTGCCAGAAAACCTCCACTTGCAAATATACAAGAACCTATAGCCATAATACCTGCTGCAAGTCCGGGCTTTCCTTTTATAACGGAATAAACAGATGCGGCCGCGACTGTTATTACAGGTATTGAAAGGCGGATAGTCTGATAAAATCTTGTCTTATCTTCGTATCCTGTTGCAATCAGGCCTAATATAATCATAAGAAAAATAAAAAGCATAGCGGAGTAAGCAGTGAATTGACCTTTGGTATAATTGAGGGGAGTTGAGGTTTCTCTGATTCGTCTAAACAGATAATTATCGAATTTAGTTATTATTTTCATTTTGCTTCTCTTTAGTTTTTTATTTTTATACACTACTTTTATAATAAATAAAAAATTTATCTATAAAAAAATCCTTTGAGAAAAT
>CAZVFJ010000135.1:0-8991 GCA_964625825.1 uncultured Leptospirales bacterium | reverse complement strand
GCTCAAAAAGAGATTCATATAACTGAACGTGAGCGTGAGGTTTTACTATGGATTGCCCGGGGCAAAACCAAGGCACATATAGCGGAAATCCTTTCTGTAAGCGAATCCTGTGTCAAACGGCATTGTGAAAATATATTTATAAAGCTCGGAACAAATAACCTCCCGTCTTCTGTGGCAAAAGCTATGAGTATGGGGCTTATTAATCCATTTTAAAATTTTTTCAGTTAACCCTGGCCGTTCGGCCAATTGACAGGCCTTTTTTTATAATCTAATATCCTTCCGGCTGATATCTTTCCGTAGATTGTTCCGGCGAAAAGAAATAATAAAAAATACAAACACTATCTCTCATATCAGCAGAGCGGTGTAAACATCGTATTTGCAAGTGTATATCTTTTCTGCATTTAAAGTTTATGAGAGTTAGTTAAAAAGAGGAGGCTTGCATATAAATGGGATTATTAAAAATAAATAAACCCTCCGTTGAGATAAGAAGTTCACGGATTATTGTGGTTATAATTTTTATCCTTTTTGTTATCAATGCATTTACAGGATGTGAGACATATACAAAGAAATCACAGACCTGTAAAAATGGAGTATGCACAAAGATCACAAAAAAATGCGTTAAGGGTTCATGCACAATAACAAGCTGTACCAAGGGGAAGTGTACAACAACCTACAGCGGTTCGCATCCTCTGGCAAAGGAGAATCAGAAGAACGGGAATACTTTAAGTTCTGCTGAGACAGAGAAAAAAACGGAACCGAAGCTGAACTATAAGCCCACTGCAAATCACAATATTTTTATTAAATATATTGATGGATACAAAAAAAGCAGAGAAAGCATGCCTGATGAAACAACTGCTATGCGGCAGGAGAGAGTGAAAAAGTTTGATAAATCTGTATTCAGAAAAGTATCATTTAAAAAGCTCTGCCTTGCAGATGTGAAACCTGACTGTCTGAGCGGGTTCGGTGAATGTAATAAATATATTGCCACTTTTTATGTAGCCTTAACAGATGCCGGGGAATGCAATGCGGTTCTATCCGGTGATTATAAAGCCCCCACTGTGGTAAAAAGATATGTATGTAAAAATGAAGCTTTAAAATATAAGCCAGACAGAAGATATGATGTTTCAGGCAAGGTAAGTACCTATAAGGTATCGAATCCGAAGGATAATGAAGGGGAAAACTTTATCCGCAAATATTTTTACAATGGATATGGTAACAGTATCGAATTAGACGGACAGGAATACTACAGGTGTTCAAAAAGATAGAGCAAATTGTATTACAGTTTGATATATAAGATAAGGAGGATGTTATGAAGGAAAAAGTAAGACAGTTCACAGATAAGATTCTTGTTTTAAAACCTTTTTTAAAACTGCTTTCAGAGGGGAGAATATTTAAACTCGGGTTTTCGTGGTTTTTAAGAATTCTTGCCGCGGTATTCGCAATAGGCTTTCTTGTTGAATGGATCGGTCTGTGGAGTGACGTTTTTAAAATGTCCGGAGCTCTTGTCCTTCTGCTGACCATTATAATGTTTTTAGCTGTGGCAACTGCATTCGGAATAATTAATCTCGTACTGGTTAAAGCTGATGCCATTGCCGCACTTCCGGAGACAAAGGATTATATAGTGATTCCAATTGCTGTCCTTTTCATTAAACTGATTGGCGAAATTTCAGTCTTTATATGTGCCTTTTCCGGTATAGCAGGTTTTTTCCTTTCTCTTTCAAAAGAGGGAGCTATGGTTCTCAGGATGTTCCCCTTCTTCAAAGGTTCAGGTTTTGAGGCGGGTCTTGTTGGCCTTATAACAGCTCTTATTGTGGGATTTTTATCTTTCTTTATCTGGTATTTAATTGCTGAGCAGCTTGGTGCCCTGGCTGACATTGCAAGAAATACGAAAAAAGATTAAGGTGATCTTTAAGAAAAAAGGCTGACCGTTATTTCAGGTCAGCCTTTTTTGTTCAGAAGGTTTTTATTTAAATTTCAGCAGAAGTGGTGATGCCTTCTGTAAAGTCCCGGTTTTAGCCGCTAGCAGTACTTTAATTAAAGTAAGGATTATTGTTGACGCTGGTAGTTGTGTCAGTGTTATAATCATTTGCCTTTCATAAAATTCCGGGGTATTCCATTATATGCTACAAATCTGCAGTATAGCAAGCAGCAGCAGCGGAAACTGCATCTATGTAGGGACTGGCAGTACCCATATACTTATTGATTCCGGGATCAGCTGTAAAAGAGTAAAAACCGGGCTTAATACAATCGGTGTAGAACCGGCCTCCATTGACGCAATACTGATAACGCATGAGCACTCCGATCATATAAAGGGGCTCGGAGTTGTGTCGAGACGATACGGCATCCCCATATACGCAACTGAACTGACATGGAAAAAAGTTCTGGCATCCGGAACAACAGGTCCTATAGATGAAAGCCTGTTCCATAAAATAACTCCTGATATTGATTTCACAATTAAAGAACTGGTAATACATCCCTTTAACACTTCCCATGACGCGGTACAGCCTGTGTGTTATACTTTTATAAAAGGCAGAAAGAAGATCGGTGTTGCAACAGACCTGGGGTGTTATGACCGGTATATCGTTGAAAAACTTAAAGATTCAAATCTTCTTTTTATTGAGGCAAATCACGACATTGAGATGCTGAAAAACGGAAGGTACCCTTATTACCTGAAAAAGAGGATATTAAGTGACACCGGCCATCTCTCAAATGAGATGTCAGGCAAACTGGTGTCTGAGGTTATGCACAGCAGACTGCAATATATTATCCTGGGGCATTTAAGTAAAGAGAACAACCTCCCTGAGGTTGCTTTTGCCGCTGTAAATGCCGCCCTGTCAGCTGCTCCTGTAAATGCCTGTAATATTGAACTGATTGTTTCTGAAAAAGAATCGGCCTCCCCCCTTATTGAAATATAATTTTAAGTACTATATTTCCTGTTGGTGCGTTTTATTGTTCAGCAGAAAATCTTTTGATTCAAAATTGAATTATATTTCTTATTGACATCCGGTTTTGTTTATTGCTAATATAGAATTATGATAGATATAAATAAACAGATATCTTTCTGGCGCCAGGGCGCTTCTGAAGATTTTGAAGTAGCGCGGGAACTTATTTTGAATAAAAGAGCGCGTCATGGTTTATTTTTTCTTCATCTCTCTCTGGAAAAGCTGATAAAAGCTCATGTGTGCAAAAATACAAATGATATTGCACCGAGAATTCATAATTTAATACGTCTTTCTGAAGCGGCATCACTTTTCTTTGAACAAAGTTTTACTGACCTGCTTGCTGAATTGAACGCCTTTAATATTGAAGGGCGATACCCGGATTCCACGATTATTCCTGTTTCACAGGGTGAAGCGATTGATTATCTTAATCGAGCTGAAGAGGTTTTTACATGGTTGATGAATCAATTATAGTAGTAGTTAAAAATTATTTAAAGAAACTCACGGACGCAGGATTTGAAGATTGTTTTGCAGTAGTTTATGGATCATATTTTACTGGTAATAATGATTTCTGGAGTGATATAGATTTGCTTGTTGTCTCCCCTGTATTTGATTCAGGAATTAAAAGGGAACATGTGAACATGCTCTGGCGAATCGCAGCTGGCACAGACAGCCGGATTGAACCGGTTCCCGTTGGCAGAATGCAGTATTACATGGATGATGGAAATGCAATTATTGAAATTGCACGCCGCAATGGACAGATAATATCGTCTGCCGCATGAAATTTCAGCAATAAACTTTTTTTAACCTTTCTGAAAAAGAATCGGCCTCCCCCCTTATTGAAATATAAAAATGTAATAATTTAATTGACAGTTTAACTGTAATATTATTATTTACATTTATTAAATGATCAATTTTTTGAAAATGCAGACGATTTGTATAAATTAATCTAAAGAGGTATAATTATGATAAAATACGAAAAAACCCAATTAAATAGAATTGATGAAAATGTATTTAAGCTGATCGGCTCTGACTGGATGCTTATTACTGCTGGTACAAAGGATTCTTTTAATACAATGACAGCGTCATGGGGAGGGCTTGGTGTGCTCTGGAATAAGCCTGTATCATATATCTTCGTAAGGCCGACAAGGTATACCTATGAATTTCTGGAAAATAGCGGAACATACTCTATCTCTTTTTTCAATGAAAAATACAGGAATGCCCTCTCCATCTGCGGATCAAAATCTGGGCGCGATATAGACAAGGTTAAAGAAGCAGGACTTACTCCTGTTGTATCAGAAAACGGTATCGTATATTTCGATGAAGCAAAACTCGTGTTGGAATGCACAAAACTTTACTACCAGGATATTGATCCCTCTCACTTCCTTGATCCTAAAATTAATGAATTGTATAACAACGATTACCACAGGATGTATATTGGCGAAATAACAGGTATTAAAAAAATGATTGAATCAGGCGATTATCCTCAGACTCATATATAAAATAGCATTTATCTGATACGGACCTGTTCACTGCCTGGTTCCGGAATTTGTATATTAAGATAAATTGAAGCATTTTTTTATGTAACAAAAAAGATATACAATAAACAGAAATATCTTGTAATTAGCTATAATTCGGGTTGAATTACTCTTTAATCAGAAAACCATAAGCATTATTGCTTTTTTAACAGGTATTTTGAATCCTGTTTAAGCGGAAGCGCGGAGCCATCTTTTATGTAAACATATGGATAAGCGCAGAAGTTTACCTTCGTACAGAGGGGAGCAGGTATGACTTGACATTTATGGATTCTGCCGTGATGTAAATAATTACTGTCTGATAAAATATTAAAATATCTTTTTAATAACAGAAGTATGTAAAAGCTGCTGATTATTTTTTATTATATAGGAGGGTGTCCTTCCATGATCACTGTTGATAGTCTTACAAAATCTTACGGGGATTTTAAGGCTGTGGATGACATTTCGTTTCAAATCCGGGGCGGAGAGATTACAGGTTTACTCGGCCCTAACGGAGCAGGCAAAACCACAACGCTTCGAATGCTGAGCTGCTACCTCACGCCTGACAGCGGTTCAATAACTGTAGATGATAAAAAGAGCGGGGAGAATCCGCTTGATATCAAAAAAATTATTGGCTATCTCCCGGAGTCTGCTCCGCTTTATGGAGAGATGATGGTGTATGATTACCTGAAATATGTTGCGGAGATACGTGGAATCACTGAAGAGAGAAGAATTTCCGAGGTTGCCACGACATGTCGTATCAATGAAGTAATGCACAAGAATATCAATGAATTATCTAAAGGTTATAAACAGCGTGTAGGGCTTGCGCACGCGATGATACACGACCCTGAAATACTGATACTTGATGAGCCGACCTCCGGGCTTGACCCGATAGAGATTGTAGAGATCAGAAATCTTATTAAAGAACTCGGGAAGAAGAAAACTGTTATCCTTTCTACTCATATTCTCTCTGAAGTTGAAGCTACATGCGACAGGGTTATAATCATAAACCGGGGAAGGATTGTGGCTGATGACAGTACTGAGAACCTTCAGTCAGCCGTAAAGGGTGATAAGGACATCGTATTCAGGGTATCCGGTACGGATTTTTCCGGACTTAAAGCTTCAGTTTCCGGGATTGGGGGAGTCAAAAATGTCGCGAGCATAGATGGAGATGAATTCACCTCTGCTGTACTCACGGTTGACCATGACGCTGAGGTGCGGCCCGAACTATTTAAAATCGCCGTGCAGAATAACTGGGTCATATACGAGATGAAGCAGGAGCACCTGAGCCTTGAAAATGTATTCAGGGAGCTTACAACCGGAGGGGAAGATGAAAAGGTTAAATGAATCCCTCATAATAATGAGGAAGGAGCTCAATGGGTACTTTAACAGTCCCATTGCATATATAGTTATCACTGTATTTCTTGCGTTTACAGGTTTTTTCTTTTTCAAGGATTTCTTCTATTATAACCAGGCGGAGATGAGAGGGCTTTTCCAGACACTCCCGCTTATGCTTTCATTTGTTGTTCCTGCTGTTACAATGAAGCTCTTCGCTGAGGAGAGGCAGTCAGGCTCGTTTGAAATTTTAATGACCCTCCCTGTTTCGGCATGGGACGCGGCGCTCGGGAAGTTTTTTGCGGGAGTGGCATTCTCGGCGGTGATGCTTTCCCCGACGCTGATTTATCTTGTTACAGTATTTCTTGTGGGCTCGCCTGATCCTGGACCGGTAATCGGAGGATATATCGGGGCACTTCTGCTTGCCGCAGCTTATACATCGATAGGTCTGCTTGCATCATCATTTACGAGAAATCAGATAGTATCTTTTATTATTGCGTGGGCTGCATGCTTCCTGCTCTGGCTTCTGGACAAGGTGGTTATATTTCTGCCGGCTCCACTTGGATTTATTTCTTACTTCGGTACGGATTTTCATTTTCAGAATATAACAAAAGGAATAATTGACACCCGTGATGTTATCTATTTTATATCTGTCTGTGCTCTTTCCCTGATCTTCACAGTGAAGACTGTTGAGGAGAGGAGGTAGAATATGACCTTTAAAGAAAAAATTAGTGAATTTAAAAATAGCTTCATGGATAAACTGAAGGGTGAGGAGAAAAGTTTTCAGTTTATCATAAATATAGCAATTATAATACTGATCAATATCGCTGCGGCGACATTCACCCTCCGTATAGACCTGACGCGGAATGATACATATTCCCTCTCTGACAGGAGTAAGGAGATTGTGTCTGAGCTTGATGAGAAGCTGAAGATCAAGATTTTCTTTTCAAAGGATCTCCCGGCTGAACATGCGGCCGTTTTCCGTTACCTCAAAGACCTGCTTGAGGAATATGACTTCTATGGTAACAGAAACTTCTCCTACGAGATTGTTGACGAGGATAAACTTGAATCCCAGGCAACAGAATACGGCATAAATCCTGTACAGAGCCGGGAGTTCGCAAATGACGAGGTTAAGGTCCGAAATGTGTATATGGGTGTTGTAATACAGCATGCCGACCTTGTCGAAAAGATTGATGCGTTGACAACAACCGTAGGCCTTGAATACGAGATAACCTCCCGCATATCAAAGATGACAGGTAAGATTGATGCTCTCCTTAAAATGAAGGAACCTTTAGAGCTGACTCTTTATCTCGACCCGAAGCTTAAGGAGCTCCCCATTGACGGCATAGTAAAACTTGAGGATGCAGTAAAGAATGCCGTCGCCAGGAGTAATTTAAGAAACTACGGGAAGATTGAACTCAGGGTGGTAGATCCCTCTACTATTGAAAAAGCAGAGATTGTCTCTGCCAGGTATGGAATTACCCGGCTCCAGTGGGGCGCAGCCCGTGGGAAAGACGGTAGATATATAGCAGCAGGTCAGGCAGTATTCGGTATGGTTCTTAAAGGGAATGACCGATTCAAAACAATCAATCTTGATGTTGTACCCACGCTTCTCGGTACAAATGTAATATCCGGACTTGATAAACTTGACGACAGGATCAATAGGTCGGTAAGTGATCTACTTAACGTAAATCCGAGAATCGGATATGTAAGGGGACATGGTATTCCTGAGCTGAGTGATAAAAGAACACCGGATGGCGCGGGGCTCTACTCGGACATCCTGTCAGATATGTATGAAATTACAGAGATAGATCTCGCCTCTCAGGATATACCTGATGATATCAGTCTCCTCATAATAAACGGTCCCACAGAGGTGATTACTGAGCCTGAAAAATATAAGATAGACCAGTTTCTTATGCATGGCAAATCTCTTCTTGTCTTTGTGAACTCGTTCATGGAGCTGAATAATCAGCAGGCGCAGTTCATGGGCGGGCAGCCGATGGTTCTTCCCGTCAACAATGGCCTTGATGATATGCTTGCATCTTACGGTATTAAAGTTAATAAAAATGTCGTACTGGATAAAAGTTGCACAAAGGTGAACCTTGGTTCAATGATAAGCGACTATCCACTTATGCCGATGATTGAAAAGAGGGGATTGAATAGAAAGAGTATAATTACCGGGCGCCTTAACAGCGCGCTTTTTTTTAAAAGCTCATCTATCGATTTTGACGAAAAGCTCGTGGATAAAGGCGTCTCCGCAACGGTACTGGTCTCTACATCTCCTCAGAGCTGGTTAATGGAAGGGGGGCGGGTGAACTTCAATCCCATGTTCATGAATCCTCCGGCAGCGAAAGATTTGAAAAGCTACAACCTCGCGGTAAATGAGTCAGGAAAGTTCGAGAGCTTTTATAAAGGGAAAGAGGTCCCAGCCGAAAAAAATGCAAAAGTAAAAAGTACCCTCACCTTACAGCGGAGGCTCGACTCAACAATAGACTCGGGTAAAAGCGAAATAATTGTAGTGGGGTCATCAGACATTACACTCTCAGGATTTATAAACCATTCCCGCAGGATACTTGCAGGTACAGGGGGCGGGGAGGCTTTCTCCAATGATATATTTCTCCACTCTATGGTGGATTACCTTGCCGGGAATTTTCATATCCCTGAAATGAAGAGCAAGAGCCTTGATTACAATCCTCTTTTAAGGACGGGTGACAATACAAGGTTTTTGCTTAAGGTTATAAATATAGGCCTTGTCCCTCTTTTCGTAATACTCACAGGTCTGATAGTATGGAGACGCAGGGCGGCAAGAAGAAGGATGATAGAAAAACAGTTTGAAGGAGCGGAGCATATATGAACAGAAAACTCCTTGTAAGTCTTGGTATAGTGGTTATCCTTATCGCTTTGATTTTGATAAAGCGATGGGAGCCGGGGAGTGGAGTCCCTGAACCCGTCAGGTTTACAACTCCCGCTGATGAGATCAGTATGAAGGCTAAGGGGTATTCACTTAAACTCATTATGCGGAATGGAAAGTGGCTCGTTGACGCGTCAGGATACCCTGTTGACCAGGTGCAGGGTGATGATCTTGTTAAGAAAATAAGTGAAATTAAACTCCTTGATTTAATATCAGAAAAAGGTTATTTTGATAAATATGACCTCACTGAAGATAAGGGGGTTGAGGTAATTGTTTCAGCAGGAGGAGTGCA
>CAZVFJ010000134.1:0-9029 GCA_964625825.1 uncultured Leptospirales bacterium | reverse complement strand
CAGATGAAAAGTGAAAGAATAATCGAATCCGATGTTCCGGCTGAGTATGGGGGACTAAGGCTTGACCTCTATCTTTCAAAGAGATTCAGCTATCTGAGCAGAACTGCCTGGCAAAGGGAGATCGAATCAGGCAGAGTTAAGTTGAATGGTGAGAAAGCATTAAATGTAAAGAAGAGAGTAACCGAGGGTGACAGGGTACTTTATAATCCCCTGTCATTGGAAGAGCCTGATGTTGATTTTAACTACTCTATAATTTTTGAAAATAAAAATTATATTGCAGTAAACAAAACAGGGAATCTCCCCGTCCATCCGTCCGGAATTTTTTTTCATAATACACTTGTTAATTCTCTTGAAGAAATACGCGGCGGCAGGTTCTATCCTGTACACAGACTTGACAGGGAGACTTCTGGCGCAATACTTTTCGGTAAAAGCCCGGAAGCAGCTTCTGCCGTTCAGAGGAATTTTAAAGGAGTAAAAAAGGAGTATATAGCAGTTGTGAGAGGGATTGCGGATGAAAATTTTTCTGTTGATGTGCCTATAGGTCCGGCTCTCAATTCTCTTATAAAAAAGAAGAGAGAGGCATACCCCGGTGCCGAAGAGGAGGCTCATACGCATTTCTCACGGCTTTTAATATCCGGTGATTTTTCAATTGTCAGAGCGATGCCTGTAACGGGGAGGATGCATCAGATACGTGTCCATCTGAAATATGCAGGCCATCCAATTGTTGGAGATAAGATGTATTCAGATGATGAGACTATTTATCTCGATTATGTAAATTCCGGTAATAGTGATGATGTTGTAAAAAGGGCGGGTTTTTACAGGTGTGCGCTCCACTCCTCAAAGTTAATTTATTTTGATTCATTTGAAAATAAAGAGATAACTGTTACAGCAGGGCTTACGGAAGATCTTAAAATTTTCATTGAAAATTTAAATTTTGGAAATCAATTATTTTGATTTATCTAACCCGGCCTTCCATTAGCAGAAATTAATAGCTAAATGAGAAAGATACAAAAGAAAAAATTATTATCTTATAAGAGTTCATAGAAATTACAGTCTAATTAAAAAATGTTATCTATAAGTCTTGACTCATATCCTGTTGTTCATAATGTGACGGATATACGTAAATATACATTTTTTTAATTGGATTAAGAATTTGCTCAGGGAAATTATTCATTTTTACAATAGCCTGAAAATCAGGTCAAAGCTGATGCTGTATCTCACTCTTTTTGGGCTTGCAATAGGTTATTTTTCATTTCTGTTCAATGTCATCATGGCAACATTTGAATTTAAAAATATTGCCATGCACCTCGTTACTGACTGGTCGCGCAAAAGTACAGTTTCCGTTGATATAATAAACAGTTTTGTAGGACAAAAGTACAACATGGAAATGGGGGCCAGCCTCCCTCTTATAGCTTTTACCGGCAAGGAGGAGCAGGCACAGCTGAATGCAAGGGAGTTAAATTTTTATATTTATAACAGCGGGACTGGCGCATGGTACAGGTTATATATTGATAAAGACGAGATAATGCGTAAAGCAGGAGTCTATGACCCTGACGTTATTTCTGATATGAATGAGGCCCTAAAAAAGTCTGTCAAAATGACAAATGTAGTGTATTGGGGGAGGGAGGACAGCCATCATCTCTGGGTAAACCTTACAAGACCAGGAGACAGATATTCATATATTGGTGAATTTGTTATAAAGAGAAGCAGTATTATCCATTTTTTTGGCGGGAGTTATATTCTCCTTTTCTATTCAATGGGAATTATGCTGATGTCATACCTGCTTTCCAGGGGACTGTCGCTTTATATTTCAAAGCCGATAAAGAAGCTTAGCATGCAGGCGGAAGCAATCTCCAGGGGAGATTTCAATCTAAGAATTAAAATTCCAGCCAAAGATGAAATCGGAAGTCTTTCAACAGCCATTAATACAATGAGTGATGAAATCAAAAAACAGATTGATGAGATTAATGCAGGCTTGAGCGCTATATCTGTTATGAATAAAATTGATAAAGCTGTTTTGTCATCAATGTCCAAAATGGAACTTATAGATAATGTTACTTCCATCGTCTCAGAACTTTTCTCTGAATGCTCCCTTTATCTTACTGTGGCAGATTTTGAAAATGAACGTTACCATTTACTCGCAAGATTTATAAAAGGTAAAAAGAAAATGCCGAAAAAGGATTATTATTTAGACTTTAATATACCCGGGAGAGATATTGTTGAACTTAACAGGTCATATTATTCAATACGTTGCGATCAAGATCTGGATCTCCTTCAGCGGCTAAACTCCGTAGCTGGTGGGAACTATTTTCATATAATGAATCTGCCGATATACATGGATGATGAGTATGCCGGTTCTCTCTTTATAAGTAAGGACACGGATTCACCTTTTACAGAATTTGAAAGAGACACTTTAACTGCCCTTGCGGACCAGACCGGTGTTGCCATGAAGAGCGTAAGATATGTGGAGGAGAGGGAGAATCTTTTTCTTGGTGTCCTGCTCGCGCTGTCCAGAACAATTGACACAAAGTCAAGATGGACATCCGGACACAGTGAACGCGTTGCTGATTACTCCCGCAAAATTGCAGCATGTATGGGGGTGGATTCAGGTTTTATCAATAATTTATCAATATCAGCAAGCCTTCATGATATCGGGAAAATAGGGGTGCCTGAAGGTATTCTTGACAAAGAGGGGAAACTCACTAGTGAGGAATTTGAAGTGATCAAAAGACATCCTCAGAGTGGAGTGGAAATAATTGAAGCAATTCCGGGATTTGAAAGATTTATTAATGGGGTTGTTTTCCATCATGAATCCTGGGACGGCAGCGGCTATCCATTTGGTCTTGAAAAGGAGAGAATACCTCTTATGGGAAGAATAATCGCAGTCGCAGATGTTTATGATTCGTTAATATCAGACAGGCCTTACAGAAAAGGTATAAACCAGGAAGGCGCAATTGATATACTTAAAAAAGAAAAAGGGAGAAAGCTCGATCCGGTAATAGTAGATATAATGATTGGAATTATACAGGCGGAAGTCTGATTTGCGAAATTCTTTTTAATCAGGCTGAATAAGTCGGTTCTTTTTGAATAAGTATTTCTTTTATCTTGGATTCCCCTGCGGAAAAATATATTATATGAGATTCCATGAGAGAGAATTCATTCATCATCACAAAAAGTTCTTCATCAAGAGTAGGATCCAACAGGTCAATTTCACGCAGTTTTTTATTTCCGATAAATATAGCTTTCATTTTCTGTCCCGGTAGCGTTGATACTTTCACTTTCTTATTATAATAAGATTTTGTCCAGTATTTTAACGATTTTAATCTGCTAATTGTTTGAGTTAATATGAATCCGTGATTTTAAATCCTATTAATTATTCCTGAAGTCTTAATTTAATAAAAAATAATAAAGACTGTGTATTAATTTAGAGTTTTTGGTTATAATATTGATATGAATGATGTTTTGGTGTATAAAAAGTAATAATATATAAATATTAATAATTATATGCTGACATATAAACATTTTTACCTGAATATTTTATCAGATTGATTTAAAATTTCATTTACAGTATCCTTAAATTTTTGGTATTGACTTTTTCATAAGCCTTAATTTAATTGAGGAAGTCAAGATTTGTTAAAATTAAGGCTTATGAAAAAAATCTACAATAAAAAATAAGTATAAATCCTATGAAAAGAATGTATAAAGTGTCGCTATTTGTTGCTGGTCTGCTTCTGGTAACCGGCGCGTTAAATGTGTTTGCGTATAAATTTGATTTTGTAACAGTCAGCGATGTTGTAAAAAATATTAAAAAGACATATAGTGATCTTGAATCTTATCAGGCTAATTTTTCAATTACATCAGAAAAGGACGGGAAAAAATCGGTTCAGAGCGGAGTTCTGAGGTTTAAAGCAACAGACAGGCTTCTGATGGAATTTTATCAGCCTTCAAGACAGAAGATTGTATCAAATGGTGAAATGATGTGGATATATATCCCTTCGATGAATGTTGTTGCTGAACAGGATCTTATGTCTGAATCAGGCATCTTTTCTTCTGGATCGCAGGCGGGCTTAAACAGGCTTTTTTCAAAATACCACTACAGGTTTGCCTCAAAAGATGAGCCTGAAATTCTTAATGACGGCAGTAAGATGTATACTCTTGTTCTTAAACAGAAAGAGAGCAGAAGCGGTTACAGAACAATAACACTCTGGGTCACAGAAAATTTCTTTATTCAGAAGGCTGAGGGGATCACTTCAACTGGCAAAAAAGTCGTGATAACTCTAACTGATATAAAAACAAATGTTGATCTTCCGAACGGGATATTTAAATTTGATATACCCGCAACGGCAAGGGTTATAAAGAATCCGATGATATCCGAGGAGTAGATTGCGTGGAAAGTATTGGAGAAAGACTAAAGCAGACAAGGGAGTCCAGAAAACTTACATTAAAGGATGTTTCTATTGAAACAAATCTTGCGCCGACTTTTATTGAAGCGCTGGAAAACGAAGATTTTGATAAGTTCCCAAGTGAAACATATGTTCTTGGCTTTTTGAAAACATATTCAGAATTTTTAAAACTCGATTCTAATGAGATGATCCAGTTGTATAAAGGTTATAAAATCGGTGAGTCGGCAACTCCTATTGAAGAGCTTACAAGACCTACGGTTTCACCAGTTTTAATGAGTCTCAAATTGTATTATGAACGTTACAGAAATTATTTATACTTCACTGGAATAGCTCTTTTATCTCTCTTCCTTATCTGGGGGATCTGGAAGATTAGTAATTCCGGACCCGATGTTGGTGAATCAGATTCTGTGGTGCAGATAAAGAAAGAATATGAGGACAGCCAGAATTCAAGTATTAAAAACATCAAAAGTCTTCAGCTTGCCAACGATAAGGGGTTTACCCTGGTGTATAAAGGGGAAGCCGTGCAGTTTCTTGTTGATAACAAGGAGGTCGTGTTCCTTCTGAAGGATGTGGCTGATAATAAAGTGACCATTTCATTTTTAAATGAAGATAAGGAGATGGTTCTTGATCTTGACCAGCAGACCCCGGTAATTCTTAAAGATTTCCCCCGGGAAATACTTTTCACACTGAAGGGGCTTACTGAGAGCAGGGCAAAGATAATGATAGACCTCGGTAAAACTCTTGCTGTGGAGACGGTACAGGAGGATGCCAATAGCGGAGCAAAACCTGTTCAAGAGGGGGATAATACCCGTGTTATTGCCCAGAGCAACAAGAGCCTGAAGATTGTTTTTGAGGTGAAGTTTATTCAGAAATCTTTTATTGAAATATACCTTGACGGTAACAGAAAGCAGAGGGGATTCATGCCTGCGGGCACTGTCCAGAGATGGGAAGCTTCTGAAAATATACAGGTCAAGATCGGTAATGCCGGAGGTATTAAAGCTGAAATTAATGGTAAAGAGTATGTTTTCGGCAGGGCAGGCCAGGTGGCTAATAAAACTATCACCTGGAAAAAGGATGTAACAAATCCTAACCTTTATCATATTGACGTTAAAGACTGGTGATAAGTGTTTTATTCAAAGAATATAAGCTTTTATATAATTTCACTGGGTTGCTCAAAAAACCTTGTGGATTCAGAAAGGATCAATGGTGAGATGATATCGGCAGGCTACAGACCTGCCGATAGTGCTGAAGAGGCCGGTATAATAATTATAAATACCTGTGGATTCATCAAGCCTGCAAAAGAGGAATCCATTGAAGTTATACTGGATGCGTTATCTCTGAAAGAGGAGAATGGAGAAAACCTTCATCTTGTAGAGGGTGACAGATTCTCAAAAAAAATTGCTGTAACCGGATGTCTCTCAAAGAGATATTTTGAAGATCTTGGAAAAGATATACCTGAAATAGATTTTCTCTACGGTATACCGGATAAAGATTTTGTCCCAAAGCTTTCGGAAAGTTTCAATATAAGTATAAATAATCCAATTCATGAAAGGAGAAGGCTTTACTCCCCTCCGTCGTCGTCATATATTAAAATTTCGGACGGATGTTCCAATAATTGCAGCTACTGCGCCATACCTTTAATCCGCGGGCCTCACATCCCGTTCTCTCCTGACTTTATTCTGAAAGAAGCTGACAATGCAGCAAAGGATGGTGCGCTTGAGCTTAATATAATCGCGCAGGATATTGCCGTATATGCATGGAGAGATATAAGGCTGCCCTACCTTGTTAATAAAATTTCAGAGATCGAGAGCGTAAAATGGATACGGCTTCTGTATTGCCACCCTGACCATATAACTGATGATATTATAGAATTAATAGCGGCAAATGATAAAGTTGTTCCATATATTGACATTCCCTTTCAGCATGTGAATTCGGATATTCTTAAGTCTATGGGGAGAAAAGGGAGCCCGGAAAAATACTATGAACTCATATCTTCTCTGCGGGACAGGATCCCGGGGATAAACATACGTTCCACATTTATGGTGGGGTACCCCGGAGAAAAAGAGAAACATTTCCATGAACTTATCTCTTTCATAAAAAAAGCCAGGCTTGATAAAGTCGGATGTTTTACCTATTCTCCTGAAGAGGATACAAAAGCTTCATTTTTGAGAGACAGCGTGTCCCCAAAAGAAAAAGAAAGAAGATCTAATGAGTTGATGTCTGTTCAGATGGAGATTTCTGCTGAAAAGATGGTATCTTATATAGGGACGGAACTTGATGTTCTTGTCGAAGAAAAAATTGATGAAAAAACATATGTAGGAAGGACAAAGTATGATGCTCCTGAGGTTGATGGAGTTTTTTACTTGACCTCTAATATAAATAGAGTAAATAATATTATAAGAGCACGCGTAACTGATTCTGTTGAGTACGATCTTATTGGAGAAATAATTTGAAACTGACAGGTAATAAATTCAGCATCCCGAATATAATTTCCTACATTAGAATTATTCTGATTCCTGTTTTTATTTATCTCCTTACGATAAAGACAGCAGAGGCGTGGTTGCTTGCTCTTATTGTTTTTTGTATTGCATCCCTTACGGATTTTTTTGACGGATGGCTCGCCAGAAAGCTTAAGCAGGAGTCTGAGTTCGGAAAATTCATTGACCCAATAGCTGACAAGTTTCTGGTTATTTCCGCACTTATTGCGATTATTGCAATTGATCCATATTTTGAACTTTTTGATTCATGGATGGTTGTTATAATAGTATCCAGAGATGTATTGATAACTGTAATGCGATGGCTTGCCATTAAACGCGGGAAATCTCTCAGGACAAGCCGATTCGGAAAATTCAAAACCGCTTTCCAGATGATGTCAATTGTTATAATAATCATGATTTATATGGTAAAAAAAATCGGTTTCTTTGAAACTCATGTGTCAGTACCATACTGGATTATGCTCGCTGTAACAATAATGACAGCACTCTCGGGTCTGAGGTATCTTTTTACAAACTGGCAGCTTTTTCTCCCGGGAAAAAAAGAAACAGAGGTCTGATATTTAATGAACATCAAAGAATTTCTTTTTACGGCTTTTTATGCAGGCTATTCTCCGGTAGCGCCCGGTACGGCGGGTACACTGGTTGCAATGGCGATATATGTAGCAGAAAACATTATTTTTTCAGGTGTAAGCCAGGGCACACTTAATATTATCAATTTTGCAATAGTCGTGGCAGCGATATACCCTTCAATAAAAATTACCGACGATGCTGAAAAATTTTTTAATTCAAAAGATCCACAGAGTGTAGTTCTTGATGAAGTCATAGGGTACTGGATTAGTATTCTGTTTCTCCCTTTTTCGTTTACATATGCGCTACTTGCTTTTATCCTTTTCAGAATATTTGATATTGTGAAGCCTTTCCCTGCAAGGGGTCTTCAGTCACTGAACGGCGGTCTTGGGATAATGATTGATGACATAATTGCCGGCATATACGCCCTGATAGTAATGCATGTGGTTAATTACTTTTTGAGTTACTATAATCTGGTTCTTCCATAAATATTTTTACTGATCCATATAACAAGGAGTTAGTAATGATTAAGAAGCTTATCCCCCTCGTTATGCTGTTGTTATTTATTTCTCTATCTTTTGCGGCAGAACCGGTTCCGGATACTCAGCTCCGGACTTTTTCAGCGGAGGAAATTTCAAATTTTGAAAAAAGGTTCAGGGAAATCGATATCCATATGAATTACCTCAAGGAAAAGATGGTAGAACAGGAAGAAATAATTTCCATGTATGCTGAAACTGAGCGGTTATTCAGGGAACTTAAGACATCACCGGACATAAGTGATTTAAATATGGCCAGGGAATATCTCACTTCAAAACTTAATATACTTGAAGAGACTTCAAAAGAAAGAGTTTCATATGTCAGGAGAATGGATTTTATGTATCAGGCCATGGTTGTTATGGGTATGGCTATAATAATTTTTATGATTATCTATTCTATTTATATGTTCGCCAGGAGAAAATAAAATAACTTGGAAAGAAATTATCTCTTCAATACAGAAAAGATCAGATATGTTAAAGGTGATAAACCACATGTTGATTGTATTCTTTGCGCGATAAGAGATAAAAATCCCGCAGTTACAGGTCTTACTGTTTTTAAAAATGAGAAATTCATAATTGCGATGAATCTCTTCCCTTTTAACCCCGGTCACCTGATGATATTCCCTCTACGACATGTAACAGATATCGCAGATCTGACAGAAGATGAAGCAGTAGAGATGCACAGGCTTCTTGTTAAAAGCGTAAAAATATTGAATGAAGAATTTTCCCCATCGGGATATAATATAGGTTATAATCTCGGTGAGGGAAGTGGAGCAAGCATTAAGCATATTCATCAACATATTGTTCCGAGATATTCTAATGAAGTCGGTTTTCTTGATGTACTTTCCGGAACCAGGGTGATTGTAAGCGACCCATGCTCTGTAATGATGAAACTCCGGGATAGATTCAGCGGTGATGAGAATAACATCAGGCAGGAGTGAGTTTTGGAAGGGATGAATATTATTTACTCCATTGTCGAGAGTATGGATTTGACTGCCGCGGAATTCAATAGCGAGCTGAACCTTGTA
>CAZVFJ010000133.1:7047-9084 GCA_964625825.1 uncultured Leptospirales bacterium | reverse complement strand
GCTTACATCCAATATCACAAGACCGCTGCCGCTGTCCGAAACATATGCGTAACTGCCGCTTACAGATACTTTGTTAGCATAATCCGCAGTATCGTATGAACCTTTTAAAGACGGCGCAGCCGGGTTGCTTACATCAACTATCACAAGACCGTTGATAGTATCTGCAACATAAGCATAACTGCCGGTTACATTCACATCATAGGCATATCCGGCCGTATCGTATGATCCTTTAAGCACCGGTGCTGACGGGTCGCTTATATCGACAATTACAAGACCGCCTTGATTGGCAGCGAGATAGGCGTAATTTCCATTTACGCAAACACCTATCACGGCTGTTCCGGTATCGTATGAACCTGTTAAAACCGGCGTTGAAGGGTTGCTTATATCGACGACTGCAAGACCGTCAATACCGCGTGCAACGTAAGCGTAACTGCCGCTTACGCAAGCTCCTCTGACACCTGCTGACGAAAATGAACCTGTTAAAACCGGAGCTGAAGGATTACTTATGTTCAGGATTAAAAGCCCGTCAGCAGCATCTGAAACATAGGCATAATTTCCGCTTAAAAAAACATCCACGATGCTGCCCGGCGTGTTATATTGACCTTCAAGAGCCGGTGCTGACGGATCGCTTATATCGACAATTGACAGACCTCCCTCAAAGTCCGCAATATATGCAAAGCTGCCGCTTACGGAAACACCATAAGCATATCCCGGCGTATCGTATGAACCCTTTAGAACCGGCGTTGACGGATCGCTTATATCGACAACCGCAAGACCGCCGGCTTCATCGGCAACATAAGCGTAACTTCCGCTTACAGTAACTCCCCTGGAAAATCCTGCTGTATCGTATGAACCCTTGAGCACAGGAGCTGAAGGATCGCTTATATCCACAATTACAAGGCCGCCATCTTTATCTGCAACATAGGCGTAAGCGCCGCTGACGTATACTCCCGCCGCATGACCTGCCGTATCGTATGAACCCTTGAGTACCGGTGCGGCAGGATCACTTATATCGACAATTACAAGACCGTTACTGTCATCCGCAATATACGCGTAAGCGCCTTTGACGAATACCCCCACCGCATATCCTGCGGTGTCGTATGAACTTTTAAAGACCGGATTTGCGGGATCGCTTATATCAATAATTAAAAGCCCGCCGGCATAATCAGCTACATAGGCGTAATTATCTTTAACGCTTATTTCATAAACCATTGCGTTCATGGTATACGAGCCCTTTAATACAGGATTAGACGGATCACTTATATCCAAAATGACAATGCCCTTGGCGCTGTCGGCAACATAAGCGTAACTGCCGCTTATACATACTTTGGAAGCAAAACCCGCAGTATCGTATGACCCTTTAAACACTGGGTTAGCCGGATCAGTAACATCAAATATTTTCATTCCTGCCTGTCCGGCAGCAATATATTTATAATTCATTGAATTACTGCTGTCCTTTTCCCCGCCGCAGGTAGTTAATGTAATCATAATAGATAACGCGATATACATTAAAGCAAAAGAGAAACAACGTTTCATATTTATTCTCCGGAAATAGTTTGTAAATTGTCAGGATTACGATAAAACTATATTCATATCGATTAAACATATTATTTAAAAGACTCTTTATAATTAGTCAATACAAAATATATCCTCTAATATTGTATAAACATTTTTACATGAATAATATCGTTTTACAAATTTACCAGTAACAGGATCATATGCCATCATGTAACATCCATTATTATGGTTTTTTTTATTCTCCTTTTAATTCCAGTTACTTATATCTTATCTTCAAAAGTCAGTTAAGTTGAGTATTTTAACTTGATTTTTTATTACGAAAAATGATTTTCGCATTTGATTCAGTAGAATTGATTTATTTACAATGCCTGTTCTATTCTTTCATGATATTACATGATACCAGCGGGGACGATATATGAATATTGAAACTGATGCCGGGAAATCGATCAGTATTTCCTGTACACTATTCCAGGCTTTCGTGAATGCAGGTGAAACCATGAAGCTGCTGCTAATGAAAAA
>CAZVFJ010000133.1:4871-6947 GCA_964625825.1 uncultured Leptospirales bacterium | reverse complement strand
ATGCTTTTTTCACGATTTTCCTCTTATTTCCTCTTTTTCAAATTATAATTATAAACAAATATTTGATCAGCATAGTTTTAAATAAAAAAATAGTATAATGAGTTAATAAAAACTTCTGATTATTTATTATAATAAATATATTAAATTTTATTCTAATAATGTAAATAAGAGTTGCAAAAAAGAATAAAATTATATAAAAAAGAACGATGTTCGGTAAAATAAATCCAGGGGGTTTTGGAAATGAACAGGGAATATGATTATACCAAAAACACGGTTCTTGATATCTTCCGGGACGGGGTAAAAATCTACGGGGATAGGGTTTTTCTAAGGAAAAGAACTGATAAAGAATGGATCGATCTTTCGTGGAATCAGATCGGAGCGCAGGTAGATGCGCTTGCATCGTATATGATAAATTTGGGGATTAAGAAAGGGGATATTGTCTCCATATATTCACAGAACAGACCGGAATGGGTGATAGCAGATTACGTGACTCTTTCTTGCGCGTGTGTTGATGCTACTATATATCCCACTAATTCGGCTCCTGAAGCTGCGTATATTCTCAATGATACAAATTCTGTCTTTTGCTTCTGCGAGGGGAAGTTTCAGGTTGATAATGTTCTTGAAGAACGAAAAAACCTTCCTCATCTTAAAAAGATAGTGGTCTTTGAAGATGTCAACTACAAAGACGATATGGTTATAACACTAAAGGATGCTGTTAATGAAGGCTTAAAGAATATTCTGAAGGATGAGATTGCGGCAAGAACTGCGTCAATAAAGCCGGATGACCTTATGACACTCATTTATTCATCAGGCACAACAGGTCAGCCCAAGGGGGTAATGCTGAGCCACTCAAACCTTATGTTCATAGCCACTACATTTAAAAGGGTGCAGATGCTGAGAGAGGGAGACATCCTCCTGTCACTCCTGCCTCTCGCTCACTCTGTTGAAAGAACTATGTCATATTATGGGCTTATGATTGCAGGCGGTACTATAGCCTATTCACGCGGGACAGAATTCTTTGCAGAGGATCTTTTAGAGGTGAGGCCGAATATTGGTATTTTCGTGCCGCGGGTATTTGAAAAAATATACAACGGCATACTGGCAAAGGTAGCGACCGCTCCCGCTGGTAAGCAGAAGATATTTGCAAAGGCGGTTGCTGTCGGTAAACAGGCAGGCCCCTATTTTATGGCAAACCAAAAACTTCCGTTTATTCTTGGTCTTAAATACAAGGTGTACGATAAGCTTATTTTTTCCAAACTTAAAGAGGCAATGGGCTTTGAGAGAACCAGGGTCTTCGGTAGTGCAGGTGCTCCTCTTCTCCCTGAAATACATGATTTTTTCTGGGGTCTAAATATGCAGATCCGGAAGGGCTATGGTCTCACTGAAACATCACCTGTTCTTAATGTTGACGGAGATCCTTCTATTATGCCAATAAAATCGAACGGATGGATCACACCGTTCCCCGGAGCAGAAGTAAAGATTGCAGATGATGGTGAGATACTTGCTAAGGGGCCTGGAGTTATGCTCGGTTACCTGAACAAGCCTGAGCAGACTAAAGAGATGTTCACAGATGACGGATGGCTCAAGACTGGTGACATAGGTCTTAAGGATGAGCAGGGTTATGTAAAGATCACTGACAGGAAGAAGGATATTATTGTAACATCAGGCGGGAAGAACGTCGCACCTCAGGTCCTTGAAAATACCTTCGCATCCAATCCGTTCATTGAACAGATAGCCGTTCTTGGCGACGGGAAAAAGTATATTGTCGCTCTTATCGTACCGAATTTTGAAACACTCAGTGAGTGGGCTGCAAAACAGGGGCTTACGGGATTGAGTAATGAGCAGCTTGTTTCCAGTGACAGGGTGATTAAAAAATACGAAGAGATCATAGCTGAGCTGAATCAGAATTTCGGCAGGGTCGAACAGGTTAAAAAATTCAAACTTATGTCAAAGGAATTCACAGAGGAAAACGGTGAGCTTACACCTACTCTTAAACTGAAACGCAAGGTTGTAATGAAAAATTACGGGAGGGATATAGAGGCTCTTTACGAAGAATAGAATTGTTAATGAGATATA
>CAZVFJ010000133.1:0-4771 GCA_964625825.1 uncultured Leptospirales bacterium | reverse complement strand
TATATTTACTGATATAATCAGTTTTTTTATTTTCCTGCTACGACAGCAAAAACCTCTTTTGATTTTTTCATAGTGAAAGCTATAAAAGCACACAGTGCTATTAAAGCAGCTATGATACCAGCGGGATATGCTATTGCTGTTGAAAGTTTGAAACCCTCCGGAGCAATTAAAATGTATGTTACGCATACAGCTGTCATAAATGTTGCAGGAATAGTTGCAATCCAGTGGAACTTGTTGTTGGCAACCATATACGCTGCACTTCCCCAGAGAACTATTGTTGCCAGTGTCTGGTTTGACCATGCAAAATATCTCCAGATTATAGAAAAATCCATAAAATTCAGTACAAGACCAATAGCGAAGAGAGGTATTGCAATGAGAAGACGGTTTTTGACCTTTGTCTGGTCATAATTTAATGAGTCTGCGATTGTGAGCCTTGCGCTCCTGAAAGCTGTATCACCTGATGTAATAGGGCATGCTATCGCTCCAAGTATTGCAAGGATTCCTCCAGCAACTCCTAGAAGACCTATTGAAACGTCATGTACTACAAGGCCTGCACCGCCTTTTGCGAGTGCCGCTGCAAGAGCGGGTATACCGTTAAAGAATGTCATTGCTGCTGCTGCCCATACAAGTGCGATTATTCCTTCAGCAATCATAGCTCCATAAAATACTCTTCTTCCATATTTTTCAGACTCAATACACCTTGCCATGAGAGGTGATTGTGTTGCGTGGAAACCGCTTATAGCACCGCATGCTATTGTTATAAAGAGCATCGGCCAAATTGGAAGATGTTTGGGATGAAAATTGCTTAGTGTTATTTCTGGGATTGGATTCGCGGAGAAGAGAATTGCGACACCAATTCCTAAAGCCATAACAAGAAGTACTATACCGAAAATTGGATAGAACCTTGCAATGATTTTATCAATAGGAAGAATTGTTGCAAAGAAATAATAGACTATAATTACTGCAAGCCAGAACCATTTGTTTGCTAAAATTCCTGTCATGCCGAGATTTGCCAGTAAGCCTGCCGGGCCGGCAATAAAAACCGTTCCTACAAGGACAAGAAGAACTACTGAAAATACTCTCATGAACTGTTTCATGAAATTGCCGAGGTAAAGACCAACGATTTCAGATATACTTTTTCCGTCATGCCTTACTGAAAGCATACCTGAGAAGAAGTCGTGTACCGCACCAGCGAATATACTTCCTAAAACTATCCAGAGAAATGCCGCTGGCCCGTAAAGAGCACCCATAATTGCACCAAAGATTGGCCCAAGTCCCGCAATGTTTAGTATCTGGATCAGCAGTGTTTTTTTCCAGGGGATCGGAACATAATCGACTCCATCATTTAACTGGACTGCCGGAGTTTTTCTTTCCGGTTCAATTCCGAATACTTTTTCAACGAAAGCACCGTAAATAAAATAACCAGCAATTAGTGCTGCTAAAGATAAAAGAAAGCTTATCATTTATTGCCTCCATAATTTAATTCTGGAGACAAAGTAGATCAAAAAAATTTTCTATGTTGAAATTTTTCGTAAAATGCAGGATTCGGGGGATAAAGTGTATAAATATTAAGATGAAATGCATCAATAGAAAATGAAAATTATTCCATTTGTATGATTTCTTTAAAGTTTTTTGAGTGGCTTCTACTTAACGGGACAGGATTATCATCGTTTAAAATAGTTATCTGGTAAGCACCGTTAAACATGGGTTCAATATCTTTTATAAAATTTATGTTCACGATATAACTCCTGTGTGTTCTGATGAAGTTTTGAGGAAGAATTTCTTCAAGGTGGTGAAGTGTATTTTTATATGTAAATTTTCCCGATACTGTTATAAGGTATGTTCTCTTGTCATCTGCAAAGGCATACTTTATTTTTTCTATTGGTACGGGATAGAATTTTTCATCCCTGCATACGGTTATAATTCTATTGTTCCGGTTCTGGTTGAATCCACCCAGCATTTCTTTCATGGCTTTCATGGATACGGATATTTCATGGTCAGAGTTTAAAAGTTTGCGTATCCTGTCAAGGCTGCTTTCAAGACGATCCTGCTCAACAGGCTTGAGAAGGTAATCGATAGCGTGAAGCTCAAATGCCCTTATTGCATAAGCGTCATAAGCTGTAACAAAGATTATATATGGAGGGTTTACGGAATTTATCAGTATCTCAGCTGCTTCAATTCCGGAGAAGGCAGGCATTTGGATATCCATAAAGATCAGGTCAGGTTTAAGCTCATAGCAGAGATTTACAGCCATTTCTCCATCAGAAGCCTCCGCCAATACCTGAATGTCATCATACTGCTCAAGAAGGAATTTTAATTCAGTCCTGGCCGGCTCTTCATCATCTATTATTATTATTTTTATCATCAGAGAACTCCGGGTATAGTTAGAGATACAATTGTTCCGGCTTCTGGTCTGCTTTCAACTTTCAGGCCATAAGAAGACCCGTATTTACAGATCAGTCTTTTATGCACATTTTTAATTCCTACTGATTTTGAACAGACAGAATCATCAAGAATAGTTGTGAGTTTATCCCCGTCAATTCCTACACCGTTATCTTTGACAGTGAGATGTATTTCTGAACCGTCCCGTTCTCCCCTGATTTCGATTGAACCGCCATTAAGTTTCGGAAGCAGCCCATGTTTAAGGGAATTTTCTACAAGGGGCTGAAGAGTGAAAGGCGGGATCATACAATTCAGGTTTTCGGGTACATCTATTGTTACATTAAGCTTTTCTCCAAAACGTGCTTTTTCAATCTCAAGGTAGTTTTTAATATTCTGAATTTCATCTGAGAGGTAAATTTCGTCAGAGTGATATAGACTGTTCCTGAAATATGCCCCGAGTTTTATGAGAAGATCCCGGGCTTTCTCCGGGCTGGTTCTAATCAGTGATATTATAGTGTTTATTGAATTAAAGAGAAAGTGAGGATTTATCTGGGCCTGAAGAGCTTTAAGCTCGGAAATGTTGAGGAGCTTTGCCTGTTCTTCGATACGGCTTAACTCGATTTGTGTCGAAAAGAGTGATGCCAGTCCCTCTGCCAGTTCAACATCAACAGATGTTATTTTATTTTCACCTGTTTTGTAAATTTTAAGTGAACCTATAACGACATCTTTTTCTTTAAGTGGAACAATAACTACACTGTTAAGCGGGCATTCTTTATGAGAACAGGATATATCCTCTTTTGTTTCTGCGATTCTTGATTTACCATCTTTAAGAACCTGCTTTGTAATTTTTGTCACAAGTGGTAAGCCTGGTATATGGTGATCTGAACCTGTACCTACGTGGGCAAGAATCCGGTCCATACTTGTAAATGATACTGCCGAAACACCGGTCATCTCCTTTATTATCAATGCGGCCTGACGGGTAGTCTCTTCTGTTAGTCCCTTTCTAAAATAATTGATGGTTCTGTTGGCAATCTGTAAAACTACCTTTGACTGGTTCGCGGCAATCCGGTCTCTTTCATTATAGATTGTATCAACAATTGCAATAAGCATGCTGATTCCTATTGCATTTGCGACAATCATTGGAATACCGATTATAGATACAAGATCAAGAGCTGCGTCAAATGGCTTTACAAGGACGAGGAGTATTGCCATCTGCATTACCTCGGCCAGAGCGCCTGTATAGAGAGCAAATAGCCATCTCGGTTCTGATCTGTAAAATGATTTACTTAAAAATCCCGCGAGAATTCCCTCGGAGACAGTTGATACCATGCAGGCAAAAGCAGTGAAACCCCCTATGTCTATAGCCCAGCGATGTATACCTGCAATAAGTCCGGAGATTATACCGACAACCGGACCTCCAATAAGACCACCTACAAAGACTCCGACAACTCGCGCGTTGGCAAGAGCCCCTTTTACAGGGATACCTGAATATGTTTTAAAAATGCCGAAGAGACCGAAAAAT
Organism: uncultured Leptospirales bacterium; assembly: GCA_964625825.1. Lineage (GTDB taxonomy): Bacteria > Spirochaetota > UBA4802 > UBA4802 > UBA5550 > UBA5550. The sequence continues at coordinate 867 of CAZVFJ010000133.1, read as the reverse complement.
ATTGCCAGAATTATAAGATATCTTATATGAATTTTATCCCTTGTCGCAAGTCTTCTGAAAAAGGCGAATCTTGAAAGAAGCACAGCCGCAAGAACAATACTCCCGACCTGGTTTACAAGTTCCTCCAGTAAAGTAATCACAGTAATACCCTCATATATATAACTATAACATCAGAATATAATATTTTCTGATTCAATATTAATTCCTGAACATATATTTTAGTAAAAAAATAAAACTATATATCCCCGCCGCCTGTGGCTAATATAATAAGATGTTTTTTACTTAAAAAAAGTTAAGTAATAAATAATGATTTTAATTATATTTTTAGTCAAATGTATTTATTTGATTTTTCAAGGGAGATCCTCATATAGCATCGAAACTCCGGTTTTTTACACCGGTGTTGTAAAATCAGTGGTATGTAACCATGTAGAATAGAAGTCCTATATACTCCTTTAATCCCTTATAAATGCAGTCCATTTCGTAACTCTTCGGGAGAAAGCTTGTAATATTATAACCTCCTCCATCTATCTTATAATCTGTAGGGGCAGGGACACATTCAATACCGGCTTTATGAAATAAAAACAGTGAACGTTTGATATGGTATGCTGATGTAACGAGAATTATCTTCTCCGGATTAAATTTTTCCTTAACATATAAGGCGTTTTCATAAGTTGTACGGCTCATATTTTCTTTAAGCATTTTTATTCCACTGCTGTTGTACTTTTGAAGAAGCTTTATCGAAATTTCAGCTTCTCCTTTATCCTGACTGTTAAAAAGTTTTCCCCCTGAATAAAGTATGGGGAGATGGTGCTTACGTGCAAGATATAACCCATAGAGGGCTCGTTTGAATGAGTCACCGGTGAGGCT
>CAZVFJ010000132.1:0-9162 GCA_964625825.1 uncultured Leptospirales bacterium | reverse complement strand
ATTTAGGGGGATGGTCAGGAATCGTTTTTACTTTTCCCAACAATCCGGAATGAGCCACTAATATTATTAACTTTCTCATTTTTGAAATTTAATAAAATTCCGTGTTTGAAAACATGCTGTCAAGAAAATATTCCCGGTGATAGAATAATCTTTATCGTAAATTATTAAGAATGTAGAGTCAGTTTTTAAAATAGAACAATCACTTAAAAAGGGGAAGGTCTAAAAGTACCGCTGTCATGTCATCTTTCTGATATTCATGACTACCAATGAAATCATACACAGAATCAAAAATATTGTTAATTACCAGTTGCGGAGGGAGGTCACACATTTCAATAAGTTTTTGTTCAAGCCTCTTTTCACCGTATTGAGAGTTATCTCCTTTAAAATCAAAGGCCTCTGTTATCCCATCTGTGTAGAAAAAAATCATGTCACCCTGATATATATCAAAACAGCATTCAGGAGTGTTCATATATGCTTCCCGGGATATAAGATCCTTAATATCGCTCCCGAGAAGATAACCCTTGTTAGGCTCCCAATCTTCATATGGTAAATTAAGATTTATTACTTTTGCTCCATCCGCTTCGCGTCGCACAATTATCGGGAATAGCATACTCCTGTTAAAAAACCTGAGTTTAATGCATCGATTCTCTTCTTCAATAAAGACGAAATTCACTGATGCGAAATCATTCGAATATGACATGTCCATTATATCAGTAAATTTTAGAGATATGTCTTTAACAATAGCGGAGTAATCGAGTTTACCTGTTACTGCGTATTCGGCCTCTGCATCCTTTATAGCGAGAATAACAGCAGACCTCAGTCTTATAAGAGTCGTATAAGCCGGGAGTCCATGGCCGCTTATATCAGAAAAGACAAAAAGAAATTTATTTTCAGGGAGCCTCAAAAGATCAAAATAATCTCCGGACAGAATTGATCCGTACGACCTCTGAAACCCGATACCGACCATTAAATAACTGTTACTGAAACTGTTAAAAAGTTCCCTTATGAGCTTTTTATCCTTCTCCCTGACAAGGTTGGCCTCCTGCCTGAATATCTCATATTTCTGAATCTTTTCGGCACAATCATCGGGAATATTATCCGAAAAGTCTGTGCGTTCATTACTATCTTTATTCACTCTTTCTGCTCCGGTAATACTTGATTAGGGCGACAGTTGACGAATCGTGCGACGAGGAAAGTTCATCACCGGCAAACTCCTTCTGTATCCTCTTTGCGAGGACTTTGCCCAGCTCAACTCCCCACTGATCAAAAGAAAAAATATTCCATATAATACCCTGAACAAAGATTTTATGTTCGTACATGGCAATTAATCTGCCCAGGGATTCCGGAGTAAGTTTATCAATCAGAATTGTATTTGTCGGCCTGTTCCCCTCAAATGTTTTGAAAGGGGCTATATATTCATTAGCGCCGTCAGCTTTCACCTCTTCAGGTGTCTTTCCGAAGGCAAAGGCTTCAGCCTGGGCTATCATATTAGAAATCAGAATATCATGATGTTCTGTATCATTATTCAGAGTTTTGATAAAACCGATCAGATCCGCAGGGATCAGGGGAGTTCCCTGATGTATCAGCTGAAAAAAAGCATGCTGGCCGTTTGTTCCAGGCTCACCCCATATCACAGGCCCCGTACTGTAGTCTACTCTCTTACCGTCCCGTGTGACCGATTTGCCGTTTGACTCCATATCTCCCTGCTGAAGGTATGCCGGGAATCTGTGCAGGTACTGTTCATATGGAAGTATTGCATAAGTTTCAGATTTAAAAAAATTATTATACCAGACCCCGAGAAGAGCCATCATTACAGGGATGTTTTCACGGAAAGGCCTGGTTCTGAAATGGATATCCATGGAATGAAAACCCTCAAGGAGTTTTACAAAATTTTCGTATCCGATTGACACCATAATCGGAAGTCCTATTGCTGATGTAAGAGAATATCTCCCTCCTACCCAGTCCCAGAACTCAAACATATTATCCGGGTCAATCCCGAATTTTTCAACTTCCATTCTGTTTGTGGAGAGCGCAAGAAAGTGCCTTGCTACAGCTTTGTCATCATCTGCTGCTTCAACAATCCATCTCCTTGCAGTCTTAGCGTTAGTCATTGTCTCCTGGGTTGTAAAGGTCTTTGAGGCCACAATGAAAAGAGTTTCTTCAGGATTCAGCCCTTTAATAGTTTCAATTAAATGAGATCCATCCACATTCGAAACAAAACGGACATTGAGTTCTCTCTCTGAATAAAACTTCAGGGCTTCATAAACCATTACCGGCCCAAGATCAGATCCCCCGATCCCTATATTAATAATGTTCTTAACCGGTTTGCCTGAAAAACCTATCCACTTTAGTTCTCTTATCTTATCAGATACTACGTGCATCTTCTGAAGAACACGTTCTACATCGGGCATTACATCCTTCCCATCAATATAAACAGGTTTTTCACTCCTGTTCCGGAGGGCCGTATGAAGAACTGCCCTGTTTTCTGTTTCATTGATCTTCTCCCCGGTAAACATCCGCTCTGTCTCATCTTTAAGGGCGCATTTTTCAGCAAGTGAAACAAGGAGTTCCACTGTTTCGGCAGTTATTCTATTTTTGGAGTAGTCAAAAAATATATCCCCGTCAGTAATAACCATTTTAGCAGCTCTCTCAGGGTCATTCTCAAAAAGATCACGGAGATGAAGCTTTCTAACCTTAATATAGTTTTCTTCAAGCTTCTTCCACTCATCCATTTCTGTAAGATATACGCGATTTTTCATCAACTTCTCCAAAAAAAATTAGATTGGTATTGCAGCATAAAGTTAAAAAGATTTCAAGCATTAAACAGTAATTATTATCATATGTTAATTTCAAAAAATAGAAATAATCTCTACCTGAGCCAGAAGCGGATCATATTTTTTTTACGACAATAATTAAAAAATGAAAACATTAAATTATACAGCCGGATTAAATCAAAAATTTAATAATGATATTTTTTATAAATAGTGAAAAACAGCTGGTTTTACTTATTAACCACTTTCGGTGCAGGGCATATTGAATTCAGACAGCAGATTTCACATTGAGGACTGTTCTTACAGATATCCTTACCGTGAGTAACTATTAAAGCATGATACTCATTATACTTTTCAACACCGCCTTTGAATCCTTTGTGAAATAACTCCTGAATTTTGTCATAACTCTCGTTAGCCTTAATGTATCCAAGACGGGAATATATCCTTTTTGTATATGCATCAATTACAAAAATTTTTCTCTCCAGTCCGTAGAGTAAAATTGAATCTGCTGTTTCAGGTCCGATACCATTAATCTCCAGAAGTTTCTCTCTTAAAAGTTCAGTCTTCATGAGTATAAGTTTCTCAAAAGAAAAATTATACTCACTGAACCAGTTCAGAAAATTCTTTATCTTTATTGTTTTCTGGTTATAATAGCCTGTAGATGTAATGCACTCTGCAATATCCTCATGAGAAGCTTTATAGAGTTTTTTCGGATTAAGAAGCCGTTTCTTTTTGAGTAAAGCCAGCGCTTTTTCTACATTTTTCCAGGCTACATTCTGGGTTAGTATTGCACCCATAATAATTTCGAAGATATCGCTTTCATTTTGCGGAGCGCCTGTTCTATATTCGCTCACTCCTGTCTCAGGATTGATTATTGGCCACCATCCCTGCATGCCGTAAGATTTACGGAATATCCGGTATATTCCGTTTAAATCGTCTGTCATGGTGTTACAGGGAGCCTCCTTGAATCAGGATGATCAACAAGTATAAGTCCATCCTCTTTGTACTTTTTCAGAAGAAAGTGAGTAGCAGTAGATTGAACCCCTTTAATCGTAGCAAGTTTTTCAGATACAAACTGCGCTACTTCCCGGAGGGAGAGGCCATCAACCTGAACAAGAAGATCATATCTACCGGATATAAGATAAACTGAAGAAACCTCCGGAAATCTATAGATTGATTCCGCAACAGCGTCAAACCCGACTTTTCTTTCGGGCATAACCTTTACCTCAATGAGAGCCTTAACATCATCCTGCCTTACCCTCTGCCAGTTCACGTTAGCTTTATACCCGAGTATTATCTTCTCATTTTCAAATGACGTAATATATTTTTGGACTTCATCCTCTGGCACATTAATCTGTTTCGCTATATCAGCTGAACTGAGCCTGCTGTTGTCGGAGAGTATTCTCAGTATCTGTTCACCCTTTTCATCAATCCTGTAAGGTTTCATCCCGCTCCTCCCGATACGCTATTATTAGTTCAAAATATTGATTCTAACTTCTATTATAATTTTTATTCATCATTGTTGAATCAAGAAATCCTGTTATAATATCCTCCACGGCAAGATCAAATCCTGATTCATCACGCAGTTTAGGTATATGAATTGCCTTTAAATAATTTCTGCATTTATCACAGTAATAAACCCTGTATTCAGGATTATCCTCATATTCAAAAAAACCCAGCATTGTCTGTTCATCTGTCCCGCAGGAATGACATTTCAGTCTCGGAAACTCCCATTCGTTTTCGCACAGAGAACAGTGAAGTTTTCTTAAATTATTCTTTGACTCAACAAGTTTGCTGAAATCCGGGAGATATCCGCAAAATGGACATTCCCCTTCCTGCCAGTTTTCTTTATCAATTGACAGATTTGCCTCGATTCTGGCTTTAACAAGGAGAGGCTTGAATACATTATGAATAACAAAAAGGAGTTCTGTAGTATCAATCCTCCATTCCATTCCCAATGCAGTAAAATAATCATAATCTTTTTTTACCAGGTGCCTTATCATATCCTGCGCGGAGGAGGAGAATGATTTCTTTAATAGATTAAAATCGAGACCGGGATTGATCTGCACGATGCTTTCTGTTATGTCATCAAGAAGGAGAGAAAGCGTATCAAGAATTTCATCATTTAGTCTGATATCATCGGCCTGAAGAAATGGAACTGCCGCGGGATTTACCGGGAACTGGTCCTTAATATTTTCAGGGAACATTCCGGACGCTTTCTCCTGTGCTGAAAAGAGGCTTTTATAAAAAGCCACATGTTCGTCAGAAAGTGATTTATTTTTGCTTATAAAATCATTTTTATTCTCGAAGTAGATGCTATGACTTTTCACTTATTATTCCTTATCATCTTATTTATCACTCATTCCAGCCAATCTCATCATAATAACCAGGGAATAATGACCTTATACATTTTTAATAATTAAAATGATGTGTCAATAAATCTATATTAATAGAAATGAAAAATTACGAAGTTGAATCTCAGATGTTTTATATTGCGGAAATGAACCTGATGCTTTTATCAGCAGGATCTTCATAAAGTTTTACATTATCAAGTGGAGTTTCAATCTTCCTTACACTTTTTTTAACATTAACTACACTTCCGGGATAAATTCGCCCCTTTACAATAATCACAGGATCTCTCCCGAGCTTGAGTTTAGCTTCAATTTCCCAGGATTCTTCAAGAATTTTCCGTAGTGCCGCGTTTGCTTTGCCGAGATCATTTAAAAGCACAATGCAGTTCTGCTTTTTTACGGGAGGGAGTATCTTTATATACTCTTTGGGATTTTTAAATATTTCCTCACCAAACTGCATCTTCATTGTTGTTGTTATTTCATCAATTCTATCTCTTGCTATTTTTATTTCACTCCTCTTTCTGGCAAGCTCTTCTTCGACAACAAAATTTCTCCCCACGGTAAGCGCGGTACTTGTCTCTGTCTGAGTACCTACTATCATCGATTTTATTTCATAGAGGGCGGTAAGTTTTCCTCCTATTATTTTACCGTTTTTACCCGTAACCTCAATCCGGTCATAGGAAAGTATATCGCAATTAATAATAGAATCACTGACAATTACACTTTTCCCTGCCTCAACTTTTGAGTTTTGAATAAACTTTGCTGAAACATTACCTTTGGCATTTAACCTGGTGCCATCTCTTCCAACAACTCCCATTTTTACTATAATATCTCCACCCGCAATAAGCTGAGCATTATCAACATCACCTTCGACAATAATATCGCTGTCGGCCTGTACCTTAAATCCTGATTTAACCGAGCCTGTAATCCTCACAGTTCCGTTAAAAGATATGTTTCCTGAATCGAGGTCTACGTCACCTTTAATGACGGCAATCGGCATAACGCTGACCTTGTTATTCGATATGTTAAGACACCCATCTATCCCGGAGATAAAAATTGAATCATCAAATCCGGACTGTACAATATTTTCACCGCGCTTCAGTCCTTCTTTACTCTCCCAGGCAGCTTCAACATTCTCCCCGAAAACATCATATCCATCCTGGGGCTTTACTCCGTCAATTCTCTTCAGTATTTCCTGATTTTTCTGGACCTGAATGATCGAATCCTGTTCTTTATAATCAATCCTTCCGTCAGAAAGAATCTTTCCCACTTTTTTGTCTACACTGAGCAGTGGCTCAAAATATTCATCATAACCATTAACCGGAGCCTTTCCTTCTGCTACAATTATTCTTGCAAGCTGGGGTTTTTCATTGTTAAGATCAGCAATCTGCTTTTCATATCGCTCTTTCGGCACAAGGTATAAAATTTTTTCCACATGAAGAATGTCATGCACTTCCCTGAAGGATGGATAGGTTTTAAATTTTGTAGGGTAGACATAATAGTATGCAAAAATTTTGTCTTTAGAAAATGAAAGCGGGGATATCAACTGAAGCTTTCCCTCTTTAATTACAACAAATCCATAATATGATGCAACATATGCTTTTAGTATATCATCAAACATAATCCCTTTACCGATAGAAATACTGCTATATTCCTGAATATTGTAATATTCATAGCCCTTGTCTATAAAGGAATTAATATCATCTTCTTCTTTTACATCAACAACCCTGGCGACAATTTCACCCTCTGAAACAAAATTATATTTTGAAGAGAGGGCCGCCCTGACTTCGCCTGCTGCATTTTTCTTCTTAAGAAGAATGCTCTGTGCTGATGGATCGAAATATAAAATAATTTTTTTCATAAAAAACCTGTTTTTATACGATATTATTTATTTTCGGTATTTCAAGCAAATTAATTAAGGATTAATCTTATGGCTAAAGTATAACGGGTTAGGGATGGAACGGCAATATGAAAACCCGCCGGATAAAATCATTATGCTGGAAGGATAATTTTATCCGGGGAGCTGTTTAAAACAATCAAATAAACCTGAATATATAATCCGGGTCTACACAAGTTTTTTTTCTATAAGAAGCTCAGCAATCTGGATTGTGTTGAGGGCTGCTCCTTTCCTGATATTATCTGAAACAACCCACATATTTATGCCGTTTTCAATGGATTCATCTTCGCGTATTCTCCCGACAAAGACATCATCTTTACCCGCGGCATTTATCGGCATAGGATATTCATTTTTCGCCGGATTATCAACTACTGTAATTCCGGGCTTGCCTGTAAGTAGTTTCTTTACATCAGCGGCAGTAAGCTTCTTTTCTGTCTCTATATTAATGGATTCCGAGTGACCGTAGATTACAGGTATTCTTACTGTTGTTGCAGTAAGCCTGATTGAATTGTCACCCATAATCTTCCGTGTTTCATTCACCATCTTCATTTCTTCCTTGGTATACCCGTTATCGAGAAAGACATCAATATGGGGGAGAGCATTGAAGGCAATCTGGTGAGGATAAACACTGACTTTTGAAACAGGTTTTCCCTGAGCTACTTCACTGGCCTGGTTATGACATTCTTCAATTGCCTTTATCCCGGTACCCGAAACTGCCTGGTATGTGCTGACAACTACGCGTTTAATCTTTGCAGCGTCATGTATAAGTTTAAGAGGGAGGAGCATCTGGATCGTCGAACAGTTAGGATTCGCGATAATCCCCTTGTGCCATTCAACATCATGAGGATTAACTTCAGGAACAACAAGTGGAACCTCGGGGTCCATCCTCCATGCAGAGCTGTTATCAATAACGATACATCCCGATGCAGCTGCTTTTTTAGCGATCTCAAGGCTCACATCCGCTCCTGCGGAAAAGAGAGCTATATCATAACCTTTAAAGGTATCATCCGAAGGAGCTTCAACTTTTACTTTTCTATCGCCGAACTGTACATCAGATCCGACATCAGTAAGATCAACAAACTTTATTTTATCTATCGGAAACTTTCTCTGAAGCAATATCTTTCTGAATTCATTGCCCACTGCTCCCAGTGCGCCAACAATCACTACGTTGTAATTTTTCATTCTTTATATCTCCTGAAATCAAACATGGAATTAAATAATCCTGTAAAGCTTACAAGGACTTATTTTCAATTAAAAACCAATTCATCACATAATTCCCCTGTAAACGGGAATCTTAATGCTTTCAAAAAAATGGATACCCGCCTGCGGGGGGTATGACCTGTTTTAATTTATATCTAATTGGAAAAGATGAAATATCAAGTTCAGAAATCATTTTCCAGGTTTTATTCGCTGATCGGTTTCAAGCTCAAGATTCTCTCTGTAGAGAATCACCATATTGCCAATCATGTCAACAAGGACCGAACCAGTCGCTGTGCTGATATCGGAAGCAAGATCGCGTTTTTCATCCTTGAAATCTATGAATTTAACCTTAATCAGTTCATGATCAGAAAGGGCCTTGTCTACAGCTTTAATCAGGGTTTCGGTAAGTCCTTTCTGTCCGACCTGCACCACAGGTTTTAGATGATGGGCCAGAGATTTAAGTTTTCTTCTCTGCCGCCCGTTTAATTCTATCATAAAATCTCCATTTAAGAAATTAATCCAATTATGCGGAGGATGAAATGTGATCAAGTGTTTTTTGAATATTGTTGGAAGTTTACTTATACCTTTCCGGCCAGAGTCTTATAAGCCGATCCTTAATAGCTTTTTCTCCACCGTTTTCAGTTGGATTGTAGAATTTTAATTTTTTTATCTCTTCGGGGAGATAGTTCTCTTTAACAAAATTCTCTTCAAAATCATGGGGATACCTATACTCCTTTCCATATCCCATCTTCTTCATAAGCCCTGTGGGGGCATTCCGTAAATGAAGTGGAATTTCATAGTCGCCTGATTGCGCCATGGCTTTTGCCTCATTGATTGCCTTATATGACGCGTTGCTCTTTGGTGCGGAGGCGAGAAATACGGCACACTGAGATAATATTATCTCCGACTCGGGCATACCTATACTTTTAACAGCCGTAAGAGT
>CAZVFJ010000131.1:2172-9164 GCA_964625825.1 uncultured Leptospirales bacterium | reverse complement strand
GATGCGGCAATTGCGCAGATATCTGCCCTGCCAAGGTTCCTGCCCTTGTGATGAAACCCGCACTCCCTCCTTCACATATATATTTAAAAGATTAGAATAGACTGTAACATATCTCCCCTCATGACTTATAGCTACATATCTTCCGTAACCTCTCATATAACCTATTTTTTTAACCGTGCCATCCCTGGAAGCCACAACATTGCTGTTTGGTACCCCGGTAATAAATATCCCAATTGGTTTAACATCCTCATTCCCGTCTCTTCTGACATCATTGACATTTTTCAGAGGCCATAAAAAAGATGGGACGCCGGAATAATTTTTATCATTATTTTCCCGGCCTGGACGGAGAGAGTTGACAGGCTCGGAATTTTTTTTAACTTTTTTGCAGGTTTCAATCTTCAATTTCATCCCTGCGTAGATCCTGTTGCCGCTGATACCGTTTAATTTTGAAATTGCCTCAACGCCAGCCCCGGTCTTCCTTGAAATTCCAAACAAAGTATCCCCTTTTTTTACTGTATAGATTGAAATTCCAGACTTATCTTCACTTTCTTTTTTTTTATCCGGGTATCTCACCTCCACAGAATTATTTGTAACAGTCCCTGCTTTGCCCTCTTTATCATCATATTTTGTATAAGATAATCTGCTGTTTCTTCCCGGCATTATGTCTCTATATCTTTTTACCTCCCCTGATTCATAAGCCGAAGCGTATGAATTACTCCCTCTGCCTGCCGTTTCCTGATATTTCCCTGTTTTTGCGGAAAGATCAGAAGATCCCACTCCTGAAAGATGGAGAAGAACAATGGCAGCAGAACAGAACTTTAGGAGAGTTTTCTGCCGCACCAATTAACCTCGTTTGCCCCGAAAGAGCGAATTTACCCTTATTCTTAATATCGAAAAAAAACCCTTTATAGTTTAGCATTATTTTTTTTAAAATAATAAAATATCACTAATAATTGCTGAATATATAAGAGGCATATCTTAATGACGTGAAAAAAATTTAAGAGAGAGGAGAGCCGGTGAAATTGAGAAGAGAATACCTTTTTATGCGGATTATTTTAGCTGCCTGATATATTTTCTAAAAAATGATAGCAGCTGAAAATTCTAGACAATAGAACACCCTCAATAAGATTCATGTTGTATCCTATCATGTTTCTCACATAGGTTTAAAATGGCAGAATGATACTTATTTTGTTATCAGTACAGATTTACACATCAAGGTTGGATTCAGTTGATGCTATTACAAATTTTCCATGTTTGACGTTTTTTATAGAGAGGATCAAATCAGCTATAGCTTTAAGTTGTCCGGCTTTACCTTTGAGAATAATCACTTCCAGACAGTTATGGGCATCGAGGTGTATATGAGTTGTTGAGATTATATTCTCAAAATAATCGTGCTGAACATTATTCAGTTTATCAGAGATATCACCATGATGATGATTATATACCATAGTAAGAGTTCCAAATGATTCCGCTTCGGGATCTTCAATCTGCTGCGCTACAAGCATATCTCTTATAAGATCTCTTATAGCCTCTGACCTGTTTACGTAGCCCTTCTCTGTAATAAGGCTGTCGAATCTGCCCAGGAGTTTCTCTTCGATTGATACTCCGAATCTCACTATATTCTTTTCGATCATTTTTACTTTTTGTCCCCCTGACTTAATAATCATTTTAAATCAAAACCTGAATTGCACAATAAAAAAACAAAAGTTTCAAAAGAATTGCACATTTTTATTTAATTGACTTTAAGCAGGCAATTATTAATTTCAAAAATCAGTCTATACTGATTTTATTCCACTTCACAGGGATTCTCCTGAGGGGTGATTTTTTCAGGGAGTATCTTTTGAGTAAAACAGATCCGTACACAGGAATTGCCGAGGCATACGATTATATCCTCAGGCATGTTGATTACCAGAAATGGTTCGAATTTCTCTCGGAGATAATGATAATATACTGTAACGCGCCTGAAACTATTCTTGAGCTTGGCTGTGGTACAGGAAAATTCGGAGCCAAATTTTCATCCTCCAATTACAGTATTGTAGGCATAGACAAATCAATGGATATGCTTAATGTAGCAAAAACACGCGCCTTCAGAAATTTCAGGATAATATGCTCTGATATCAGGAATTTTGTTCTTAAGCAGAAATTCGATTTCATATTCTGTGTCCATGACACCATGAACTACCTGACAGATGTAAATGACATCAGGTCTGTTTTAAAATCAGTTAAAGCTGTTATGCATAGAGATTCTATTTTTATGTTCGATATTACAACCGAATATAACATCGAAAGATTTTTTAATAATAAAACCTCTGTCTACAAAACCCGCGGATTCCATGTTGAATGGGGAAACTCCTATGACAGGGATAAAAAGATAATAACCTCCAGTTTTACCACTACTGACAGAGATGGTGTTATTCATAAAGAGAAACATATCCAGAAGATTTATTCCGTTGAAGAGATCTCCGGTATACTTGAATCCGAGGGTTTTAATATACTACATATATGTAGTGATTACACGCTTGATTCCCCGTCAGCTGATACTGTAATGATCAATTTTATAACAGAGAAAAAAAACTGACATGGATATAATACTTTATCTCTCGGGGCTGCTTATCGGGATAGCCGTTTTTCTCTATATGTACTCCCTGATTTCAGGCGGGAAGGAAAAGATTAAAAATCTTAGCTCACCAAAAGAGAATATTCCCATACAGCGGATGGATTCAGGAACAGTTTCTTTCCGCAACAGGCCCGCGCTCCCTCCGGGGACACGTATCTGCCCCTTATGCGGCTCTTCACTTACAAAATATGAAGGGCTTTATGCGTCAAAGACTGTTGAGCGCGGGAAAGAAAAACTGATGATAATGGGATGCAGGTACTGCTACAGGGAAAATGAAAATCCGGAAAAGCCGAAGAAATCATCAATGTAAGTGATGTCTTTATGCAAATCTCTTAAACCGCAAAAAATATGAAAAAAATTTTACACAGATAAACACGGATATTGTGTCGGAGAGTAAACAAAAGATCTGTGTAAATCATCAAAATCTGTGTTCATCTGTGCCTTATTATTTTAATCTTCTAAACATATTTTTCTAAAACGCAAGGAATCCTCCGAAGACCCAGCCTTTGTAACCTCTCCATTCAACCTGATACCATGCGGCAGTTTTCCCGCCAATAGTCTCTTCAGAATTTTCCCTGTTCAATATTTTCACAGTAGAACCGTCAGGAATAATAACTACAGACTTTGATGAAACTCCCGGCTGTTCCCTCATCGTAAGCCCTGCCGCTGCTTCAACCTTTGCCTCCTGCCTGGCTGGTACACTTCCATTCATATCATCAGTACCTGTATCACTTATGCTCTTTTCTGAATGCGCAGCAAGGAGAGTATTCGCAGCTTCAGAGAATAGTCCTGCCGGGGATGACAAATCCTTCAGAACAGCAAGGGCCTGCGAAACCTGATCCGGTTTTGACTTACTGCTTTTAAGTACAGCAGCGGCCTCCTCAAAATTTTTCGCCTCCTGAATTTTTACATCCTCTGATGAATAGCCTCCATTTACCCATTGCTGTGTTATCCACTTCCCGTCGACCTGTCCTATATAAATCTGTGTCCAGTCACCCATCTCCTGTACTACAAATCCGATTGTTCCTTTTGGAATAACAGCATAAACTTTACTTGAAGTATTATTTCTCACATAAGCCTTGGTCTCTTCAACAAATACAACCGGCTTATCAGCGAGGTATTTTATCTGGATAAAAACCACTGTCCCGTCAGAAAGTTTTACTTTCGCAACTTCAGTCTCCGCGCCTTTTATCTGAACTTTAAGAGTTTCAAGAATACTAACAGGTTCTGTTTTTGAAAGAAAAGAACTCCATGTCTTTAACTCCTGATCTTTAAAGACAGACACACCGGACTTCGCATATTTAACAGGCCCTTCGCCGGAAAGAGAACTCTGCTTATCCTCTCCGCCTTTACCGCATGAAACAATGCACGCGATACTAAGTGCTAAAAAAATTATAATTGCTTTCAGTTTCATCAATACACTCCTTATGGTGTTTTTAATTAAAATAATTCATAAAGGCTTTCTGTCAAATAATTTGATTCGCAAAAGAGAATAAAAAAGGCTCCCATGCGGGAGCCCTGTAATATTGATATATTTAATTTTATTTTTATGCGTCTTTAGACAGCGACTTTGATGCTTTGTAAGCCACTCTTTTAAGGGCCGGTATTCCCAGTGTCATAGTTGAAAGCAGCGCATAAACATCTTTTGTGTTTTCAACTTTAGTCAGATCAACCTTAGGAGGATTGAGCGGAAGATCATACTTCTCAGGACTGTCCCTGAGTACAGTAATTACTCCAAGTCCGCCATACTGGTCAAGGCCGTATATGCTGGCATGAGGAAATCCGTCTGCCTTGAGCTCCTTAACACGCTTTTGTGCGTATTCCACCATCTTGTTTCTGTAATCATAGAGAAGGGCACCTGACGGGCATACTGATACGCACGCGGGGATATCCCTTTCGTTCTGTGTACAGGCATTACATTTGTGAGACCTGTCTTTCTTTATTATATGTTGACCGGCATCATTTGTATGATGTATTTCAGCAATCTCAGGAACATGGTATACACAGGCATTAACGCATGCTCCGCACCCTATACATTTATCCTGATCAATAACTGTCCAGCCGTCTTTCTTGTAAATTGCCTTTTCCGGACAAACCTTGAGGCAGTTCGGATCAGCGCAATGATAACATTTTTTGTGCATTATTGTCCATATGGGACGCGATTCATTGCTCCTGTCTACGGGGAAGAATATTACATGGTTCCATGTTATAGCAGAAAGCTTACCGGGATTTGTATATTCCGGGCCGGCAAAAAATTCTGTTTTCTCTCCAGGGAGTCCGTTCCATTGCTTGCAGGCAACCTGACAGGCTCTGCAACCCTGACATTTTGATGTATCAACTAAAAAAGCTTTTTCAGCCATGTTCTATACCCCCTTACGCCTTCTGAATATTTACAAGGAATGCTTTGAATTCCGGTATTGATGAATTCGGATCACCGACCGATGGAGTCAGAGCATTACATGAATCACCTGACTCCGCACACCCCTGTCCGAAGTGCCAGATCATACCGACCATCTCTACCATCTTTCCATCGACTTTAAACGGACGCACCCTGTCAGTTACAAGGGCATATGCATCAATTTCACCCCTGGCTGAACTGATCTTGACTTTGTCACCGTTTTTAATTCCTTTAGTCTTCGCAAGGGATAGACTTATTTCGCAGAACATATCAGGAACAAGCTCTGTGAGCCATGGCAGGTTCCTTGTCATCGCGCCTGCCTGCCAGTGTTCAACAACCCTGTAGCTTGTGCCTACATACGGGAATCGAGAAGTTGCTCCGATAGTTGACTTCATTGTATCAAGAACTGAAACAGCCGGATTAAGCTGACGGGAGTTCATCAGGTTCCTTGCAACAGTTTCA
Source organism: uncultured Leptospirales bacterium (assembly GCA_964625825.1). Classification (GTDB taxonomy): domain Bacteria; phylum Spirochaetota; class UBA4802; order UBA4802; family UBA5550; genus UBA5550. The sequence goes on along the minus strand of CAZVFJ010000131.1, from coordinate 3,687 downwards.
AGAGGCTCGAAGTGTTCAGGGAAAGGACCGTCGACAAGAGACGGAGCGAAAAATCTTGCAACACCTTCAGGATTCATAATGAATGGATTCTTCTGGCCAGGACCTGCTGTTGCACCGCCGTCAACAACATCACCCTTCCAGGCGCTCCCTGTCCATTTCACAACCCATCTCTTCTGATCCCAGGGCACCCCTTTACGGTCAACTGCCGCCCTGTTGTAAATTATTCTTCTGTTTACAGGCCATGTCCATGACCATTCAGGATACATACCGATCTTATTTGACGCGTCTTTAAGGCCGCGCCTTGCCATCATGTTCCCCTCTTCAGTATATGAACCGCTGTAGATCCAGTTTCCGCATGCAGTTGAACCGTCAGCTGCAAGCTTCAGGAAGCTCTCCATCTGTTTCCCTTTTTTGCCGTCCTTACCTACATAGTAGCCGTTGATCTCTTTAGCTACAATATGTGGATCCGCTTCATGCTCGCCTGGATGCCTGTAACTCCAGTTTGCCTTGATTATTGGATCGGGCAGTGCAACTTTCTTCCCTGCCTTCACATCATGCTCATACATTTCCCTGATTTTAAGGAAGAGTTCATCAAGGAGGTCAAGGTCGGAAATTGAGTTACCCGGCCCCTGTTGAGCTTTATATCTCCACTGTGCCCATCTTCCGGAGTTTGATACACTACCCTCTTTCTCAACAGATGAAACCATGGGGAGGAGGAAAACCTCTGTTTTTATACTGGCGGGATTAATCCCGTTTCTCTTCCAGAAAACTGATGTGTCTGTCTCCCAGAGGTCAGCGCAGATCATCCAGTCAAGCTTCTCAACAGCCTTCATGATAAGGTTTGAGTTCGGTCCGCCGACACAGGGGTTTGTACCCATGAAGATAGCGCCCTTATGCTGTCCCTTGTACATATCTTCAAACATGGTCATATAAGGCACAGGCTTATGCGCTTTCGGGAGGAAATCATAACAGAAATCATTCTCTTTCTTAGCATTCTCTCCAAACCACGCCTTGAGCATACTGACGAGGTATTTAGGCTTATGCTGCCACCAGTTCATACTCATCGGATCGTTAGTCTTAGGAGTGTTATTCTTTATATAAGCTTCAAAATTCACATCCTTTGAGGCTACCGGAGCACCAAGATATCCGGGCAGGATATGCCAGAGCAGAGCATGGTCTGTTGAGCCCTGAACGTTTGACTCACCCCTTAATGCATTGATACCGCCGCCGGCAAGCCCCATATTACCCATGAGCATCTGGAGCATTGAATAGGTACGGATATTTTGTACACCAATTGTATGCTGAGTGGCACCCATCGCATACAGAATCGTCGCAACTTTATCAGGTTTGTGAGTTGAACAGTATAGTACTGCCACTTTTTTGAAAGATTCAACCGGACATCCTGTAATAGCTTCAACTTTCTCCGGGGTGTACCTTTCAAAATGTTTCTTCATAAGCTGATAAACACAGTTCGGATCTTTCAGGGATTTATCCTTCTTAGGGATCCCCTTATCA
>CAZVFJ010000131.1:0-2162 GCA_964625825.1 uncultured Leptospirales bacterium | reverse complement strand
GCCTTTTTACCCGCGTCATAGCCGGAGAATATACCGTCATGAAACTTATAATCTGTATTAATAAGGTAAGAAGCGTTTGTATACTCAACAACATAATCCTTCTGAATAAGATCATTCTGAAGAGCATAGTTTATTATACCGCTCATGAACGCTATATCTGTTCCCGGCCTTATAGGAGCATATACATCAGCAAGAGATGAAGTCTTTGTAAACCTCGGATCAACATTGATCATCTTGCCGCCGCGATCTTTCGCTTCCTGAACATATTTAAATGAAATGGGATGGTTTTCTGCTGCGTTACTACCGATTATAAAAACTACGTCTGCATTCCGGATATCAATCCAGTGATTTGTCATCGCTCCGCGACCGAATGTAGCCCCCAAACTGGCGACTGTTGAGCTGTGTCAAATCCGGGCCTGGTGTTCCAGGTACGTTAACCCCATGAGACGCGCGAACTTGGTCCAGACATAGCACTCTTCGTTGTCAAGAGCTGCTCCACCAAGACCAACAAGTCCTGCTGTACGGTTAACAGTAACATTATTCTCTTTTTCGATGAAAGTTTTGTCCCTTACATCTTTAATTCTTTCAGCCATCATTTCAAAGGCTTTTTCCCATGAGATCTCCTCCCAACGGGTGCCCCCCGGCCTTCTGTACTGAACCTTGTCAAGCCTTCTCTTGATTGGATTCGAAGCTATCTGATAAAGAGCCGCCCCTTTCGCGCATAAGCTCCCTTTATTGATAGGATGTTCCGGATCTCCTTCAATATTCACTATTTTCCCATTGCGTGCTGAAACAATGAGACCGCAACCTACACCACAATATGGACAGATTGTCGAACTCTCTTTGGTACCTTTCAGCTTATCCGGCAAAGGCTTGCAGCCGGTCAGAAAGGAAGTCCCTCCAAGAAAAGCCCCGGCTGCTGTCGCGCCCGACAGCTTGAGGAAATTTCTTCTTGTAACAGGCATAAATATCCTCCTGGATAGTTTTTATATATATATTTTTACAAATGATTGCTTATTTGTTGCCCAGGATCATTTTTAATTATATTTAGTGTTGTAACTGAACATAAATCCTGTTAAGGATAAATTTCAGCTATCCTCCCGCACAATGACGCGGATCACTTTTTTAAAACCGGCAATATCTGCCCGGATGCATAGTTCGAGCAAAAAAAATTTAGCATCTTTCATTTTTATGTCAAATTAATTATTATTTTTTATACAAATTAGATAAATATGTCATCTTTGACATAATAAATAAACCGGATCTGGTTACCCCCGGCTTATTTATTTTAATATTAAAGCCAGTCGCATATATAGCGCCTTTCTTTTTCATAGTCGCAGGGAAACCTGCGGAGCCTTTAAAGAGGCTGCTTTTAATAATTCAGCTTTTTAGCCTCTTCCGCTGCATTTGTTTCGCTGTAATAGCTCAGAATATAGTTTTTAGTTTCAGAAGCTTTTTCCCTGTTGCCGAGGAACTCATAGGCACGCATAATACCATAGTAACCTTCAGCCCTTATCATAGTGTCGGGGTATCTTTTTACCAGGGCTTCAAAAGTCTCCAGGGCATCCTGATAGTTCTTCTGGTACATCATCTCTATATGCCCTTTTCTGTAGTATGCGCTATCAGCCTCAGCTGTGTCTCCATACTCCCTTATGAATTCAACATAAGCGGCAACAGCCCCACCCCAGTCTTTTTTTCTTTCAAAGTTCATCGCATTTTCAAATATTTTAAAAGGGACCACGCGAAGATTAATATTCTGTTCTGCCACTGTCTTCGACTGGATCTCTATATCACTTTTGTACGGGATGTAGCCGTCAAGCTTTACCCCGAGAGAATGCCTGCCACTCATCACCGATATCTGTGCCGGGGCTTTACCCTCATGCTTTCCGTCTATATATATCTCTGCACCTGGCGGGTTTGTGGCAATTTTCAGGGTCCCTATCCTGTTGTTAAGCACATCTTCGATTGAATTGGATATGCTCCATGCCGCGGGCCTGAGCCCTTGTGACGAGCCTATATCCCTTGAGCCGATATAAACAAGAGAGTTATTTGATGTATCGTAGACCCTGTAATTAAGCGTAATCATATCGCTGAAGACCCTTATATCACCTTCAACTTTGTACTGTATTCCCTTATCCCTGAAGCTCTTCCCTGATTCATCA
>CAZVFJ010000130.1:0-9238 GCA_964625825.1 uncultured Leptospirales bacterium | reverse complement strand
GTACAATCCCCCGCGGCAAATATACCGGGCGCGTTAGTCTTCATATCCCTGTCCACCAGGATGAAGTTCCCCTCTGTAATGATACCGAGACTTTTAGCAAAATCAGTTGATGACGCATCACCAAGCGCGATAAAAATCCCGTCTGCTTCGACTTCAGTCCCATCACTTAATATTATACCCTGCAGTACATCATCTCCTTTAAGACCGGTTATACGCTTTTCTATAACAGGTATATTCAACTCTCTGAGCCTCTTTAAATACTCAGGCGTAATTGTACTCTCTTTGCCCAGAGTACAAACTGAAACATGGGGAGTGTAATCTATAAGTTCAATCGCCTGGTTTGCGGCGTAAATCCCCTCACCCGCGACAAGCACCCTCTTCTCCTTAAAAAAGAAACCATCGCAGCTGACACACCAGGATATACCCCTCCCGTCGAACTTCTCGAAACCGGGAATATCGGGCTTTTTCCTCGAAACACCGGTGGCAAGAATCACAGAACATGTTCTATACTCACTATTTTCTGTTTTGACAATATACTTCCCCGTATCATCAAAATGAATGGCAAGCACCCTGTCACAGACAAGTTCCGCCCCGAACCTCTTAGCCTGCATTACTCCACGTTCAATAAGTTCTTTCCCTGAAATCGTTTCATGAAATCCGAAATAGTTATCGATTTCATAATCACCCGCAATTTTAGGGTCACACCCGAGTAAAGTGGTCTTCACTCCACCTCTCGCCGTATATATTGAGGCAGATAAACCGGCCGGCCCCTGCCCTATAATCAATATTTCAACATCTTTCATCTTATTTCTCCTTTGTTGCCGTTCTCATTAAATATATTTAAAACCACATTTTAAACAATACATTTGTGTATTATATATTGAACTTTTATGCATACAAATTGTTACATTAGAATTATCTATCCCGTGGAGATACGGAGATAGAAAAAGAGAGATGAGGGTGATGGCTTTTTAACGCATAACAGCTTTTCTGCATTTCCCCATCCTTTCATCTCCATATCCCCTCGGGAGATGCCGAAGGTGGGGGAATAATAGAGCATTTTTTAACTGAAATAAGTTAAGGAATAAATACTGCTAAAATTTATATTTTTCCGGATTGTTGGGAAAAGTAAAAACGATTCCTGACCATCCCCCTAAACCCAAGGGCTCACTTCTACCCACATCTTTTAACTGATGACAATAAAATCGGCTGAGCCCCCGGCGGAATGAACTTTTTCCCCTGGGAAATGCTTACCCGCCGCCCCCTGAGGGGGCTATTTAACTCATTCTATACTTTTTTTGACTTATTTATATTATTTTAGTATTAAAAAAGTGTAAATATAAACAGTAATTTATAAAGTCCCCTTCTGGGATTTAGGGGGCTATCCCAACAATCCGGAAAGGACACATATTTTTTTATGTTTTTTTAGTATTTTTTAAAAAATTGTATTGACGTTTATATCAATCTACTAACAATGGTTATATCGATTACGAATTTTTTTCTACTATCACTTTCCTCGTTTTTTACCGGGAAAAAATTATAGCAGTTTTTAATGCAGTATTTCGAAGGGTAAATCCCATATCACAATCTCAGGAGTCATTAAATGGCACAAGGCACAGTAAAATGGTTTAACGATCAGAAAGGTTTCGGATTTATAACATCCGATAAAGGCGAAGATATATTCGTACATCATTCAGGTATCAATTCCCAGGGTTTTAAAACCCTTCCGGAAGGAGCAGAAGTTACTTTTGATACTGAAAGGGGCGAAAAAGGTCCCAGAGCTATTAACGTAACTCTGATCTAATTATCAAATTTGAACTTTGACAGAAAAAGGCTGCCCGGAAAGGCAGCCTTTTTTATTTTCATATTCTATTGACAATAAATATCTTCTTTTAAAGTCTTCATCTACATAAAACCGGAGAACCTATTTATGGAAAATCAGATAATCACATATTCAGATAAAAAACTAATTGTTCCTCACAGGCCTGTAATCATCTTCATAGAAGGGGACGGGATAGGGCCTGAGCTCTGGCAGGCGACACAGCCCGTACTGGACCGCGCTGTCCGTAAAGCGTATAACGGCAGCAGGGAGATACAGTGGAAGGAGGCCCATGCCGGCGGCAAAGCTTTTACTCTGAAAGGGGATTACCTTCCGGAAGAAACAATACAGATGATTGAAAAATATAAAGTAGCCATAAAAGGTCCGCTTATGACTCCGGTGGGTGGCGGCATGAGAAGCATCAATGTCGCGCTTCGTCAGAAATTTCAGCTCTACGCATGTATCAGGCCTGTTAAATATTTCAACGGCGTCCCAAGCCCGGTAAAAAAACCCGAAGCTGTTGACATGATTATTTTCAGGGAAAACATGGAGGATCTCTATTCCGGCATAGAATGGAAATCCGGCACAGAGGAATCCGGGAAAATACTGAAATTTCTCAAAGATGAGATGAACAGGCCTCTCCCCGAAGATTCAGGTATAGGCATAAAACCGATAAGTGAAGGCCACACAAAAAACCTTGTCCGCAAAGCAATGAATTACGCCATAGAACATGGCAGGAAATCAGTTACCATAATGCATAAAGGTAACATAATGAAATTTACAGAAGGAGCGTTTTGTGACTGGGCGTATGAGGTAGCACTGGGTGAGTTCAGGGAGCATGTAGTAACAGAGAAGGAAGTTCAGGGGGGAGCAGATCTCTCCGGCAGAATAATTGTCCGTGACAGGATAGCAGACAATATGTTTCAGGAGATTATAATCAAACCTTCTGTTCATGATGTGATAATAGCGCCGAACCTTAATGGAGACTACATCTCTGATGCCCTGGCCGCACTTGTGGGAGGGCTTGGCATCGCTCCAGGCGCGAATATCGGTGATAATTTCGCGATATTCGAAGCCACACACGGGACAGCTCCAGACATCGCCGGAAAGGATATGGGTAATCCAGGTTCGCTTATCCTTTCAGGTGAGATGCTCCTCCGCTTTATGGGATGGGATGAAGCTGCAGATCTGGTGCTCCGGGCATTTGAAAAAACAATAAATGAAGGAAAAGTTACAGGGGACCTGGCAGCGCAGATGCCGGGAGTGGCGGCCTTGAGCTGTTCAGCTTTTGGGAAAGCGATAACGGAAAATATCGGCTAGACTATTATAATTATGAGTATGCTCCGGATGGCCCTGTTATCTTTACATGAATGATTGATTGTACATCTCCCCGGGTCTATGCCGGGGAAAAACTATAGAAGACTTGAAAAATTTTTATAAATCCACTTTGCCGGAAAGTACATTGAGACCCTTTTCTTATATTCCAGGTAATCACTGCCAAATTCAGCAACGAGTTTTTGCTCCTCGAGTTTAGTCCCGATAACGAGATAGATACTAAGTATAATATTCACAATCAAGAGAGTTAAATTTAACTTCCCGGCCCAGAGGAGAAGAAATACCGAAGTATAAAGAGGGTGCCTCATTATACCGAGGACTCCTGAATCATTTATACTGCCGCTGCTGTTCATGGTGCAATGAGCTCTATCATTTAAAATCTGTCTTAATCCGATAAACTGAAGCCAGTCATACTCCTTTAAAGAGAAGATTATTAAAATAATGGCAGATATAATCATGGCAAACCGCAAAATTTTCAGATACCCTCCCCATTCAAAAAAGTATTCCCCGCTAATTGACCACGTATAGAGCATAACAGGAATAAATGTTGCAAATGAAAAGAGATTATAGAGGAGCCTGTAAAAACGGTACTTATTTTTTAATCTCTCTTTCATGAATTCAGTGACAGGAATTGAAATAAGTACACTATGTAATGCGCAGAAGATAATCCACAGCACAGAAAGGACTATAAAACGCATATTACAACCTTTTTACCCAGGCCGGGTTCTTTGTTCCACAAATAACCTCCACCTCAATCCCGCCTGCAATAATCTTCTTTGCTGTTTTATAAAAACCTTTATCTTCAGTTATAAGGATAATTTTGTTAACCCGGTTACTTTCATCTTCAAGTATCTCATCTATCATTTCTTTAATTTTTATATCTGCCGAATTTCTTGATATCAATCCTGTATCCGTAAGTATCCAGCTGTTATCGAGCAGGGCCTTTTTGCGCGCCTCTTTGATCTTTGAATAGACGACATAACGTTTAATATCACCCTGAATATTATTGACTCTCTCCATTATCCTCTCAAGGTTGTGAATGGAAACATTTTCAATGTCCCAGAAAATATATGTTATCATCTTTTTTTGCCATTCCCGTCTTTCCCCGCTTCATGGGGGAAGGCGCCGGGGTATATCGTGTTTAATTTAATGCTCAAAGACCATCACTCCCCCACCAACTCCTGAATGAGAGCAGGTGAATCAGCTTTATTATTCACACAAAAATAATTCTGTCAACAGGTAACTTCATTGAAAAAACAAAGGGTTGAACCGGCATAAATAAAAAATTTTTAAATTTAATTATTTTCTTCAGCAGGAGTTGTTTTTTCCCCTCCCGCATGAATATATTATTCTGAAGAATACAACCGGGACCAGCCAGCGGCCCCGTGATATTATATTGTTTTATGATAAAGAAGTTTTTCATGAGCAGGAAAGTTTATACATTCCATCTTCTTATCGCGTGTGCGCTGTCAGGGTACCTGGTATTAATATCGTGCGGCATATCAAATAACAGCGATATTCCCCCCGCTGATGATTCACTGAATGACGAAATACCGTATGATGACCCGCAGGACGATGATCCGCAGGATGATGAACCACCAGTTGAAGACTTATTAGCCGCTGAATTACTGGCTACCGGCGTAGATAAATACATAGAACTCATCCCATATTCATCACATGCTCCATACTCTCCAGATCCATCGTGGGAGATATATGAATATGATACATCGGTATGCAAATGCATTACCGGAGCACCTTTTCATATAGGGGTGAAGAGGAAAACAGCCACGGACAACGTGGTGATTCTGCTATCAGGAGGAGGGGCATGCTGGCCCGGCCAGGAGGGATGTTATACCACTACATCCTACGAAACAGGACATGACGACTCGGCAGGAGATGTTCTGAACGGCTGGAGCGTGATCCATGTGCCTTATTGCGACGGGAGTATCCACATGGGTGACAATGACGCTGACTACAACGGCGACGGTGTTGCCGACCATTTTCACCAGGGGTTGCGCACAACATCGGCAGCGATTTCAATTATGCTTGAACTCTTCCCGGATCCGCCAAAAATATACATTACCGGCTCAAGTGCCGGAGGTTACGGTACATTAATCACGTACATGCTTGTACGGAGATTCTTTCCCGATTCTGTAATATACATATTCAACGATTCAGGCCCGGGACTTATAAACCCGGATAACATGATGTCTGAACTCACAGAATTCGCATGGAACTACAATCAGTTTTTCCCGGTGAGCTGCCCTCTCTGCCTGGATCAGATGATGTACTTTTACGACTGGATATTAGAGAAGGACCCGGCTGTGAAGATAGCCCTTTTCTCTTCATACTACGACAGCATCATCGGCAGCTACTTCCTTGAAATGGAAAATCAGGATTACAAAGACCTTCTGCTTTCAGTGTCCGGTTATATCAGGCTTCGCCATCCCGGAAGTTTCAAACGTTTCCTGATAAATGGAGAGAGCCATACCCTTACAAACACCCCCGGAGGTGTATCGTATACCGTACGCGGAACCTCAATTAAAGCCTGGCTGGATCAAATGATTACCGGTGATGAGAGCTGGGGCGATATAATTGAATAACCGCGACGGAATGAATATATTCTTGATATATTTCTACGAGATCTCATCAGTTTTCTTGAAACTTCTTTTTAATTACTTTACCGTATAAATATGATTGGTTAAGGTTAGCTTTTAAACGTAAACCGGGAGCTTTAAATGAATCAGGAAAAACGTAAAAATAAACATTTCAAAATTAATCAGATGTGTGAAATCTATATGGGGAGAGAGAAATATATACCTGTAAAGGGAATTAAATTAAGCGAAGGGGGGATGTCTTTTCGCACAGAAGAATCCCTTGCAATCAGCTCACTTATACAGGTTCAAATGGCTCTCTACACAGGCAGCAGATCACAGGTAATTGACTGCCAGGGTGTTGTGCGAAGTTTTGAGTTTAAGGGAGACGAAAACCACGGCGCGATTGAGTTCACCAACATGAGCGAGAAAGACCGGAAGATTATACAGAGGTATATGAAAGAATAAATCCGGTAACACCGCGTTATTTCAGTCAGTCATTTATGGAGTAACAGGTATTCACTTCAATCATTTCCCGTGCAGCACTTCGTGAATAACGGCCGCTGTTGACTTTAGATCAAGGGGCTTCATACAGAGTTTGAATACTCCAATCTCCCGGATCCTTTTCTCCGAAAGCCTCTCTGAATAACCTGTACAGATTATTACAGGTATTTCACCACGAACAGCCTTTATCTTTTCAACCAGCCTGTCCCCTGTCATTACCGGCATTGTCATATCTGTTATAACAAGATCATAATTTCCCGGGTTCTCCATGAACAATTCAAGGGCCTTAACACTCGATGTCTCTGCGACAACATTATACCCGAGAGTTTTCAGCATCTCTGTTACCATCGCGACAATCGCAGGCTCATCATCCACAAAAAGGATCGAGCCACTCCCAGTGATTATATCTTCCTCCCGGCTCTTAGTTGGAGTCTCAAATACTGTTTTAATTGCAGGAATATATATATCAAAAATTGTACCCTTTCCCGGGGTGCTTTTACAGATAATAGTCCCCTCGTGTTTTTTTATTATGCCCTGTATCACAGAAAGCCCGAGTCCTGTACCACGCCCGACCTCCTTTGTTGTAAAAAACGGGAGAAAGATTCTTTTAACAACATCAGGTGTCATGCCGTATCCTGTGTCGCTAACGCTTAGCTTCGCGTATTGCCCCGGGGAGAGTTCAAGCGTTTTCGCGTCCTCACCGCTCACTGTTACTCCGCCCAGGGTTACAGTGAGGATTCCCCCCTCCTTCTCCATTGCCTGTACGGCATTTATACCGAGGTTCATTAATATCTGGTGTATCTGAGTCGGCTCAGACATTACCATGATATTCTCTTCAATATTTTCCCTGATCTCTATATCAGCCGGGATTATGGAACGCAACATCTTAAGGGAATCACTAATTGCAGAGTAAAGTTCTACAGGAGCATAGTTGAACATTGTTTTGCGGCTGAACGCAAGTATCTGGTTCACAAGATTCTTTGCCCTGTCAGCCGATTTAAGGGCTTCATCTATGTCTGATAAAGCTTTATCCGGATTTTTTATATGAAGCTTCGCCAGACCGCCATAGCCTATTATTGCCGCAAGTATGTTATTAAAATCGTGGGCTATTCCCCCTGCGAGAATCCCCAGCGCTTCAGACTTCTGTGACTGAATGAGCTGATTCTCAATCCGCTTAATCTCCTCATCTGCTTTTTTACGGTCACTGATATTCTCAATTATAGCTATTGCAGACACCCTTCGTCCTTCTGTATCATGAATATAAGTAATTGAGACATGCCCCCATATGCAGTCCCCCCCTTTTTTCCGGTACCGCTTTTCAAATGTATAATAGTTATACCGGCTGTCGTAAAGCTTTCTCACCATGGGATTCTCCTTTTCATAATCCCCCTCAAATGATATATCTGCAACGGTCAGACCAATCACCTCCTCCTCTCCATACCCCATCATATCGCAAAAAAATCTGTTCGCAGAGATTATATAGCCATCCAGTGTTGTCAGCACTATCCCGAGAGGGCTGTTGTCAAATATTGTCCTGAACCTCTCCTCACTCTCCTGCAATACTTTCTCTGATTTTTTACTCTCTGTAATATCAATAAGAGTTTCAACAGCGCCTGTTATTTCTCCATCCTCTCCTCGAATAGGCGCTGCCGTGTAATAAAGCCATATTCCCCCTTTCATCTCAGGATAGAAACCGAAAGCTTCGTACGCCCCCTCGATGAGACTCGAAGGGGTATATTTTCCCCCGTACAACTCCTCGAGTTTTGCCCAGTCCCCGTCAACAATCAGGTCAGAGAGGCACGGACGTTTACTTTCATAGAAAGCGCGCCAGTGTAAATCTGTCCCTATTATTTCGTCCGCAGAGACCCCGCTATTCTCCTCAAGAGCGCGGTTCCAGAGGATAACGTGGTGCTCCCTGTCTATTACAAACATAGGCACAGGTGAGGCGTTGACAATAGCCTTCATCATCTCTTCACTCCTGCGGAGTTCCTGCTCGGCCTTTTTGTGCCCGGTCATATCCCGGAGTATCCCCTCAACTCCCGCCGGATTTCCATCCCTGTCGTAATAAATGTGGCTGTTTGTCTCCATAACTATAGGAGTTCCATCCTTTTTCTTCAGCACGATTTCGTAGCTGGTTACTCTGCTATCCCTGCGGAGCATCTCAAGAAAATTATCTCTTTCATCGGGATTATAATAAAAGGTTTCAGCTATATCCTTGCCGATACATTCATCAAAACTGTCATAGCCGGCAAGCTCCAGCCAGCTTCTACTTACAATAACGAGTTTCCCGCTATTGTCGCTTCTATAAAAAATATCCTGGATATTATCTATTACGCTTCGCAGAACAGACTCACTCTCCAGAAATTTTTCTTCGGCGAGCATTCTTGCTTTAACATCAAGTGTGAGTTCATCTTTCAGGTTATCAACATCTGAATTGTCATTCATTTTTCAGTTATAATCTCCGGCTGTATTATATACGATGCAAATGCCGCAATCACAGGTCTGCCTCAGACATAAAACCATGCTTACCAGTTTCAGCATGTATTACTCTCCTGATATATGTAATGAAACTCTAAAGAATTTTCCAGAAAAAGATTATACATTATTTCTTGAAATCTTTCCGGTTTTTTTGTAATAATTACTTGAGGCAGGTAAAAAAATTTTCAGAAAAATAATTTATAATAACCTCATTTCGAAATGACATCCATGGCCTGTATCATATCATATAAGGAGGAGAATGTTATGCGGCGCCGGATTACAATTTTAATTCCACTATCGTTCATAGCTTCATCGATTATACTGTTACCGGCTTATCCGGTTGAAAATGAGATCTCTTTCAAGGCGGCTGACTTTATATGCGTAAAGGCCAGAGAGGGGAAAAAGACACGGCTCGCAATCTATCCATTTACTGCAAAAGACGGTTCAACATCTGCTGACACCGAGATGTATGCGACGAAAATAATTGAAGTAATTCTGACAAAGGGTG
>CAZVFJ010000129.1:2002-9368 GCA_964625825.1 uncultured Leptospirales bacterium | reverse complement strand
TGAAAACAGTACCAGCGTTAATAATAATTCTACTCTGTAATTTTTTATCAGCAGATGAGGGTTCAAAATTCCCTGATCAAAAAACGAGCGGATTAGTGCTGGAACTTGATTATCATTCATCAATATCCATCGGGATTAGCAACAGTTTTAATCTGAAAGAGATCAAGGCACAGGAATCTCTCTATGACCTTTCGATTTATGAAAGCCTCAGAGAATATTTTCCATCGATTACTTTCTCGTATCTCCGGACAGAAGAAGTATATAGAAGGGATACTGATGACAGGGAGAGCCGTTTAAATGTTGAAACCGAATTCACTGTTTTTGATGGAGGTAAGCGCGGCCTTAACCATGACATCGCAAGACTCAACTCTCTGCTTGCGAGAAATGATTACAGGATCGCAATGAACCAGCTGGTGGTGAGTATCAGGGGGGAGTTTTTGAATCTTCTTAAACTGCGGGAAACTGTAACAATAAACAGGCAGACTTATGAACAGGGGATAATGCAACTATCATTTATCAGGAAAGAATATGAACTGGGTGATGCTACAAAACTTTCTGTTTTTGAGATCGAAGCAAAGGTTAAAGAGGTTGAGCTTTCTGTGCGGCAGGCAATGAACGCGTATGACTCCGCACTGAAAAAATTTAAACTTCTCCTTAAGATAGGCCGTAAAATTCCGGTTGAAATTAAGGGTGAGATTGACAGGGATTTTGTTTTTGTCCCGGTTGATGGCATGGTGGATGAAGAGCTGATCTCGATTGCCCTGAAAAGAAGAAAAGAGATCGAAAGCAGTGATGTAAAGTATGAAATAAGCAGGATCAATAGCCTTATAAATGAAAAATATTACCTGCCGAACGTTTCCATCGGGTTTAACTATAATCTTACAGGTGAAAATTTTCCACCAAGGGAGAAAGGATGGGGAGTGAACCTTAAGATCTCATCACGGGCTTTCGGAAATTCCATGTCAGCAGGTACAGGTTATACTGAAAGCGGGAACGGTTACAGCAGGGCCCGATCCCGGAACGCCTCGATTGAATTACTAAATGATATGCCTTATAAAAGAACTCTTCTTGAAAGCAGAATTGAAGCAGCAAGGGCTGCTGATGAGAGAGACATGACAAAAGAATCAATAGCCATTGATGTTGCGGTTTCATGTTCGGCCATGAGAAATTCATGGGATATGATCGGTATTTCCGGTAAACGACTGGAGCTTTATGATTCACAGCTTGAGATCGAGAGGCTAAAGGCCTACATGGGAGAATCGAGAAGATATGATCTCATGGAAAAGGAGATAGAGAGAAGGGATGCGGCAATTTCGCTTCTTGATTCGAAGATTAAATATCTGTCGGCTGCTTCAGACCTGGAAATATCGGTGGGTATGGATGTAGACTTTCTGAAGAATTATATGAGGGGGAAAGGGACAGTCAAATGATTAGAAGAATTTTAAATTTCACGGCAGCGCTTCTCTCACGTAAGAGGGCCATAGCGGTTCTTCTTATTGTATGTGTTGCTTCCGGTATTTCTTATGAAATAGTTGTTAAACCGGAGTTTTTGAAGAGAAAGTCCGCATCTGGCCAGAAAAAAGGTCTGCCGGCAGATATATCTACAGCAGTGGTTGAGAGCCGGGAGATAAAGGATACAATTGAAACTCTTGGTGAAATTATTTTTAAAGAAAAGGTAAACATTTCGTCAAAGGTTAATGGAAGGCTCTCCAGAATTCTTGTGCGGGAGGGGACGGGAGTCCGCAAAGGGGAACTCATTGCCGAGATAGAGAGACTCCCCCTTGAAATTACACTTAAACAACAGAAGTCTGAGCTTGATATTGCCAAAAAAGCTCTCGAGCTCTCGGAGGCAAAATATAGTGATGCACTGAAAGGAGTTGAGATAAAGCTCAAGACTATACAGAAAGCTAATACGGACCTTTATGACAAAAAAGTATCGTTCGAAAACATGGAAAAGATCCTCAGAAATAAAACAGAATTGTTCAACGCGGGAGGAATCAGCCGAACAGAGCTTGAGGGAATAAAGACAGAGTATACGACGCTCCAGGCAAAATATAAACTTTCGAAAGCAGATTATGAGATTCAGCAGGTTGGTTACAGGGAGCAGGATATTGCCGATGAAGGGATTAAGGTTCCCTCCTCTGAAAAGGAGAGACTCGAAATATATAAATGGATCAATACTAAGATTGAGAGAGCGGAACTGGAATCCGCTAAATCAAAAGTTAAACAGTCCAAAGGCAGCCTTCTCTCAACGGAGCTTCTTCTGAAAGAAACATATATCAGGTCTCCGCTTACCGGAGTTGTTGCAGTAAGAAATATGGAAGCAGGTGAGATGGTGAGGGATGATTCAGTTATTGCCACTATTATAGATATCAGCAGTGTATATATCTCAATGAGCCTTAATGAAAAGGATGTGAGCAAAATAAAGAAAGGGCAGAGAGTAAAATTTACTGCTGACGCCTTAGGGAGCAGCAAAGAG
The DNA here is from genome assembly GCA_964625825.1 of uncultured Leptospirales bacterium. GTDB lineage: Bacteria > Spirochaetota > UBA4802 > UBA4802 > UBA5550 > UBA5550. The sequence continues at coordinate 6,889 of CAZVFJ010000129.1, read as the reverse complement.
TTTTCCGGAAATATTGAGACAATTACTCCCCTTCTAGATACAAAGAGCAGAACCCTTGAAGTCAGGGCAGCAATTAAAAATCCCGGAAAATCACTTCTTCCGGGGATGTTTTCGCGTGCAATTATTGATACGGGTGTAAATGTTAAAGGACTTCTGGTGCCGGTTAGCGCTCTGGTAAAAAGGGAGGATGGTTGCGAAGAGGTTTTTCTTGTAAAAAATGGGATTATTCTTCTTCAGAGGGTTACAGCAGGAAGCAGATATGGAGAAGATATTGTTATTAAGGAGGGGGTTAACACTGGAGACCGTATCGTTATTAAAGGAATAAACAGTGTTTACCAGGGTATGAAAATTCAGTGAACAGGCTTATAGAGACATTCATAAGGAGAAAGATCACAACAACAATGATTTTTACATCTCTATGCCTTCTGGGAATTATTTCTCTATCAAAGCTACCGGTTGAGTTACTTCCGGATATTGAGCTTCCGAAACTTACTGTTATTACTCCTTTTGAAAATGCAGCTCCATCTGAAGTTGAAAAGCTTGTAACTGTAAGGATAGAGGAGGCAGTCACTGCAGTAAGCGGTGTATCCGCTATCAGCTCCGAATCTATTGAGGGGATGAGCATTGTAAAGATTACCTTTAACTGGGGGACTGATATGGATATGGCACTTATTGAGGCAAAGGAGAAGGCGGATCTTATAAGAAGTGAACTTCCTGAGGATACAGGGAAATCTATAGTTGTTAAATATGATCCGGCAGATGAGCCTGTGATGATATATTCGGTTACACTGAAAAATGCTGAGAGCAGTGATACAAGGAAGAGGGTAGAGAAAGAGATTGTCCCGTTTATTGAGCGAATTAGCGGGGTTTCTCTCGTTGATGTCCTTGGTGGCGAAAAGAGAGAGATTCAGGTTTGTGTTGATAATGCGAAACTTTTTTCTCATTCAATCTCTTTGCAGGAGATTGCGGAAAGAATAAGTATGGCTAATTACAGTTATCCCGCAGGGAGTATCATCAAAAATGATATCGAATACCAGGTAAGGACTGCAGGTGAATTTACAAATATGTCCGATATCCGGGCTGTAGTAGCGGGTTATAATAATAACGGGATTCCTGTTTATCTTAAAGATATAGCAGAGGTTAAAGACTCATTCAAAGAGAAGAAGTCAATCGTCAGGTTTAACGGTCGTGAAGGAGTTGCCCTGCTCATACGAAAGGAGCCGGGTAAAAATACAATAAATACATGTGAAAATATAAAAAGAGTTATTACTGAAATCTCACAAAAAAGCCGGGAGAGTTTTAAATTTGTTTCTATTTATGATCAGTCACTGTTTATACAGAATACTATTAATAATGTAATAATGGCGGCCATTCTCGGCGGTCTTATATCATTTTTTATTCTCTTCTTTTTTCTTAAATCATTTGGTCCTCCTCTGATTATAGCAACAGCTATACCGATTTCAATGTGTGGCACATTTATGTTTATGAATATCTTTGGTATTACTATAAATTCCATGTCGCTGGGAGGACTCGCAATAGGGACAGGCATAACGGTTGATGCGGGGATTGTTGTTCTTGAATCGATTTCACTGGTCAGGAAAGAGGAAAAAATGCTTTCGATGATTGAATTTTCGATTAAAGGAACAGCAGCAGTTGCCGCTCCCGTGATCGCTTCGGCTTTGTCAACGGTGGTTGTTTTTCTGCCGATTGTTTTTCTTGATGGGCTTGCTGGCGCGGTATTCAGAGACCTTGCCCTTGCTGTTTCGTTTTCAATTATTATCTCGCTTATCAGTTCGCTGACACTTGTCCCTATGCTCGCTGCAATAGATACAGAAAGGATGAAGCTTAAATTTTCTGGTATTGAGAGTCTCATGGGGTTGATGTCCGGCATGTCTAATCTTTCAGACAGGTTTACTGAAAGTATAATCATGTTTTATGAAAAAACTATAAGATTTGCACTTGGGAGAAAGAGAGAGGTGATTGCGGCGGGGGCTGTCTCTCTTGCTGCCGGCATGATTCTTTTTCTTTTTATTGAAAGAGAGATAATGCCCCCGGTTGATCCAGGTGAGTTTTCAATTGAACTTCAGATGCCGGGTGGTACACCGCTTTCTCACACTTCTGCTTTCTGCAGCAACATAGAGGAGAGGTTGCTGTCAACGGAAGGCGTGGGCTACATCTTTTCCAAAGCTGGATGCGATCCTGATGATAACATATCAGAAAGGATATCCGGAAAGGGAGCAGATTACGCTTTAATAAGAGTATTCATCGACAGAAGCGCGGGTAGGTCGAGCCGTGAAATTATTGAAGTCCTGAAAGATACAGTAAGGGCCGGGGAGAACGTCGTAATTACATATAATCTGAAGGAGGACCTTGTGGGAAGTTTTTTTTCACAAGGGTTATCTTCACTTAATATTGAGCTCTATGGTAATGATATAGGGGATCTCCGTGACGGGGGGAAAGTAGTAAAAGGGATCCTCAGTGGCTATCAGGGGCTAAAGAATATTTTTTCAGTTATGGACAGGGAATCACCGGAACTCCTTGTTGAGATAGACAGGGAGAGGGCATCGTCACTGGGGCTTAATGTCGAAAATATTTCATCCGGGATAGCAACTGCTGTACGTGGAGAGGTTTCAACCAGGTTCAGGGAACAGGATGATGAGGTGGATATCAGGCTCAGGCTGTCGGGCCAGGATAGGAGAAAACCAGCGTCTATTAATAATATAATGCTTAAAACAGATAGGGGTGTTGTTGTTCCTGTTTCCGGTTTCGCAAAGATAGAAGAGAGTTCAGGTAGTGTTAGGATTATTCGAAAAGAGCAGAGCAGGGTGAATATACTCAGGGCTGATATTCTCCCGGGAAATGAAGAGCTATCAAGTGAGATTAAGAAAAAGCTCGCGGAGAATCCAGGTTTATCCGGGCTCGATTGCAGGTTTGCGGATGGAAGTGAGGATATCCATAAGTCCTTGAATTCAATGCTTTTTGCAACTATGCTTTCCATCCTGTTTATATATATGCTCCTTGCCGGGCAGTTCCAGTCATTCAGAGACCCGCTGATTATTATGCTTAGTATTCCTGTTACTTTTCTTGGTATATCGTTATCGCTTCTTTTTACAGGACAGAGTATAAATATTAATTCAGGGATAGGCATTATTATGTTATGCGGGACAGTTGTTAATAACGGGATTGTCCTCTTTGATTTTATTGAGAATGAGAAAAAAAACGGCGCATGTGTTGAGGCCGCTATAATTGACGCGGGGAAAAAAAGGTTAAATCCGATCCTGATGAACGCCTTAACAACAGTTTTTGCTGTTGTCCCAATCGCTCTCGGGATAGGGGAGGGGACGGAGATTCAGAAGCCCCTTGCCGTAACCATAATCGGGGGAACAACAATATCAACAATACTAACACTGGTGATAATACCTGTAATATACGCAGCACTTGAAAAAAGGGAGAGGCAGGAAGATGATCCGCTATTTCATTGAAAACAGGATTAGCGCTTTCCTTGTGTTGATTGCTTTTGTAACGGCAGGTCTCCTTTCACTCTGGAAGCTTCCGGTTTCACTTTTACCAGGATCTGAATATCCCGCTCTTTCAGTAATAATAGAATATCCCGGGATAACTCCTGACAAGATGGAGTCACTAATTACGCGGCCGGTTGAGAGAATCCTTAAAACTGTTAACGGAATTACTGAGATGCAATCCGTGTCTGAGGAGGGGAAATCACGTATAAATATAATGTTCTCTGAAAACACGAACATAAAGATTGTCGCAGTAAATGTAAGGGAAAAGATTGAACTGATAATGGATACGTTTCCCCGGGAGGTTCAGGAACCGGTTGTTTTGCGCTATAATCCTTCCGACAGGCCTGTTGTAATAGCAGCAATTGATATCGAAGGAATGGGGCAGTCAAAGATCAGAGAGTATGCGGAAAGAAGAATAAAACCGGTTCTCCAGAGGATAGTTGGCGTTTCAGAGATTAACATTGCAGGGGGAGACATGAATGAGATTCATGTTGAAGTTGACAGAAGCAGCCTTGAGGCAAGGGGCCTCAACATACAGAATCTTGCAGAAACTATTAAAAGCGCCAATATATCTCTGCCATGCGGATTTGTAGAATCGGAAAGAGGAAATCTCGTGCTTTATGTTCCTGCCAGATTCAGGAGGGCCGAAGAAATTTGTGAACTCATGATTAGCGGGTCAGATAACAGGCGTATATATATGAAGGATATAGCTGTTGTTTCATTAGCGCCACGGGAGAGGCAGGACCTCTCACGCTATAACGGCAGGGAGATGGTAACCCTTTATATACATAAAGGCAGTGGAGCAAATTCACTCAATGTATGCAGGGACGCTATTAATATACTTTCATCATTTAAAGAGGCAAAGGTCACAACAATTTATAATCAGGGGGAGTATGTCAGGTCGTCTGTGAATAACGCGGCATTTGCGGGTGTATGGGGCATTGCTATTGTTGGGCTGGTTCTTATGCTTTTTTATAGAAAAAAAGAAAATGTTATACCTATAGCTCTCACAATCCCGGTTTCTATGATGGCTGTTCCATTTTTTCTCTATTTCGGCGGAAAGGGGATAAATGTAATGAGCCTGAGTGGTTTTGCTCTCGGGGCGGGTATGGTCGTCTCAAATGGAATAATGATAATGGAGGCGATAAATATTAAGGGAGGAGGAGAGGATGTTGTTCCGGGTGCTGTTCATTCAATGCAGAGCGCGGTGGTCTCTTCCACTCTCACAAACATTGCTGTTTTTCTCCCTCTAATGCTGGTAAGCAGAAAGGCCGGGTCAACTTATGGGGATATGGCATATACTGTTGTATGGGCTCTCCTTATTTCTCTATTCGCCGCGATTGTGCTTGTTCCGTCTTTTTACCTG
>CAZVFJ010000129.1:0-1992 GCA_964625825.1 uncultured Leptospirales bacterium | reverse complement strand
TTAGAAACAGAAATAAAACGAGTCTGCTGTTGAATTATATTCCTCACCCGTTGAGTTGTTTTTTAAAAAGGGCAGGGAGCAGATTTACTGAAGGGGAGTCAGTTCTTACTGACTATTACATAGAGACCCTGGACTATTTTTTTCGTCACAGGTGGAAAGTCGTGGTTTCTTCATTAGTGCTCTTCTTCGTGTCTCTTATTATCTTTTCGGTTTTGAAGACAGACAGTTTTTCTGACAGGGGGAGCGGGGAGTTTTATCTTTATCTCGAGTTTCCCACCGGTCTATCACTTAAAGCTACAGATATGGGTGTATCGGATGTTGAAGAGATAATAAAGAATATAAATGGCATTAAAAGCGTTTCATCAAAGGTAGAAAAATGGCGCGGTATTCTGACGATAAAACCTGCAACGGGATTAAGTGCAAAAGATATAAATATACTAAAAAATAATGTGAAGGCGAAGAGTGATGAAATACTGAAACCATACCCGGCTTTCACCTATATATCAGAAGCGGATGAGATCTCATCACGTGAAATTACAATACATTTTACCGGTGATGATATTGATATACTGAAAAACATAGCAAAAGAAGGAGCCGCCCGGATAAGGGGTGTTGAAGGTATAGAAGATTGCCTGCTCCGGTTCAGAGACGGGAAACCTGAATATCTCTTCTCAATTGACAGGGAGAGGGCTGCTGCCGGGATGGTGGATCACGCTTCAATAGCCGAGCGAACAAGGAATTCACTCTTCGGCCCGGTTGTGACAAAGTTTATTGACACTGACCGGGAGGTTGATGTCAGGGTCAGATTGAAGGATGGAGACAGAAGTTCTATTGAGAAACTTCTCCCGGGTGTTATCAGAAACGAGCAGGGGGGATCAGTGCCTTTTGCAGATCTTGTCAGACTTTCGGAGGGAGAAGGCATGACAAGGTTTTACAGACTAAATGGGCGAAGATCTGTTTCCATAACGGCAAAGATTGGTAACCTTTCTTTCCAGGAAGGTGAAAATCTGATCAAAAAGGTTTTACAGGCTATGATTTTTCCGGCTGAATACTCATATGAATTTGACAGCCGGTTAAAGGCATTCCGCAAAGAGAGGAAAGAGTTGACCACATCGGTTGCACTCTCATTACTCCTTATATACATGATACTGGCATCCCAGTTTGAATCTTTTAAACTCCCGATTCTGATCATGATCACAATACCGCTTGCATCAGCAGGTATAGCACCGGTTCTTCTTCTGACATGCACTCCATTATCTCCGCCGGTATACCTTGGGCTTATCGTGTTATCAGGTGTCGTAGTTAATAACGGGATTATACTGATTGATGCAATTAACGAAAAGCAAAAGGAGAGAGGCCTCTCTTCAACAGAAATTGAGTTTATGGTTAAAAATATTTCCATCGAAAAATTCAGGCCTGTAATGATCACAACAATAACCACAATTCTCGGTATGGCGCCAATGCTAATTGACAGCGGGGATGGAAGTTCGCTCTGGAGGCCGTTCGCACTTACTGTGATTTCCGGTATTATCTTTTCAACACTTCTTACTCTTGTAGTATTGCCTGTACTCAGTTTGAGGTTTTTCGTAAAAGATGGAAAGGGCTGATATTATATAGTTATGAGGCATTGATGAAACAGAATAAAATTATTTTTCTTATAGAACTTATCGCTGCGATGGCTTTACTCTCCTGCGAATTGAGCTTTAACACGCTTCGGGTCGTTTCATGTTCTCCGGAAAATAAGATGACCCGAATTGATCCGGATAGTTATCTGGAAATTGAATTCAGTGCGGCAGTAAACAGGACAGATGTTGAGGATAATCTCTTTTTTGAAAACAGTGAAGGTTCAGTTCGTGGGACTTTCATCTGGCTCTCCGCTGTTAGTTTCAGGTATATACCATCAGAAACTATGAATAAAAACGGAAGGTATGTGATAAAACTTCCAAGAACCATAAGGGACCTCGACGGGAATATAATGGAGTCCGATTTTAT
>CAZVFJ010000128.1:0-9370 GCA_964625825.1 uncultured Leptospirales bacterium | reverse complement strand
ACTTGAATGGATTACCTATGGCCTTGATAAGCTGAAAAAGTGCTGCTCCGAGAAAATCATCCTTCGATATTTTATAGAGGTTCCCTATATCAATATATTTTTCATCACGCTCATCTTCCGGGATAGAATTAAAAATTTTCTCATACTCGGAGTCATCGGCAAATTTTGGGACAACCCACCAGAAAGGGACTTTCCCGGATACTATAATTGAACTTCTAAAAAACTCATCCTTGAGAACAGCTCCAACAGTAGAGCCGAACCCCTCTTCTTCATCCTCGGCAAAAATATTCTGCTTGAGGCTATTTATATCATTAATAAAAATATGAACTTCAATCCCGGCCTCTTTTATTGCCCATCTCTGGACATCCTCCACCTTCCTGCAGAACATGGCATACTTTTTCTCATCAACACGCGTTCTGTCTACACAGGCCCAATAATCAAAATCCGATTTTTTGTTATAGGCGATTGTACCCACACTCCCCATGAGTGAGAGCATCTCAATAAAATTTTTACTGGTGGCAGGTGAAAAATCAGCAGCAAATCTCCCTCTGATATATCTCACAACATCCTGATCCGGAGTATACCCGGATACACCACATGGTACACTCCCCTCAACATAACCGGGGATTCTCCTGTCATTCATACAGAGGAGGGCAGGAACAGTATTTATAACCTTCTTCACATTACTGTTTGTGATGAGTGTCTGAAACCTCTGGAACTTAAGGTCATTAAACTTTATGAATGAATTGTAATTCTGCTCAATAGCGCTTTTTATATCCATTATTTAAACATGCCGACTTATATAAGTTTCCTGATTTCAATTCCGAAGAACCTTGTGCAACCGGGTGACAGTGGAACTCTTTATCTTTCTTAAGATTTATTCTTCCTGAATAAAAGATATGAGTCAAATTATTTTTAGGCCAAAAACTCTATAGACAGAAAATTTTGCCGTCATTTAATCCAATATTTATACCTTAAAAAATTTTTCTATGTTAATAACTTCTAAAGATATATTTTAGTGCAAAAAATTACAATTTACGCCAATAAGAATAATTTTTTATGAATAGAAAAAAAAATAATAGACATTTGCGTCACATAAATCAATGAACAGAGAAAGAAATAGAGTTTTCAAAAACAACTTCGATGAAAAAAGTAAACTCTAACGATATAGAAACTTCATTAAAGGAATACTTTTCCGTGCTCACTTCCTCCGGATCGAGAAGTGAATCCATGAAAAGTATTGCAGCAATGGGTATAAAACAGTTTGGCGAGTATATAACTCCCGGAAGCCTCAACCTGTGCGATGAACTCCTGATTAATCTTATTGAACTACTTGACCAGATAATTTTCGAGCTAAGCGAAAACAGCGAAACAGGTTCGAATATAAGGGATTACATAATTGACGACCTCTATACAAGATTTTCCATCACTCTTGAAGCTCTTATCGATTGCAAAAAATATAAATCCAACCTTAAGAACAGGCCGCTATACAGTGAAGACCTCATTGTTATAAGGAATAGAAATTTATCAGAATTTGTGCCTCTTATAATTTCCGAATTAGAGGATATCACAAATCTTGAAAAAAATATTATAAAAACTATCCTGTATTTCACTGAAAAAGTTGAGCTTGACCTCTTCTACAACCTTTTCAGAAATACAACATCAGGTTTTATCAGGTCAGCATCTCTGCTGGGCCTTAAATATTGCTCCGGGAAAGGGCTTAATTGGAATTCAGTTCGAAAAATTTCAAACGGATTCAAAGAATTAACAGCTTATGCTGAAAGTTTTAACCTCGAAGATCTGTGCAGCAACAGGCTTCCGGAAAACATGGAGGAGATGACATTTGTTCTCCTGCATATTGAAAAGAATGCAAATAGCTATAAAAGGCGGGATGAGATAAACTGGATTCTCACCGTATTCAGCATCGTTCCTCTTCTGAACTTCGAAAACTCATGGCTTACCGAGGTGAATATATCCCTCAGTAATATTCTGCTCCATCTTGATATAAATATTATGCGTGAAATATTCAAAAATGAATCAGCCCTGATAAAAGCAATGAACTTTATAGATTATCTCCCCAGAAATATATTCAACAGGCTCACGGGACAGCTAGATTTTATGGGTATTGAGTTTATCTATAACCTGAACATTATAATCGAGAAAAAAAAGAAAAACATAGATGTATTTAATTCAAATATCCTGACCTATATTTCATGGAAACCCTTTGAATCATTATGAACTCTTCTGGTTAGGCATATTCTTCTTCACAAACCTTCTGAACCTTTCCCTTTCATGAGCTAAAGCCTGCCCCATTGAGGCTGTATCCCTGTAATTTATCAGGTCCCTTACGGTCAATACCATATCATATCTGTTCTCGCATATCTGTGCAGCAATCTCAAGAGTCCTCTTCATAAGATCATCGTGAGGCACCACTTCATTTACCAGGCCGTGCTTCAGCGCCTGCCCGGCATTTATAAACTGGCATGTAAGTGACATTTGCTTCGCCATTCTCATACCCACAGCCTGCTGAAGGAGTTGAGTCATCCCCCATCCCGGGTGAATACCGACTTTCGCGTGAGTGTCAGCAAACATTGCGTTTTCTGATGCTATAAGAAAATCACAGTTAAGGGCAATCTCAAACCCCCCCGTGATTGCGTGGCCGTTAACAGCCCCGATAATCGGCTTGCGGCATGCACCGAAAACATCAGGAAGGTCAATCCCATTCCCTCTTACATCAAATAAATTTTCTTTCCCTATAACAGAAAGATCTATACCTGAACAGAATGACTTTCCACTTCCCGTAATTATAGCCGCCTTTATTTCTTCATTCCTTGAAACTTCATCAATTGAATCATATAAACCTGAAAGAAGCGCCCTGTTGATTGAGTTTCTCCTTTCCGGCCTGTTAAGAGTTATAATTGCTATACTATTCTGAACATCAAAAAGAACTGCATTATCCATCTTCACATACCTCTAAACTTTCTTTGAGCTTTCTATATAATTATGAATACCCGTGCAAGTCAAAAATAAAACAAATCAATAACAAAAATAGTCTCAGACTCTATACATCATATAGTTAATGAGACATTTCAAAAAGTTATCCACAGAGAAATAAAGTTAACAAAAATATTTTTATGTATCACAAAACAGATTTTAAAGGATTAAAAAGTTTTTGATAAAAATCGCTGTAATTAACTAAAATTCTGCAAAGTAATCCCTGATTTTATCAGGAGATAATGAGTTATGTCTCATATAAAAATCAGGTTTTATAAAATTATTAAATATTTAACTGTTATACGGGAAATTAATTTCGGAAATTAATGAACATCAATAATTTCTTTGTGGATAATGTGGATAACTTTGTGGAAAACTCAAATTTTAGTAGATCCCTCACCTGTTTTAATCATAAATTTTTTTTTAGAAAACAAATCGCCAATGCTCATATTGTGACATAATCCAGAAAATTATCTCTAATAAAGTGCACTATTTCCTGCTAATAAAATAATAAAAAAACTGCAAAAAAAAATTTTTTATCTTTTTTTAAATTTTCTACTTTTCCCTTCTCATTGCTCCTGTTATCCCCTCATATATTATTGACACAGAAACTATTCATAATAACGATATCAATAATTATAATACAGTATTTATTCCTTAAGTTATTTCTGGTAAAAAATGCTCTATTACTCCCGCCGCCGAAGGCGGCGGGAGTATATAATTCTTAATTTTACACTAAAAAATATAATATTATTTTTAGAACATCTCTTAATTACTCAACAGATAAGGATAAAAATCTATGATCGGCCTTGGAACAATTATTAATGCGGCTGCAATAATAGCAGGCGGGAGCACAGGCGCCCTGCTTAAAAACGGGCTCCCTGAAAGATACAGGAATACTATAATGCAGGCTATAGGTTTATCTGTTCTTATGATCGGTATTTCAGGTTCCCTCCAGGGAATGTACAGAGTTGCCGAGAGTGGAAAGCTCGATAGGGAATTTATCATGATGATGATATTCAGCCTTGTGATCGGGGGATTCGCAGGAGAATTTTTTAATATAGAAGATAAACTTGAAAGGATGGGAAACTGGTTCCAGAGTAAATTCGCTGCCGGCAGCGGAACATTTGCGCAGGGATTTATTACAGGGAGCCTCGTGTTCTGCGTAGGGGCAATGGCTATTGTCGGCTCTCTCGAGGATGGACTTACCGGAGATACCTCAACCCTTTTCGCAAAATCAATACTTGACGGTATAATCGCTGTGATCTTTGCGGCAACAATGGGTATTGGTGTAGCGTTCTCATCTATCCCTGTATTCATATACCAGGGTGCAATTACACTGATGGCGGGTTTAATCAAGCCCTGGCTTACACCTGATGTTATATCTCAGACATCACTTGTGGGGAGTATACTGATTATAGCAATAGGAATAAACCTTCTTGACCTGAGGAGGATTAAGGCCGGGAACCTCCTCCCTGCGATATTCATTCCGCTTATATATTATGTAATTATTACTATTGCAGCAAGCTATTGAAGCTAATTTTTATTCAAAATACAGGAATAATCGCCCTTAAGGCAGAAAGAAAAAGATTAAATACTACTTTACGGCCTGGCGCCCTGGCGGGATTTTTTAATTAATAGTGTGCCCGCCTGACGGGTTCTGAAGGTTTCTGCTTATCTCCGTAGGATCAATTTTATCAAGATTTTCACTAATCAGACCTTCAAGGCCCTGTACCACGCTCTCCATATCATCCAAAGTGGGATGATGAGTAAAAATAAATACAAAGTATGATCTGAAACTCTTTGTAATCTTAATCCCGACTTCAGCAAAGAAAACCTCCTGTCCCTCCCTGGTGAGTATACCTATTGTTACAGTATCATCACTGTTCAGGGTCTCCTCATGCCTGCTGAAGAGTGATGATAAATCATCCTCAAAGAGTTTATATTCCGTACCGGAATTATCCAGTGTGTCTATGAAGGAGTGTATCCCTAAAAATTTAAAATAAATGTATGGTTTTTTCATAATTATCCTCTCACACTTCAGCCTCTGTCCATCTCATAATACTCTGTTATCAAATATATACTTTATTCCTCGCATTGTCAGGTCCGGATCAATTATAATTTCTCTTTTAAATCCCTCACGCATCCTGACTGCGAATCCGCCTGTTAATATTATTCTGAACTCTTTCCCGTAGAGAGCCTCAATCCTGCCGCAAATTCCCTCAACCATCGATACCCACCCATAGTAAAAACCTGACTTTATCGCGTTAACAGTATCCCGGGCAACAAGCTCGTCAGGCATTTCAAAAACGATCTCCGGAAGGTTTGATGCGGCGTCAGCAAGGGCCTTGATTGTAGTACCAATGCCCGGAGATATGAGCCCTCCGTCGAAGCATCCTTCATGATTGAGAATATCAAATGTCGCGGCAGTACCTATATCCACAACAATACACCCTGTCCCATATTCATGGTATGCGGCTTCAACATTTACAATTCTGTCTATTCCGAGTTGCTTCAGGTCTTTATAATTTATTGAGATCGACAACCTGCTTTGAGGGCTTATCTCAAACGGTTCAATCAAAAAAAGTCTTTTGCATACCCTCTTATATGAACTGTTCAGTTCAGGAACAACGCTTGAAAATGCAATCCCTGTAACCTCTGCTTCAAGGACTTCAAAATCGGCATAACTCCGTAAGGCCATCCTGATAGCCGAAGTAAGTTCAGAGTCATCCCCCCTCTTATCTGTTTTGTACCTGAATGTTTTTTCAGGCTTAACAGAACCGGACTGAAAGAGCCCCAGCATTGTTGTTGTATTTCCTATATCTATCGCAAGGAACATGATTACACCTTAATCCTAAAATCACCAAGCCTCTTGATCAGTCCCTCAGACTCCATCCTGTTAAGAAGCGGGAGAATATATTTTCTCGAAAGATCGACAGCATCCTTTGCCTCAGGCACTGTAATCTTGTCGCGTGAATCAAAGAGATCAAGAACCTTTTTCTTCATACCATTGTAAATATCCCTGTGATAAATAATATTTCCGTCAAGGCTCACAAGAAAGTCGAGCTTTATAAGATCCTTTACCTCTTTCTTCATTATATCGTCTTTCAGCTTGTCCAGTTCAACTCCCTCGCCTCCGTTTTTAAGAACGTCGGCAAGAATTCTCTTCTTCGAATCAGGAAGGTTATCAGGGGTGATTGAATCAGCAGTAAAATATCTACCTTCTTTTTCAACAAGTGTTTCGGCAGCCACAATATCTTTTATAAGGAGCGAACATATTTCAAATGGGACTCCCGCGGAATCAGAGATCTCTTTCAGGTTCGGGCCGAGTTTGCTTTTTATTACACTCTTCATTTTTTCGTTTGATGAGGAGTAATAGTCTTTCCAGAAGAGGACATCATTCCTGATAATAATATCTCCGCTCCCTTCAAGCTCAGTCAGAATACGCTCTATTGCCTTTTTACCCGCGGGGAGCATTGAGAAAATTCGGTCACGTTTAATCCATCCATTTACAGCTATGTTAAAACTTAACACTTCAGAGGTTGAAAACGACTTAAGGAGAGCCGTGTGCTCCTTTATTATCTTCTTATGCCTCTCGGGATTATAGTCCGGCAGAATAACTCTCCCCCCTCCTATAATCCTGTATCCTCCGGGATTTGTAATAACAAATGGCTGCCCGGGATAGAAGTCAGACTTTTCATCAAAATGTATTCTCACGGGAAATTCGCTCTCTTCTTTGCCTGCTTCATTTATAATAATCAGTTTCCCTGTTGCCGAATCAGTACCGGTAAGCACTTCAACATATGTGTTATTACGTACCTTTTTCTTTTTATCAAGGGGCCGAAACCATGCGAGTATATTGTCACTTTCAGTAAAAAAGTTCGGCCTGCATACAATATCTCCGCGTTCAAGTTCATCCTGCGATACTCCCGTAAGGTTAAGAGCCGTCCTCTGTGAAGGGACCCCCTCCTGCAATTCACGGAAATGGCTTTCAATCTTTTTTATCTTAACTTCACGTTTCAGCGGGAGGAGTATAACTGTTTCATTATCCTTAAATATTCCGTTTTTCAGAGTACCTGTAATAACTGTACCAACACCTTTAGGGGAAAACACCCTGTCTATATAGAGATACGGTTTGTCGGAGTCTGGAGCTTTTGAGAGTTTGCGGAGGTTAACAAGTATCAGCTCCTTAAGCTCGGCAACGCCTGCTCCTGTTTTCGCTGAAACTGCCGCAATGTCAGATTCGGCATACCTTGTCAGTGAGAGCCGTTCCTTCACCTCCTCCTTCACGATATCAAGCATTTCATCATCGCCTAGATCTATTTTGTTTATTACAACAATAAGCCTCTCTATATTCAGGAGCTGGAGGACCCTGAAGTGATCCTCAGTCTGAAGCATCCACCCGTCATCAAGTGCAATAACAAGAAGAGCCAGGTCAACCCCCCATGCGCCGGCAACCATGTTGCGGATAAACCTTTCGTGGCCCGGCACATCTATAATACTGACAGTGCCGAATTTTGGATACTCAATACTCGCGAATCCGATATCAATTGTCATCTCCCTCTCTTTCTCTTCAGGGAGCCTGTCGCAGTCTATACCTGTAAGCGCGCGGATGAGTGATGTCTTCCCGTGGTCAATATGACCCGATGTCCCTACTATATACATTTCACTTTCCTGTTTTATTCATTAATGATTTAATCGCTTCCGCAAGGTCCTTCATATCCCTTTCAAAAACCGTGAACATATCTATAACATAGCGTCCTTCCCTGACTGTACCCACAACAGGCGGCGAGCATGAAATGAAATAATCATATATTTCATCCGGAGAAAACTCCGGCAGTAAAATTTCTACTCCGAAGCTGTCAAGTTCCTTACCGGGCATTGAACCTCCGCCATAAGCGCACCGGGTCTTCACCTTCTTTATAACACTCTTCGCACCGTCACCACACATCCGGATAAGCCTGGAAGTGCGCCGTGAAACCGTATCCACTCCCTGGGTAATGCTGTGCCATAACTCTGTCTCAGAATACTTTCCGTTCACGTACGAAAGGAGAGTCTCCTGTAATATCATATATGTAATCTTGTCAACACGAAGCATACGCATAAGAGGATTTTTCCTCAGCTTCGCAACAAGGTCTCTCCTGCCGACAATTATTCCCGCCTGCCCTCCACCGAGTAGCTTGTCCCCGCTGAAGCATACGAGGTCCGCGCCCTGTGCTGTCTCATTGTATACAGTCTGTTCAAAACTTCCGGCCATCCAGTCATTCACAAGGTTGCCGCTCCCCATATCGCGCACAAAAATTATCCTCTCATTTTTAAGCGAAGAGAGATCTTTCAGTGATGGAGCTTCTGTAAATCCTTCCAGCCTGAAATTTGATGTGTGCGCGGAAAAGATCATCTTTGTATCATCCGTAATTGCACGACGGAAATCTTCAAGCGTAGTTATATTCGTTGTGCCCACTTCAATAAGTGTCGTACCGCTCTGGTTCATAATGTCAGGGATGCGGAACCCTCCGCCAATCTGGATCAGTTCCCCGCGTGAAACAATTGTCTCCCCTCCCTTTGCCAGTTCATTCAGAATAAGAAACACGCTGGAGGCATTATTGTTCACGATGAGTGCATCTTCAGATTTTGTCATCTGGCAGATCAGCTCCTCCGCAAAACCACCCCTCTTACCCCGTTTTCTTGAAGGGATATGATACTCAAGGTTACAGTACCCTGAAACATTCTGTTTAAGGGATTCAAATATATTTTCGCCCAGAGGGGCCCTCCCGAGATTTGTATGTATAATTATACCTGTGCCGTTAATAACACGCTGAAGCCTCTCGGAGGATTTTATCTTCAGCCTATCTATAATCTCCGATTTGAGCTTTGAAGGGTCAGGGTCACCACCCGCAACAACATGTTCCCTGTAGGAGTTCACACCAAGCCTTACACACTCCGCGGCACTGATCTTCCCTATTTCCGGTATAAAGGAAGAAATTTCCTCATCCTGAAGAAGCCTCTCCACCTGTGGAATCTCCCGCAGAAGTTTATTTTTATTACTTTTATCCATTATAGAACCCGCAGTATCAGTTTTCACTGAATATATATGACTCCCTACTTTTTTCAAGAAATTTAATGTTTATCTTCCCCCCTGGAGTTGTTTAATCCCTCACGGGGCGGGGCTATCAATTGGTACAAACCAATGCTTAATTCGTCGGGCAGGGCCTGATTTAAGTGTCTAAATATTGACACCGGCTCTTTGTGAATAATCATCGATATAAAAACAGTCAGCGTTAATATAAATTCAGTCAACACCGACGCTCAGCTATAAAATTATAGATCCCGGACAGAGAAACTCTCTTTATTGACTTTACTTCCCTGATATTATAAT